>CALZJG010000145.1 GCA_945787555.1 uncultured Chromatiaceae bacterium | reverse complement strand
TTGGGGTCATGACTCACCCACACCAGGGCGGCGCTGCTATCACGGCGATATTGCATCAACAAGCGCTCCACTTGTTCGATGCTGGCCGGATCGAGACTGGCGGTGGGCTCGTCGAGCAACAAGACGGCGGGATGATTGGCCAACACTCGCAACAGAGCTAAACGCTGCCGCTCGCCGGTGGACAGCCTGTCCACCGGCGCATCGAGCAATGCAGCAGACAAACTGAGCGACGCCAGCGCGGGCACCGCAGACGGGAAGTGCGCCCGCACGCCGTCATGCCACCACGCGCTCTCGGCCGGCAGCATGGCGACTTGTCTTCGCCACAGCGGCGGTTCGATCGCGCGACTGGGGATGCCGTCCAAATAGACTTCACCCTCATGCGGCTCCATATCGGCGATGGCGCGCAGCAATAGACTCTTGCCCGCGCCCGAGGGACCCGAGATACACACGCATTCACCGGCCTGCACGGCAAACTCCACCGCATCGACGCCATGCAGGCGCAGGCCGCGCACTTCCAAACGGACCAGTCCGGAACCCTCCTTCCTCAAGCACGCCCAGGCGGGCGCAGCGTCTACCCACTACGCTCGCAACGCGATAAGGGGCGGCTAACGCGCACCGTCTCCCCTCTCCGCTCTCCCCAGCCTATTCCTGCCAGGAGTACGGTTGAGCAGCAGCACAGTCTATTTATTGACTATAAATTCGGCATTCTACGTAAGTGCAGGTGAAAGCGCGCGCCTTGACGCCAGCGATGAGACCGGCGTTAAATCAGGCGGACAATAGCTCACCACCCCCGCAACCCGCATGGAGGGCATCATGGCGGAACCGACCTGCGCGAAGAAATCACCCTATATCGTCAGCCTTGAGCCGGGTGATTATTACTGGTGCGCCTGTGGGCGCTCGAAGAATCAACCGTTCTGCGATGGCTCGCACAAAGACACGGAATTCACACCGGTTAAATTCACCGTCACCTCGAAAGCGCCGCACGCCTTATGCGGCTGCAAACACACCGGCGATCGTCCCTACTGCGACGGCACCCATAACAGCCTGTGAGTAATCTTCTGCGTCAGCCTTAGTCCAGGCCGCGCAAGAACGCGCCGTCGCTGCCAATCAGGAAAGTGTCGCGGAGAGAAAAAATTGATTCTTCGTTTCTCGCCTCTGAACAGTTGATGGACCGCATTTTCATCGCCCCAAAAAATAAGGCCCCGGGAGCATTGCTCCCGGGGCAAAGGAGAGAACCATGGCTGGCAGCGTTACTGCTTGCCGCCGGTAAACTCTGGATAGGCTTCCATCCCACATTCAGACAAGTCGACGCCTTGGTATTCGTCTTCTTGGCTGACACGCAAGCCCATGGTCAACTTGATCACGAACCACACCAGCAAGCTGGCCAGGAACACCCAAGCCAGGATGGTCACCAGGCCCAACAACTGCGCGGTCAAGGTCGCATCGGCATTGGTAAAGGCCACGGCAATCAAGCCCCACATGCCCACGACGCCGTGCACCGAGATGGCGCCGACCGGATCATCAATCTTGAGTTTGTCCAAGCCGACGATGGCGAACACCACCAATACACCGCCCATCGCACCGACGATGGTGGCCACGAACCCGGTGGGCGCCAACGGTTCAGCGGTGATAGCCACCAAGCCGGCCAACGCACCATTGAGCGCCATGGTCAGGTCGACTTTGCCGAACAATAAACGCGCCGTGATCAACGCGGCGATCACGCCGCCGGCCGCCGCCGCATTGGTATTGACGAACACTTGCGCCACGGCATTGGCCTCACCGACGTCGGACAATTTCAATTCCGAGCCGCCGTTGAAACCGAACCAGCCCAGCCAGAGTATGAAGGTGCCCAGCGTAGCCAAGGGCATATTGGCGCCGGGGATGGGATGAATCTCACCCTTGGGGCCGTATTTACCTTTGCGCGCGCCGAGCAGGAGCACGCCCGCCAACGCCGCCGCCGCGCCCGCCAAGTGCACTACGCCCGAACCGGCGAAGTCCATGAAACCGGCTTCGTCGAGGAAACCGCCACCCCACTTCCAGAAACCTTGCACCGGGTAAATAATGCTGGTCATCACGACGGCGAAAGCCAGGAAGGCCCACAGCTTCATGCGCTCGGCCACCGCGCCCGAGACAATGGACATGGCCGTGGCCACGAACACGACTTGGAAAAAGAAGTCCGAACGCGCCGAGTAATATGGCGCATCCTCACCACCCCCCAATACCGAATCCAGACTATTTTCCTCGCCGAGCAAGAAGCTCAAACCGGGGATATAGCCGTTAATGGAATCGCCATACATGATGTTGTAGCCCACCAGCAAATACATCGTGCAGGCGATGGCATACAAGGCAATGTTCTTGGTGAGTATCTCGGCGGTGTTCTTGGCGCGCACCATGCCGGCCTCGAGCATGGCGAATCCCGCCGCCATCCACATGACCAACGCGCCGCACACCAAGAAATAGAAGGTGTCCAGCGCGTAGCTCAGTTCTTTGATTTGGTTAAGTGCTTCTTCCACTATCTCATCCTCCGGTATGTCGGGACTCAGTTACAGGGCATCGGGACCGGTCTCGCCGGTGCGGATACGAATTGCCTGCTCCAGATTGAACACAAAGATCTTGCCGTCACCGATCTTGCCGGTGTTGGCGGCCTTGGCGATAACCTCAAGCACACGCTCGAGCAGATTGTCATCCACCGCGACCTCGATCTTCACCTTGGGCAGAAAATCCACCACATACTCCGCTCCGCGATACAACTCGGTGTGTCCCTTCTGACGGCCGAATCCCTTGACCTCCGTGACAGTTACCCCTTGCACGCCGATTTCCGACAAGGCCTCCCGCACGTCATCTAACTTGAATGGTTTGATAATGGCTGCGACTAGCTTCATTGCTGCTCTCCTCACGCTAAATACGATATTCCTCGGCATCCCTTGCGCCGCAAGGGCCTGGACCCGTCATCCTGGTGTTGCGCCCTGGGGTCGGCGCTGAGCCCTGGTAACCCTAGGAATGAAACACATAAATCTGAATAGAGCAGATTCCATGCCACGCATGTTTATCGCATTAATAACAGATATTTAGCATCGCACGGGGGCGCCAAGACGAGTGTAGATGCACCAATAAAGGCGCATCCTGGTGCGGGCGCACCATTTAAGTGCGCTTATCGGGTGCACATTACCTAGGCACGGATTTCTCGTACACTTAGGTGCGCATCCGCCATCACAGGGAGAACAGGCCGTGTTGGATCCGAAACTGCTCGATGATTTGGCCGAGAAATTGGCTGCCGCCGTGCCGACAGGCATGCGCGATTTGCAGCACGACTTGGAAAAGAACTTCCGCGCCATCCTACAAAGCGCCTTTACCAAACTGAATCTCGTCACGCGTGAGGAATTCGAAGTGCAAACCGCGCTCCTGGCACGCACCCGCGCCAAGCTCGATGAGCTGGATAGCGAAGTGCAACGGCTGGAAGTGCAACTGCGCCCCACCGGGCGCCCCGCCGCATCACCGCATGATGTAATTCCGTAGCCGCCCTCGGCGTGTCCCTCGCGGTCGTCTACAGTCGCGCCCAAGTGGGCATCCATGCGCCGCTGGTCACAGTGGAGGTGCATCTCGCCAACGGCTTGCCGGCCCTGTCCATCGTCGGCCTGCCCGAAGCGGCGGTGAAGGAAAGCAAGGATCGCGTGCGCGCGGCGTTACTCAACGCCCACTTCGATTTCCCCGCGCGCCGCATCACTATCAACCTCGCCCCGGCCGATCTACCTAAAGAAGGCGGCCGCTATGACCTGCCCATCGCCCTGGGGATCTTGGCGGCGTCGGGGCAAGTTCCCGCCGAGGCGTTGGGCAACTACGAATTTGCCGGCGAGCTGGCACTGACCGGCGAACTGCGTCGCATCCGCGGCGCGCTGCCCATCGCGCTGCAAGCGCGTAACGCCGGCCGCACCTTGATTGTGCCGCGGATCAATGCCGAGGAAGCTAGCCTGGTACCGGATGCCCAGGTACGCGGCGCCGAAGATCTGCTGCAAGTCTGCGCACATTTGCAGAACTTGACCGCGCTGCCAACGGTGATCCCGATTGACTCGGCTCAGACGCTACCCACTCATACGGACGATATCGCCGATGTGCGCGGCCAACACCACGCCAAGCGCGCCCTGGAGATCGCCGCTGCCGGCGGCCACAATTTGCTGCTAATTGGTCCGCCCGGAACCGGTAAAACTATGCTGGCCAGCCGCCTGCCCAGTATCCTGCCGCCCCTAGAAGAGGACGAGGCGCTGGAAGCGGCGGCCATCGCTTCTATCAGCAATCACGGTGAGGCACTACAACGATGGCGCGCGCGACCGTTCCGCGCCCCGCACCACACCGCCTCCGGCGTGGCGCTGGTGGGCGGCGGCGCACAACCGCGTCCCGGTGAAATTTCTCTGGCCCATCACGGCGTGTTGTTTCTCGATGAGCTTCCGGAATTCGACCGTCGCGTCCTAGAAGTGCTGCGCGAGCCCTTGGAATCGGGGCGTATCGTGATCTCGCGCGCGGCGCGCCAGGCAGAATACCCGGCCCGCTTCCAGCTGGTGGCGGCGATGAATCCCTGTCCCTGTGGTTACCTCGGTGATATCAGCGGCCGCTGTCACTGCACGTCCGAACAAGTGCTGCGTTACCGTGGCCGCGTATCAGGGCCGCTGTTGGATCGCATCGATTTGCATGTCGAGGTCCCTAAGGTCCCGCACCGGGTATTGGCGGAGAGCGACAAACAAACCCACGGCCCCACCAGCGCCGAGTTGCGGGCCAAAGTACAGGCGGCACGCGCACGACAACATGGGCGGGCCGGCAAACTCAATCATCTGCTCACGCCGCCGGAAGTGGAACGCTGGTGCACGCCGGAACCGGCCGGCGCGGCTTTATTGGAGCAAGCGGTGGAGCGACTGGGGCTCTCGGCACGTGCCTATCATCGAATACTGAAAGTGGCGCGCACCATCGCCGATTTGGCGGAGGTGGAACAGATCAGCGCCGCCCATGTCGGCGAAGCGATTGGTTATCGACGCTTGGACCGCGCCGTACGCGGCGGAGCCGCCCTGCCCAGCGCATGAAGGGCTAGTCGCGTGGCACCGAACGTGGCTTGCGTTGCTCGTCGACGGCCACGTAGGTCAGGGTCGCCTGAGTGACCTTGATGCACTCTTCGCGCTGACGATTGCGCTCGGCGTAGACCTCGACTTGCACGGTGAGCGAGGTCGTGCCAATGCGCACCACCTCGGCATAGCAGCTGATGAGATCGCCGACGAATACCGGCTGATGGAATTCGAATGAGTTGACCGCTACGGTCGCCACCCGGCCCCGCGCTTGGCGGTAGGCGGCCACGCTGCCGGCGATATCGACCTGGGCCATGATCCAGCCGCCGAAGATATCGCCCGAGGCGTTGGTGTCGGCGGGCATGGCCAACACGCGGATGGTGGGCTCGCGCTCGGGCAGGGCTACCTTCTCGCTCACAAGGACTCTCTCCTCTCCTTTCCCTCTAGGGAAGAGGGAGGGACGGCATTTAGCACATTCTTGAACTAATGGCCGGCGTAAAGACGGCTCACTTCCTCATCACACCGCTCCAGGATAGGCCCGCGGCGCATCTTCAGGGTAGGCGTGAGCAGACCGTTCTCCACCGTCCACGGCTCGAGACTCAACGCCGCCCGGCGCACCTGGGCATAACCCGGGAAGCCGCTCATTTGACGGGCAATACGCTCCAACGCCCACTGCTGGACCGACTTTTCATCCAACGCATGTGTCGCCACCCCGAGCCGTCGCGCCGCCTCGGCCCACTGCTCGGCATTGAGCACCGCCAGTACGCTCAGATAGGGCTTCCCTTCGCCGAGCACCATCACTTGCTCGAACAGCGGATCTCGTTGGATGGCCGCCTCCATGTCCGCCGGCGGCACTTTCTCACCATTGGCGAGCACGATGATCTCTTTCAAGCGACCGGTAATGTAAATGCGACCGTTCTCGATCTTGGCTTGATCGCCGCTGTGCAGCCACCCCTCGGCATCGATCAGGGCTTGCGTGGCCTCCGGCTTGTTCCAATAGCCCAGACACCCGCCGGGACCGCGTACCAGCAACTCGCCGTCGACCCCGATGCGCACCTCCACGTCGTCGATGGGCGGACCGATACTGGCCGGATCGTTGTTGTCCAAACGATTAGTGCTCACCACCGGACTGGTTTCCGTAAGGCCGTAACCTTGCAACAACGGCAGGCCCAAACCGCAGAACACGCGCGAGATATCCGGCGAGAGCGGTGCACCGCCACAAACCGCCACCCTGACACGTCCGCCCAAGCGGGCGATCAACTTGCGCGCCACCGCAGCCTCGAGCAACGGCCACAATAATTGCGAGACGCGCCATGACGCCCGGCCCTGCAGGTGTTGGAAGCGCTGCCAACCCACGCTCACCGCCAACGCGAACATGCGCTGCGCGAGAGCGGGTTTATGCTGCAACTGCTCAAGCACGCGGGCATGGATACGCTCGAAAATACGCGGCACCGAAACCAGGACCGTGGGACGCACCGTGAGCATATCTTCGCCGAGCTGAGGAATAGAGCGCGCATAGACCACCTGCGCGCCACATATCATCGCCAAGTAATAACCGGCGGTACGCTCGAAGGTATGCGACAGCGGCAAAAAGGACAGGAACACGTCGCTGGGATAGACGGCCACCGCGTGCGCCGCACTGTGAGCATTCCACAGTATATTGTGATGGCTCAGCATCACGCCCTTGGGATTGCCGGTGGTGCCTGAGGTGTAGACGATGCTCGCCAGTTCGTGCGGCTCTGCCTCGGCGTGTTGCAGCTTCGCCGCCCCGGCTGGCACCCAGGCGCTCACATTGCACAACCATTCATCACTCACATTCGCGATCGATTGCACGCTCACCACGCGCTGCACGGTGGTGAGCTGAGAGCGTAACGGCACCAAGGGCTGCCACTGCTGCGCGCCGGCGATCAACAAGATTTTCACACCGGCGTCGTTGAGGATGTAGGCGGCATTCTCGGGGCGGTCGTTGACGTACAACGGCACCACCACCAACCCCAAGCCCAAGGCCGCTTGCTCGAACCACACCCATTCACGGCAATTACCCAGCATCAACGCCACACGATCGCCGTGCGCCAAGCCTTCGCCTTGCAAAGCCGCTTGCCAGCGCGCCACCTGTTCGGCGGTTTCGCGCCAACTGGTAGGGCGCCAAGTCTGGGTGGACTCATCGTAATAACCGTAGGCCGGCGCCTCGGGCGCGCGTCGCACCCGCTCGCGGAACAAGCCTGCCAGCGTCTTCACCTCATCTAGCGAAATGCGATCAAGAGTGGAGACGCTCAACCCAAGGTCAGAGCCGGTCATGGTTAGCCCCCACGACTCAGCTGGACGCCCATGCCGCGTCGGCATGGAAGCGCTCGCCATGGGCGCGCTCCAATTCTTCTAAGCGCACCTGCAGATCCCCCATGCCCTTGCGCGCCACGTAATGCATCGGGCCACCACGAAAAGGCGCGAAGCCGGTGCCGTAAATCATGCCCGCGTCGAGCAGATCAGCGTCCGCGACCACGCCTTCACGCAAGCAGGCCATGGCCTCATTCAGCATCCGCAGCATCAAGCGGTCCGTGACGTCCGCCGGTGCGGCGGTGGTTTTTTCCGTCTTGGGCAGCACCGGTTTATCGCCCTGATATTCGTAAAAGCCGCGCCCGGATTTCTTACCCAATCGCCCCGCCGCCACCAACTCGCGCAAACGCTCGGGCACGCTCACATTGAGGCGCTCACTGAGGATCTCTGCCACCGACAAACAAATATCCAAGCCCACGGTATCGGCCAATAAAATCGGCCCCATCGGCATGCCGAAATCGGTGGCCGCCTGGTCAATCTGCGGGCCGGGCACGCCTTCGGACTCGAGCGCGACGGCTTCCAGCAAATACGGCATCAACACACGATTAACCAAGAAGCCCGGCGCACTGGTCACCGGCAAGGGCAGGCGATCGATGTGCCGCACGAAGGCGGCGGCGCGTTGCGCCTCCGCCGGATCGGTGCGCGCGCCACTGACGATCTCCACCAACTGCATCTGCGCCACTGGATTAAAGAAATGCACACCCACTAAGCGCTCGGGACGGCTCAGCGCCTCGCACAAGGTTTCCAGCGGAATACTGGACGTATTGGTGGCCAACAAGGCGTCGGGCTTGGCCAAAGGTTCGATGTCGCGAAACAGACTTTGCTTGGCACTCACATCCTCAAAGATCGCTTCGATGATGACATCGGCCTTAGCGACGCCATCGCCCTTGATATCGGGCATGAGCCTGTCCATCGCCGCCTGCATCAGGCGGGGCACCTTGAGACGTTTCTTGTACAACCCCTGTGCGCGCTTGATCACCCGACCTAGCGATTCGGGATTGCGATCCTGCACCGTCACCTGCAAGCCGCGCAACGCGCACCACGCCGCGATGTCGCCGCCCATCACGCCGCCGCCGATCACATGCACGCGCTGGGGCGTAAACGCCGCTTCGCGCCCCAGCGATTTCAAGCGCTCTTGCAGCAAGAATACCCGCACTAAATTTTGCGCCGTCTCACCGCTGAGCAAGGTCGCCACCGAGCGCGCTTCCTCGCTCAGCATGCGGGCGCGGTCACCACCGTACTCGGCCCACAGATCGATGAGCGCATAGGGAGCGGGATAGTGTTCGGGTTTGGCCTTTTGCGCGACCTTGCGCCGCATCATCCCCGCCAATAACGGCCGCACCACGGCGCTGTTGGTGAGTTGCAGTAAGCGCCCAGGTTGATGGGCCGGGGGCTCTTCGAAAATCAGATTCTCGGCGGCGCGCTTGAGTTGGCGCGCCGGCACGGCGTAGTCCACCAAGCCCAGTTTCTGGGCCCGGCGACCATCGACGGTGCGACCGCTGAGCATCAAATCCATGGCCGCCGGGGCGCCGATCAATGGCGGCAGGCGCACCGAACCGCCGAAGCCGGGATGGATGCCCAGTTTCACTTCCGGCAAGCCGAGCCGGGTGCGCGGCTCGTCCTCGGCGACGCGATAACGACACGCCAAAGCCAACTCCATGCCACCACCCAAACAAAAACCATGGATCATCGCCACGGTCGGAAACGGCAGCGCCTCGAGACGGTCGAGCAGGGACTGGCCGCGACTGATGAGTTCCAAGGCTTGCTCTTGTTGCTTGAGCGCGGTGAATTCCTTCACATCGGCGCCGGCGATGAAACCGCTACTCTTGGCCGAAAGGATCACCGCACCGCGCGGCCGTTCCGCCGCCAATACGCCGATGATTTCGTGCAACTCGTCGAGCACCTCCTCGGACAACACATTGGCGCTGCTCTCAGCCTTATCGATATACAGCCACGCTACGCGCCGCGGATCGATCTCCAACCGCCAGTGTTTGTAGCTACTGTTGTCCACCATGACGCTCACTCCCTTTCCACCAACATGGCGCCACCCTGGCCGCCGCCTATGCATAGACTGGCCATGCCGCGGTGCGCATCATGCTGGCGCAGCACGTGCAACAAATGCAAGACGATACGCGCGCCGCTGGCGCCCACCGGGTGACCAATGCTCACGCCGCCGCCGTCCACGTTGAGGTGTTCCTGCGGAATTTCTCCCACCGGCGCTTTCAGCCCCAACTCTTGGTTGCAGTAGTCGGGATCGTTGAGCGCGGCGAGTACCGCCAAGACTTGCGCGGCAAAAGCTTCGTTGATTTCCCAGAAATCCACATCGGCAACGGCGAGCTTATTACGCTGTAATAAGGGCGCCATCGCATTGGCCGGGCCCAATCCCATTTGCGCCGGATCGACACCGGCCCATTGGCTGTCGACGATGCGCCCAAGTATGGGGAGTTCAAATTTCTTCACCGCCGCCTCGCTGGCCAGGATCAATAACGCGGCGCCGTCGGTCACTTGTGCGCTGTTGCCGGCGGTCACGTTACCGAACTTTCGATCGAACACCGGCCTGAGTTTGCCGAGCTTGTCGAGGCCCGTGTCGCGACGCAAGCCATCGTCATGCGCATAGACATTGCCGGCCGTATCATAGAGGGCTTCGATTTCGTCCAAGCGGCCCTCATCCTGGGCCGCCGCCAAACGGCGATGGCTTTCCAGGGCGAAACTGTCCATCGCCTCGCGGCTGATGTGAAAACGGTAAGCGAGATTCTCCGCCGTCTGTCCCATGTTGAGACCCACCAACGGATCGGTGAGACCGCGCAATAAGCCGATCACCGGCGCCAGGTGAGCGGGACGGATTTTTCCTAGCACTTGCAGCTTGCGTCCGAACGTCTTGGCGCCGGCCCAATCGGCCAACCATTCCACCATGCGCCGGTTGTGCAACAGCGGCGCATGGCTCATCGCCTCGACGCCGCCGGCCAGCACCAGCTCGGCGCGTCCGGCAGAGATATCGTGAAAAGCGCAATCCAGCGCCTGCATACCCGAAGCGCAATTGCGCTGCACCGTCCAGGCCGGCACCCGTTGCCCGCATCCGAGACGCAAGGCGACGATACGCGCAATATTGGCCTCGTCAGGGCTGGGCATCACGCAGCCGAGTATGACTTGGTCGATTTGTTCGGGTGAAAATGAATGTCGCGCCAGCAACGCGCGCCCCGCACCCACCGCCAAATCTGCCGCCGCGAACGGCCCCGGTTTACCCTTGGCCTTGAGTTGCGGTACGCGGGCGCCGTCCACCACATAGACGGGCCGCACGCCGCGTTGCCTAGCCGCTGCCATAAGTGTCCCTCCTGTAAGAGCCTACTTCAGTAGTGCTTGGGTCGCCAGGCGACCAATCCATCCCCGCCAGCTGCGTTGCTCCCTGGGTTATAGGGCCTACGGGCCTGCGCCCTCGTCGCGCCTTGCCGTCCCGGCGCCTCGTCCGCCGGGCTCGGTCGGCGCTACTAAATAGGCTCTTATCGGCCGAAATAACTGGGCGGAAAATCGTCCACCGCGATCACCTCGCGGCGCGCGCGCTCGGCGTTGCGCACCATGTCCGCTTCGGCGGCATTGATGATTTTGGCCTCCAGGGCTGCCACCAGCATGTCTTCATGTCCCACCACCCGCTTGAGTCGGCTCGCTTTCACCGCCTGCTTGATCTTCTTCTCCACGGCCTCGGCGCGCAAGACCTGATGCAAGGTATTTTCCAAACGCGCCAACGGCTCTTCCGCGTCGTCGGGGATGAACAGGCCGGCCGTCAAGCGGTCGCGCGTATCCGACGGCGAAATCAACAAGGACGCGACCTTGTGACCGAGTCTATCGCTAGGTCGCGCGTAACGCTTACCCAAAGGAAAGATTACCCAGCGCACCAAGCGCCCCACCAAGGCATTGGGGAAGTTGCGCAATAACTCGTCCAATTGCTCCTGCGCGGTGTGCAACGCCTCCTCGCACCCCCAGCGCAGCAAGGGCAGATCGTCGGCAGGGCGACCTTGATCGGCATAGCGCTTCAAGGCCGCCGAGGCGAGATAGAGTTGGCTCAGCACATCGCCGTAACGCGCCGAGAGCTTTTCTTTGCGTTTGAGAGCGCCGCCCAAACTCAGCATACCGACATCCGCCGCGAAGGCGAAGGCGGCGCTGAGGCGCGTGATGCGTTGATAGTACACGCGCTCGGGACCTTGCACCGGCGTGCCCGCCAAGCGCGCGCCCGTCAAGCCCAGCCACAACGCGCGCACCGCATTGCTGAGCGCGAAACCGATATGCCCGAACAACGCCGCATCGAAGTCTTGCGAGGCAAGTCGCTGATCCGGGTTATACAGCGCCCGCATCTCCTTGAGCACATAGGGATGGCAACGCACCGCCCCTTGTCCAAAGATAATGAGGCTGCGGGTCAGAATGTTAGCACCCTCGACGGTGATGCTGATGGGGATGGACTGATAGATTCGCGCCAGATAATTACGCGGCCCCAAGCAGATGGCGCTGCCGCCCTGCACGTCCATCGCATCATTGACGACCTGGCGCATACGCTCGGTGAGATGGTATTTAACGATGGCGGAAATTACCGAAGGCTTCTCGCCCTGGTCCACCGCGCCGGCGGTCATCACGCGCGCGGCGTCCATCATATAAGTGTGACCCGCCATGCGCGCCAACGCTTCCTCGACGCCCTCGAAGCGACCGATGGGTTGGCGGAATTGCTTGCGGATACGCGCATAGGCGCCGGTGGCGCGACATACCAGCTTGCCGGCGCCGGTGCTCAATGCCGGCAGTGAAATCGACCGCCCCGCCGCCAGGCTTTCCATCAACATGCGCCAACCCTGACCGGCACGCGCCGGTCCGCCGATGATCCAATCCAAGGGAATGAATACATCGTGGCCGCGATTGGGCCCGTTCATGAACGCCATATTGAGCGGGAAATGACGGTCGCCGATGTCGATGCCAGGGGTATCCGTGGGAATCAGCGCCAGCGTAATGCCCAATGACTTCTTATCGCCCAACAAATGCTCGGGATCGTAGAGCTTGAAGGCCAAACCCAGTACGGTGGCCACCGGCCCCAGGGTGATGTAACGCTTGTCCCAATTGAGGCGGATACCGACGATCTGTTTACCTTCAAACTCGCCTTTGCACACCACGCCGGTGTCGGGTAGCGAACTGGCGTCAGAGCCCGCCTCGGGGCCGGTCAAGGCGAAACAGGGCACGTCTTCGCCGCACGCCAGACGCGGCAGGTAATGATTCTTTTGTTCCTCGGTGCCGTAGTGCAGCAACAACTCCGCCGGCCCCAGCGAATTGGGCACCATCACTGTCACCGCCGCAGTAATCGACCGGCCGGCGATCTTCATCACCACCGCCGAATGCGCCAGGGCGGAAAAACCGAGACCCCCATGCTCCTTGGGGATGATCATGCCGAAGAAGCCGTGGTCCTTGATGTATTGCCATGCCTCGCGTGGCAAATCCTGTTCCTCGTGAGTGACTTTCCAATCATCCAACAGGCGACACAACTCTTCCACCGGGCCGTCGAGAAACGCTTGCTCCTCGCCGGTCAATCGCGGCGCCGGCGTGTCCCGCAACAAGCGCCAATCGGGCGCACCACTGAACAACTCACCGTCCCACCATACCGTGCCCGCTTCCAGCGCATCGCGCTCGGTTTGTGACATGGAAGGCATGGCGCGGCGCATCACCGGCAGGAAACGATCACTGACCAAACCACGGCGCACCGGCGTAATCGACAGCGGCAACAACACTGCCAGGAAAATCGCCCAGGCAAATAGTTGCGGCACGACGGCCAAATCATCCAACGTCGAGGAAAAGAGCAGCAACAACGCCACCCCGGCCGTAGTCACAATGAGAGAAATCCGGAAGTAGGCCAATGCGCCTAGAGCGAGCAGCAATACAATGAGCCAGACGACCGTGGTCATAGCGAGTCCTTTCTTATTGTGGTCAATGTCACGCGGCCTAGCCCTCCTTGGTGGCCGGCGCCCCCGTTTGCGGCAGGTCACGTTCTGCCTCCACTGACGCGCTTTCATGACCCACACCCACCGTCACCAAGCCGGTGGGATCAGGAAGATAACAGTCGTTTACGTCATTACAAATGACGCCTTCCTGATTCCATGGCAGCTGACGATACACCGCCACGTCGTCAAAGCCCAAGTAAGGGTACTTGATAATGTCAAAATAGGGCGAATAGTCAAAGTCCCGCGGGGTATACAGCTTGGAATTGCGCTTAAAGAGCTGAAGTTTGCCATCCTGAGCGCGGTGCACGACCGGCAAGATGGGAAAGTGCACATAATTGAACGCAGCACCGATCATCGATGAGCACACGGTTCGGGTGGGAATCCCAGCATGATGTTCGAACACCGTCGAACGCCAACGGCGCGGCACGATGGCATAAGGATACATCAAACGCGCCATGTCGATGAGCTGGCGCAAATCATACTCCGTACCTAAGTGTTGGGCGCAATACTCGATGACGCGCTGCGCATCCTGTGGCGCCAAACCCTTGGGGCGACAGATGCGCAGATGATAGTCCGCGTACTTGCTCAAGGGGGCAACGATAATACCCTCACCCAGCAAACCCTCGATCAACAACTGATCCCGCTCGCTGCCGGAATAGAATTTTTCGACCAGGGCGTGCAGTGCGGGATCCTCGATATCAGCCAAGCGGCCGACGTACAACGCCGAGTGGGTCCATGCGGTCTGGGTGATATTCTTGATGACATCACTGACGCGACTACGTCCCTCCACCAGCAATACGTCGCAAGGACGGATTTCGAAACACAAGCGCTCGAAATCACACATCGGCATGCCACTGGCTTCCCGCTCGCGGGCCAACCAGTCGGCCAGTCGCTTCGCCAACCAAGTTCTGATGCCCAAATTCTCATCCTTTCCATTGCGCACTGGACGGAACGGTCGGCCGCCTTAGGGTGCGCTCCCGCAACCAGCCCTATGGGGCTCCTTCTTTCGCTGGTCCCGCTGGTCCCCGACGGGAGAAGAAACACCGAAGCGTCCTGCGGCCGTCCCTGACTCTCGAAGGGCGGTGCTCGCGCCGAACTATCCATCGCGGTTATCGGTCACAGCGGCATTTTCTAAAGAAGAACGCGCGCTTAGCAACATCCCGCCCACTGTACCCTATACCCTTCGACCCTGCTGCCACAAAGTAAGTTTTATGGCCGTGTAGCACTTCACAGTTCAAGCCTAGCCAGCGCGGGTCGATAAGGAATTTACCGTCACCCCGCAACCAGGTGAAAGGCGCCGATGAGCCTTAGCGCAGTCGTGAAGCGAGTAGCGGGTTAGAACCGGCTCGCGTCGCACGGAGCCGG
>CALZJG010000144.1 GCA_945787555.1 uncultured Chromatiaceae bacterium | reverse complement strand
TTTCACCGTCGGCGCGAGCTATCACAGCAAGACCCGGCTAGGCGATTTGAAAACCAGCAATGCCGACTTAAGCATGGCGGTGAATATTGACACCGGTGTAGCGGCAGGGGGAGCGCCCAGCGGCACCTATGCCGACGCCACGATTCCACTCAGCGGCCAAGTGAGTATCCCCAATTTTGAATGGCCCGCCATGTTGGCGCTGGGCGTAGCCTACCAGGCCGGACCACGTTGGCTAATTGCTGCCGACGTCAAGCGCATTCAGTGGTCGGATGTCATGGAAGATTTCAAGGTGATTTTCACGGCCGACAATAGCCCGTCCAACGGCGGATTCGCCAATGCAGAATTGAACACGACGCTGTATCAGAATTGGGATGACCAGACGGTGTTGAATCTCGGGCTGGCCTATCAAGCCACGTCGAAATTGGCCGTACGGGCGGGAGTGAATGTCTCCAAGAACCCCATTCCTACCACCCGCTTGAATGCGCTATTTCCCGCCATCGTAGAAGATCACGTTAGCGCCGGCTTTGGTTACAAAGTCACGTCTAATAATGAAGTGAATTTTTCCTTGACGAGAGCGAGTGACGTTTCCAGCACGTCCGCCAACGGCATCACCAGCACCCATGCGCAAACCAACTGGCAAATCATGTATAGCCGGCATTGGTAACCCAATCGGAAAGCGTGCCGCCCATGCATCACAGCATATTACGTAAGCTGCTACTTGCATTCCTCGGCTTCGGCCTGGTGATGGGCATGATCTTCCCACTGTATGCGCAATTCTTCGTCGAATGGAAGCCCGGCATGCAACAGTGGTTCGTAGCGGGCTGTCTGGTCGCAGGCATCGTCCTGGGCGTCTGCAACTACACCTTGCTCAAAGTGGTACTGCTGCGCAATCTGCAGCACGTCGCCACCGCCATGGATGCGGTGAGCAACAAGCAGCTGAACACCCAATGCAATATTGAAAGCGGGGACATCATCGGCGAATTGGCCTTGAGCTGTAACCGCATGACGGATCAGTTGCGCAAGATGATAGACGAAATGGGCGGCGGCGTTCGTCAATTGGCGGAAACAGCCAAAAAACTATCGGCAGTTACGCGCAGCAACTCATCCGGCATCGATACCCAACGCAAGGAAATTGAATCCATCGTCGTGGCCACGGACGAGTTAGTGGCCACGACCAGTGAAATCGCCAGCAATACAGAACATACGTCCCGCAGTGCGCAACGCGCCGATCACCAAGCGGCGAACGGCTGCAAAGTCGTGGCACAGGCCATCGCCTCCATCACCGAGCTTGCCGAGGACGCCGACGGCACTCTCATAGCAGTACGCGCCATGGCCAACCATGGCAGCCAAATCAGTTCGGTGATGTCCGTCATTCGCGACATCGCGGAGCAGACCAATCTATTGGCCCTTAACGCCGCCATCGAAGCGGCTCGCGCGGGCGAGCACGGTCGCGGTTTTGCCGTGGTGGCAGATGAAGTGCGCTCCCTGGCCACGCGCACCCAAGCCTCCACCGGACAGATCAAGGACATGGTGCTGGCACTGGAAAACGGTGCGCAAAGCAGCATGGCTGCAATGGATAATCTGACGAAAAAAGCCAGAGGCAGCCTCGAGCACTCTCACAATGCGAGCGCCGCGCTGGCTGGAATAACAGCGGCAACAGGCGAAATCGCCACCATGGTGGAGCAAATTTCCACGGCCGCGGAAGAACAACGCCGCGTGGTCGATGAAATCAACAAACGTATGAACGGCATAGACGGGGCGGTGAATGAAGCCGCCGCCGGCGCGGAACATATCAACATCGCCATTACAGACCTTACCGACTTGGCCGACAATTTGAAGTCATCCGTGGAGCAATACAAACTCTAGCACGCGGCTAATACACCGAGATGGGCTTTCGACAGCGGAAAACATGATCGCTGCTCAGTCCCTGACTTGTGCACTAGACTGCTGCGCCACTTCCGTGACATAGAAACTGACTTGTTGGCGTGGCTCATCGCCCCACGCGACTACGCGCTCGCTTACAAATACCGGCCAGCGCCGCGCGCCGGCCAGCTGCGCATGCCAGTTAACGGGGATCAACCAGCCATACTCATCAGGTAAGAACGCGGCCGGAACCTGGCCTTCCATCAAGGCGCGCATCATGGCTAGTTCGACATTGTCCGCTTCCATCACGACCGTGCGTTCCAGCGGGGTGTAACTATACAAAGCTGTCAGGCTATATCGCGGCATGCAACGCCTCCACACTAAGGCGGTTCCGGCACCGAGTCCGGATCGACTTGAATAGGGGCGGTTTTTGCTTGTCGCAGCAACGCCATAGAGCGCTTATGCAATGGATAAGTGGCATGACTGGAGTAATAGCGATCCGCCGGCGCGCGCCCGTCATCGTAGTGCGTATCGATCACCGCTTCCCAGCGCGCATGTGCCGGCTCATCGGGCAATACGAAGGGTATGTCCTCGTGATGGGAATTGAGCAACAGTATGAAATTGTCATCGCGTATGCGACGACCGCGCTCATCGTACTCATTGATGGCATCGCCCGCCAGGAACAAGCCCAGACAGCGAGCATGTGAGTGATTCCATTCATCATTGCTCATTTCTCGCCCCAAAGGCATCAACCAGGTAATGTCCTTGACGCCCGCGCCGACGATGTCGCGCCCCTGGAAGAAGAGGCGCCGGCAGAAAACCGGGTGTTTCCTGCGCAAACGAATTAGATATCGCACGAAGCGCAGCAGGTTCTTATTGTCGCGATCGAGCGTCCAATTGAGCCAACTCAATTCGCTGTCTTGGCAATACGCATTGTTGTTTCCCTGTTGCGTCCGCCCCATTTCATCGCCCGCCGCCAACATGGGCACACCCTGGGAGAGCAGCAAGGTGGCGAGAAAATTACGCTTCTGACGCTCACGCATGGCGAGGATATGCTTGTTCTTGGTAGGACCCTCTTCGCCGCAGTTCCAACTCAAGTTATGACTCTCGCCGTCGCGGTTATCTTCCAGGTTAGCGATATTGCGCTTATGGTTATAGGTCACCAGATCGTGCAGCGTGAAGCCATCGTGACAAGTAACGAAGTTGATACTGGCGTAAGGGCGTCGCCCACCATGCTCGTAAAGATCGCTGGAACCGGTGAGGCGGTAGGCCATGTCGCCGATCAGGCCGCCGTCGCCTTTCCAATAGGCGCGCATAGTGTCGCGGTACTTACCATTCCATTCGGTCCAGCCGACAGGAAAGTTTCCCACTTGATAACCGCCTTCGCCCAAGTCCCAGGGTTCGGCAATGAGTTTGACGCGTGACAACACCGGGTCCTGATGAATGATGTCGAAGAAGGCGCCGAGACGATCGACGGCGTGTAGTTCGCGCGCCAAGGCCGAGGCCAGATCAAAACGAAATCCATCGACGTGCATCTCCAGCACCCAATAGCGCAAGCTGTCCATGATGATTTGTAGCACGCGCGGATGACGCATATTAAGCGTATTCCCGCACCCGGTGTAGTCCACGTAAAAACGCGGCTGCTCGGAACCGAGGCGATAATAGGCCGCGTTATCTATGCCACGAAAAGACAAGGTGGGACCAAGATGATTGCCCTCGGCAGTGTGGTTGTACACCACGTCGAGAATCACTTCGATGCCCTCTGAGTGCAGGCGCTTGACCATGGATTTGAATTCATTGATGGTGCCGCTACTCGAGTAGCGCATCTCGGGCGCGAAGAAACCGATGGAATTGTAACCCCAGTAATTGTTCAGGCCTTTTTCCAGCAAATGGCGGTCGTCGACAAAGGCATGAATGGGCATGAGTTCCACCGCCGTCACACCCAGCCGTTTGAGATGGTCGATGGCCGGCGCAGTGGCCAAACCGGCGTAAGTGCCACGCAACGGTGGCGGAATGTCGGGATGGCGCGCTGTGTAGCCCTTCACGTGCAACTCATAGATAACGGTGTCGTGCCAGGGCGTACGCGGCGGCTTGTCGTCGCCCCAGGTGAAACTGGTATCGATGACCCGGGACTTGTACATGCCAGCGGCGCTGTCGCGACGATCGATTGCCAAGTCCTGCTCTAAGCCGCCTACTTTGTAGCCAAACAACGCATCGCTCCAGCGCAGTGGTCCGAGCAGTTGTTTGGCGTAGGGGTCGATGAGTATTTTCTTAGGATTGAAGCGATGCCCGCGCTCCGGATCGTAGGGACCGTGAACGCGATACCCATACAGCGTACCCGGCCGCGCCTCGGGCAGATAACAATGCCAGACTTGATCGGTCTGCCAGCGCATATCGATGGTTTCCACCTCGCGCCGACCCTGACCCTCGAAGAGGCATAATTCGACTTTATCCGCGTGCTCGGAGAACAAGGCGAAGTTAACGCCCTCGCCGTCCCAGGTGGCACCCAACGGATAGGGCTCACCGGGCCACACGGCCATCCTTAGCTTGCTCATCACTACTCCCAACAGCTGTATGTCATATGCTCAATCTACCTAGCCCTCTCACACTGTGCAACGAATCAGTCACTCTGCGGCCGGAGCACGATGCCCGCCAAGGGCGGCAGCGTCAATGAGATCGAATAAGGCCGCTCCATCCACGCCAATTCCTCCGCTTGAGGATGACGCTCACCATTACCCAGATTGCCGCCACCATACAGCGCTGAATCGGAGTTGAAGATTTCGCGATAAGCCCCCGTCCTCGGCACACCGACACGGTAGTCGCGACGCGGCACCGGCGTGAAGTTGCACACCACCACCAACAGCTCATCGCCGTCGCGACGCAGGAAGCTCAGCACCGATTGGTCGGCGTCATGACAGTCCAACCATTCGAATCCGGTCCAATCGAACTCGTGACGATGGAGAACGGGCTCGACCCCATAGAGCTTATTGAGGTCTTTTACCAAACGCTGTACGCCTTGATGCAAGGGGTAGTCGAGCACATACCAATCCAACATTTGGCCGCTATTCCATTCTACGCCCTGACCGAACTCGCAGCCCATGAACAGCAGTTTCTTGCCGGGATGGGTATACATATAGGTCAACAACAAGCGCAAATTGGCATGGCGCTGCCACTCGTCGCCAGGCATTTTGTTGACCAGCGATTGTTTTCCATGAACCACTTCATCATGGGAGAAAGGCAACAGGAAGTTTTCGGTGAAACAATACAGCATGCTGAAAGTGAGATCGTTGTGATGATATTTACGATGCACCGCCTCGTGCGACATGTAGCTCAGCGTGTCATTCATCCAGCCCATGTTCCATTTCAGATCGAACCCCAAACCGCCGAGATGCACCGGCCGGGTGACTTGCGGCCAGGAAGTGGATTCTTCGGCCATCATCAACACGCCGGGGTGGGTGTCGTGCACCACAGTGTTGAGTTCGCGCAGAAAGGCGATCGCCTCCAGGTTCTCACGGCCGCCATATTCATTCGGCAACCATTCATCGCGCGAATAATCGAGGTACAGCATGGAGGCCACGGCATCGACGCGCAGCCCATCGACATGCAGCTCCTCCAACCAGTACAGGGTGCTGGAGAGCAGAAAGTTACGCACTTCATTGCGACCGTAGTTATAAATCAAGGTCGCCCAATCGAGGTGCTCGCCGCGCCGCGGATCCTCGTGCTCGTACAACGCGCTGCCGTCGAAGCGCGCCAAACCGTGAGCGTCCTTGGGGAAATGCGCTGGCACCCAATCCATGAACACGCCGATACCGTGGCGATGGCAATACTCGACGAAATAGCGGAAATCGTCCGGTGTGCCGTGACGTCGGGTAGGCGCGTAGTAGCCGGTGGTTTGATAGCCCCAGGAGGGGTCATAGGGATGTTCGGTCACCGGCAACAACTCGATGTGAGTAAACCCCAGCTCTTTGACATAGCCCACCACGCGATGGGCCAACTCGCGATAGCTCAGAAACTCGTCGTGTTCGTCTCGGCGCCATGAACCGAGATGCAACTCATAAATGGCAAGCGGTGTATGTTGCCAATCCCACTGCGCGCGCTGCGCCAGCCAGGCCTGATCTTGCCATTGATATTCACTCGTCACGGGCACGACCGAGGCGGTACGGGGCCGCAACTCGAATTGCTGACCATAAGGGTCAGCCTTGAGCAATACTGTGCCCGTGTCGCGATTGCGGATTTCATATTTATACAAGGCGCCGGGAGCGAGCTCGGGAATGAATAGTTCCCACACGCCGCTGGCACCACGCACACGCATGGGATGGCGGCGACCGTCCCAACGATTGAAATCGCCCACGACGCTGACACGTTCGGCATTGGGCGCCCACACTGCGAACAGCGCACCCGTTACGCCCCCCACCTCATGCACGCGGGCACCGAGCATTCGATAAGCGTGATGGTGGCGGCCCTCACCGAATAAATGCAAATCAAAGTCGGGCAGTTGCGGCGCGTAACTGTAAGGATCATGGACGATGTGTTCGCGTCGATCCGCGTCGTGCCAAACCAAGGAGTAATGATCAGGCACACTGCCCGGCTCGCCTTCCCAGACGAAGCCGTCGCTGTCACCCAAGCGTCGCAATGCATAGCCCCCCTCCGCCACACTGACATCGGTGGCGTCGGGCAGGTAGGCCCGCACCACCAGCTTGTCATGCTCACGATGACGGCCCAGCACTGCAAAAGGATCGTGATGACGGGCCTCGGCCAGGCGCTGAAAATCACCGGTTGTGGTTTCTTCCATGGTGCGCTCTCTGTGCTCAGCTCGCCCATAAACATAGCACCTAATCGGCCATACGCGCCGCAGACCGCGATGGCTTGGCGTAGAATGGGTGCGTCTACCCTAGTCGAGTGTATTTAACAAAGGAGAGTGACCATGCATCGTTGTGGATGGAGTCTTGCCATTGTCGTTTTGAGTTTGAGTCTGATTGGCTGCGCCTCGGTACAAGTAGGACACGATTTCCCGTTGGGCAGCTTCGCCACCAAGGTGGAACGTGGTGTCACTACTCAAACCCAGGTACGGCAATGGCTGGGCGACCCCGCCGGCACCGGCGTTGAAGTGGAGGGCGACGGCAAGCGCTTCGACCTATGGACTTATTATCATGGGAAAGGCAAGTTGCCGCGCCTGGGCAATGCCAAACTGAAAATGTTACAAATCAAGTTCGATTCCAACGGTGTGGTGCGTAGCTACAATTGGACTGGCGAATGAGGTTTTGACAATCATTAACCGGCCCGCGGCTGCTCACGGGCATGGACGGCGTATACTTTGAGCAAGTACACCCCAAGGAACCACACCATGCGGAGCAACGCCCCCGGCGAGTTCTATCTCGGTGAAACCCTGGACACGCAAAGCGGCAAACGCAACGGCGCGCTCTTGCATTACGCCAGTGACAACCTCACCACTCACGGCGTGATCGTGGGCATGACCGGCTCGGGTAAAACCGGTCTGGGCATGGTGCTGTTGGAAGAAGCCTTACTGTCGGGGATCCCCACGCTCATCATCGATCCCAAGGGTGACATGGGCAACCTGGCGTTATGTTTTCCCGAATTACGCGGCGCGGACTTCCAACCCTGGGTAGATGCCGCGGAAGCCCAGCGCAAAGGGCTCACCACTGAGGATCATGCCACCGGCATCGCCGCTGAGTGGCGCGCCGGACTGGAGTCATGGCATATCGACGGCACCCGCTTGCAGGCCTTGCAGGAGGCCGCGCCGGTCACGATTTATACCCCCGGCTCCAGCGCCGGTGTGCCGGTCAATATTGTCGGCTCCCTGGCGGCGCCCGCCCTGAGCTGGGACAGCGAGGGTGAGACGCTGCGCGATGAAATCGAAGCCTTCGTCACCAGCTTGCTCACCCTGGCCGGCATCGCCGCCGATCCCGTCGCCAGTCGCGAACATGTGCTACTGGCGGCGCTGATCGAGAAATCCTGGCAAGACAACCATGACCTGGACATTGCCGCCCTCATCGGCCAGGTGTTACAACCCCCGTTGCGCAAGCTGGGCGTATTCGAACTCGATGCATTCTTTCCCCCCGCCGATCGCCAGCGCCTGGCTATGCGCCTTAACGGACTGGTGGCCTCACCCTCCTTCGGCGCCTGGCTGCAAGGCCCGCCGCTGGACATCCAACAACTCCTGTATACCCCTAGCGGCGCGCCCCGCGCGGCGGTCATGTATTTGGCCCATCTCACGGATGAAGAACGCCAATTCGTGGTCACCTTGCTGCTTTCGAAAATGGTGACCTGGATGCGCCAACAACCGGGCACCGCGGAACTACGCGCCTTGGTGTATATGGACGAGGTCTTCGGCTACTGCCCCCCCACCCGATCACCCCCTTCCAAACGACCGATCCTGACCTTGCTCAAACAAGCGCGCGCGCATGGCGTGGGCATGCTGCTCGCCACGCAAAACCCGGTCGATCTCGACTATAAGGCCATGTCCAATGCCGGCACCTGGATGATCGGCCGCCTGCAAACCGAACGCGACAAAGCGCGCATCATGGAAGGCCTCAAATCCGCCGCCGGCGGCGTCGACCTCACCGAGCTGGACGCGCGCATCGGCGGCTTGGGTAAACGCCAGTTCGTCCTGCATCAGACCCGCGCCACCCAGCCCGCCCTGTTCACCACCCGCTGGGCCATGAGCTATCTGCGCGGCCCCCTCACCCGCGGCGAGTTGGCGCGCTTGAAGGATACCGCCGCCGCGCCCGAGCAAACCGCGAGCCCCACCGCGCGCGCCGCAGCCCGCACCTTAGGTGAGCATGAAACCCCCGTCGCCCCTAAGGTGGCGAGCGGCGTGCCGGTCTATTATCTCGATCCCGCCGCGCC
>CALZJG010000143.1 GCA_945787555.1 uncultured Chromatiaceae bacterium | reverse complement strand
GGCGCGAGGATGGCGGTGTTGACGCCCACCAACTCGCCACGCAGATTCACCAGCGCGCCACCCGAATTGCCGGGATTGATGGATGCGTCGGTTTGGATGAAATCTTCGTAACCTTCGATGCCCAAACCGGAACGACCCAGCGCGCTGACGATTCCCGAGGTCACGGTCTGCCCCAAGCCGAAGGGATTGCCGATGGCCACCACGAAATCGCCGACCCGCAAGCGGTCGGAATCAGCCGTGGGGGCGGCGACCAGGTTCTCGGCGGGGATCTGGATCACCGCCACGTCGGCGTCGGGATCCTTGCCCACCACCGTGGCGGTGAGGGTGCGACCGTCATGCAACTTGACGGTGATCTCATCGGCCTTGTCAATGACGTGATTATTGGTGATCACATAGCCGCGCTCGGCATCGACGATCACGCCCGACCCCAGACTCTGCGTCGGCCGCGCGCGCGGCGCATCGGGAATGCCGAAGAAGCGACGGAAGAAGGGATCCTGCAACAGCGGGTTGTCACGCACCCGCACCCGACCCACCGTGGCTATGTTCACCACGGTGGGCAGCACCTGCTCTAGCATGGGCGCCAGGGTGGGCAAGGGTTGGTCCTGGCTGTCGGCCTGCGGCAAAGCCGCCGCCGCGCCGCCTACGGCCAGGCTCAGCGCCAACAGCAAGGCGCCGGCCAAGCTTTTGGGAGGGTCGTTGCGAGGGGGGTTCGACATGGAAGCTCCTTTTCGTTGGTTATGTCTATCATGCAGCATCGCGGCGTAGCGTAGCGTAACGACGGCGGAGCGTGCCGACGCCGTATCGCGCCGATTAGATGCATCCTGGCCGCGCCGGTTCAGTCACCTTGCGGGCTCACCCTAGCGAAATTCAGGCCAATACACACCCACAAGATATGGTGTGCCCACCACCGCAAGATCCAGTCCGTTCTGAGCGCGGATTTTTGCGAGAATATCGCCTATCTTGCTGTATTAAAAGCACAAATATTTCCGCGTCATGGCGATTGACAGGCCCCACATATGGGCCTAACCTAAGCGCCTTCACACCATATGTTGTGGTCGGGGCCGGCAGTCGCGGCAGCCACGGGGACATAAGGATTTCACACTCGCAGCAACGGAAGGGGAGCCCTACAACCTATGAAAACCGCGCATCTCAAGGCCGTCTCAGTGAACGCATCCGACATACCTTACCAGCCCGCTTCGCTGGATATCTGGGATAGAAAATATCGCCTCAAGGCCAAGGACGGCACACTCGTCGACCACAGCCTTGATGACACTTATCAACGTATCGCCTGCGCCCTCGCCGACACAGAGGACACGGAGGAAAAACGCGCACACTGGCATGAGCAATTTCTGTGGGCGCTGCGCCACGGCGCCATCCCGGCTGGCCGCATCACCTCCAACGCCGGCGCGCTGGCCTACAAGCCGGCCACCTCCACCATCAACTGCACGGTCTCGGGCACGGTCAGCGATTCCATGGACGACATCCTGCAAAAAGTCCACGAAGCCGGGCTGACGCTCAAAGCCGGCTGCGGCATCGGTTATGAATTCTCCACTCTGCGCCCTAAGGGCGCTTATGTTTCCGGCGCCGGCGCCTACACCTCCGGGCCACTGTCGTTCATGGATATCTACGACAAGATGTGCTTCACGGTCTCCTCGGCGGGCGGGCGCCGCGGCGCGCAAATGGGCACCTTCGACGTCGGCCATCCCGACGTCGCCGACTTCATCCGCGCCAAGCGCGAGAACGGTCGTTTACGCCAATTCAATCTATCGCTGCTCATCACCCGCGAATTCATGGAAGCGGTGAAAAGCGACGCGATGTGGAAACTGGCCTTCCCCATCAACCGCAAAGAGTTCGATGCCGACCAAGTGGATCTGAACGACCCCGAGCAGGTGGTGTGGCGTGAGTGGCCGGTGCACGACGGTTACATCACCAATCCCGCCGGCCTGGTCGCGTGCAAGGTGTACAAAACCATCCGCGCACAACGGCTGTGGGACATGATCATGAGTTCCACCTATGACTTCGCCGAGCCGGGCTTCATCCTCATCGACAAGGTCAATGAGATGAACAACAACTGGTTCTGCGAGGACATCCGCGCCACCAACCCCTGCGGCGAACAACCGCTGCCACCCTACGGCTCCTGCCTGCTGGGCTCGATTAATCTCACCAAGTTCGTGCGCGACCCCTTCACCGAGCGTGCGCGTTTCGACTGGGAAGAGTTTCGCAAGACCGTCGCCATCTTCACCCGCATGCTGGACAACGTGGTGGACATCAATGGCCTGCCGTTGGAAGGCCAGCGCAACGAGATCCTCCGCAAGCGCCGCCACGGCATGGGCTATTTGGGCTTGGGCTCGACCGTCACCATGCTGCGCATGCAATACGGCTCGGACAAATCAGTCCAATTCACCGAACAAGTCACCAAGGAACTGGCCTTGGCCGGCTGGCAAGCGGCGCTAGAGCTGGCGATCGAGAAAGGGCCGGCGCCGATCATGGAAGAGCCGTTCACGATCACGGAAGAAATGCTGCGCAAGCGTCCCGAGATGGCGCACGACGGTTTGCAGGTCGGCGACACCATCCAAGGCAAAGTGCTGCACGCCAAATACAGCCGTTACATGCAACGCGTCGCCGAAATCGCGCCGGAACTGGTGGACGAACTGGCGCGCGTCGGCGCGCGTTTCACCCATCACAGCTCCATCGCGCCCACCGGCACCATCTCGCTGTCACTGGCCAACAACGCCAGCAACGGCATCGAGCCCAGCTTCGCGCATCATTACTTCCGCAACGTGATCCGCGAAGGCAAAAAGAGCAAAGAAAAAGTCGACGTCTACTCCTTCGAGCTGCTGGCCTATCGCGAACTCATCAACGCCAAGGCCATGCCCGTCTCCGAGCTAGCGGAGGAGAAGTTGCCCGAGTATTTCATCACCGCCGAGGACATCACGCCCAAGGGCCATGTGGACATCCAGGCAGCGGCGCAGAAATGGATCGACTCATCCATATCCAAAACCGCCAACGTCCCCACCGACTATGACTACGACGACTTCAAAGACATCTACCTCTATGCCTATGAACAAGGCCTCAAGGGCTGCACCACCTTCCGCTTCAACCCCGAAGCCTTCCAAGGCGTGCTGGTGAAGGAGCAAGACCTCAAGAACACCACCTACCGCTTCACCCTGGACGACGGCTCGGTGATCGAGGCCAAGGGCGACGAACAGATCGAGTACGACGGCGAGACCCACACCGCCGCCAATCTCTATGACGCCCTCAAGGAAGGTTATTACGGCAAGTTTTAATAGTAACGACGGATTGCGCGGCCAACACCCTCTCCCGCAGGCGGGAGAGGGCCGGGGTGAGGGCCGAGACGCAACCCGCCAAACCAACACACAGCGCGCCAAACACAGGACGCCCCCCGCAAGGAGCCGAACATGAGCATCAAGATCGAGAAAAAAATCGTCAAATACACCGTCGCCTCAGCCGACGAAGCCAAGCCGGCGGCGGTCGCGGCGGTGGCCGGCGAGGAGACCTCCAACGTCATCCACATGCATGAGAAGATCGAGCGACCGGAAATGTTGGTCGGTGCGACCTACAAAATCCGCACACCGCTATCGGAACATGCACTCTACGTCACCATCAACGACGTGGTGCTCAACCTCGGCACCGAGCACGAACTGCGCCGTCCCTTCGAGATCTTCATCAACTCGAAGAACATGGATCACTTCCAATGGATCGTCGCGCTGACGCGCATCCTCTCGGCGGTGTTCCGCAAAGGCGGCGACTCCACCTTCCTGGTCGAAGAGCTCAAAGCCGTGTTCGATCCACGCGGCGGCTACTTCAAAAAGGGCGGCCAGTACATGCCCTCGCTGGTGGCCGAACTCGGCGACGCCATCGAACAACACATGCGCATGATCGGCCTGATCAAGGACGACGGCCCCGACGAGCATCAGCAAAAACTCATCGCCGAGAAACGCGCCCAGTACGAGCAGAAAACCCAACAAGCCGAGTCGGCCGGGAACAGCAGCGATTTTCCCGACGGCGCGCAACTGTGCAACAAATGCAATACCAAAGCGATGATCATCATGGACGGGTGTCTGACTTGTTTGAATTGCGGGGATTCGAAGTGTGGGTGAGGAACAGAATGTCAGGTAGCCACTGCGCGGCAACCCGACCTACGTAACTCCTACGTTGGATAACAGGGAATCGCGGTGACCTTGCGCGAAGCGGAAACCATCGGTGGTGAAATGGGGTCTGGTGAAAGGGGTCAGACTCGAATGCCACTTACTTAAGCTTCTTAGGATGACCGTATTTCCGAACATCCTCCCTGGCGATCTGCCGTGATTTGGTTAGCAATGGATATGGTTTAGGTCGTCGTTTGACGGCTCTTGGCT
>CALZJG010000142.1 GCA_945787555.1 uncultured Chromatiaceae bacterium | reverse complement strand
GGATGACGACGGCTTAATCTCGAACGTGGCGACAGTGAACATCACGGTCAACGACGTGAACGATCCGCCAGTGGCCGTGGACGACGCCGATACCACGGAGGAAGACACCCCGGTGACCACCGCCGTGACGGCCAACGACACCGACCTTGACGGCACGATCGATCCGACCAGCGTGACCGAGGTAACGCCTCCAAGCAATGGTTCTATCAGCATCGATCCGGTCACCGGCGACATCACCTACACGCCGAATCCGGATTTTAACGGCATCGACACCTATGAGTATCAGGTGTGCGACGACGGCACGCCGCTGCCGGTGCAGTGCGACACGGCGACAGTGACCATCACGGTGGATGCGAATCCAGACCCAGTCGATGACACATTCGCCACTGAGGAGGATTCTCCCGTCAGCGGTGACGTTAGCTCGAACGATGACCTAGGTGACGATCCAGCCAGCATCGGTTTGGTGAGCGGCCCGAGTAACGGCGAGTTGACGTTGAATCCGGATGGCACCTTCGATTACACGCCTAATCCTGACTTCTGCGGTAGCGATAGCTTCGTCTATGAAGTGACGGATGCGGATGGCGATGCAGCGCAGGCGACGGCGGCCATCGACGTTGACTGTAATCCCGACGCGGTAGATGACAACAACGCTACTTTTGCAGGTGTAGATGCGACGGGCAATGTGCTGCCGAACGATGACTTAGGTGATGAGCCGACTACAGTGACGGCATTCGATGCAACCAGCGCCAATGGTTTCGCGGTAAGTGTGGATGGTAATGGTGACTACACCTACAGCCCACCGTCTGACTTTGTGGGTACGGACACCTTCACCTACACTATCGCCGATGTTGACGGTGACGTGAGTATAGCGACTGTAACCATCACCGTCACCCGCGTTGCTGATCTGACGATCAACAAGATCGACCGCGGTGAGACGGCCATTGCAGGCACAAACTTCACCTACCAGGTGCAGATCATCAACAATGGTCCATCCAACTCATCCGGTTGGAGTGTCCTAGATACGCTGCCCGCCGGCATGAGTCTGGTCTCCGGACCGGTCGATGCCGACATCACCACCGTCGACAATGGCGGCACAGTGACCTTTAGTAGCAGTACAGACATCGTCGCTGGGGCCAGCAGGACCTTCGACGTCTCGGTGTTTGTGGACGCGGATGTGTCCGCTGATGCCACGTTGTCAAACACGGTGGAGGTGAGTGGGCAAGACCCCGATCCAACGCCTGGCAACAACGACGATACCGAGCCGACACCGATCGACCGCAGCGCGGATCTGGAGATCAACAAGATTGATCGTGACGAGGCGGCCATTGCAGGTACTAACTTCATCTATCAGGTGAAGCTCACCAACAATGGTGCTTCGGATTCGTCTGGTTGGAGTATCGTCGACACGCTGCCGACAGGTATGAGCTTTGTCTCTGGGCCTGCAGATGCCGACATCACGACCGTCGTTAATCCTGATGGGACGGTGACATTCAGCAGCGATGCGGATATCGCCAAGGGTGCCAGCCGAACCTTCGACGTGACGGTGTTTGTGGACGCGGCTGTACCAGACAGTGCCACATTAGAGAACCAGGTGGCCGTTACCGGTCAAGACCCCGATCCAACACCTGGCAACAACGATGACACCGAGCCGACGGCGATTGATACCGACATCAACCTGTCGATCGTCAAGACCTTCGATCCAACATCCGTGCCACAAGGCACGCCGCAGAGCTTCACCATCGAGGTGAGCAATGCTGGTCCGTCGGATGCCGTAGACGTGTCGGTAACGGACTCGGTACACGGCTCCCTCGGTGTGGATGGAGTGAGCGTGACGTCCGGCAGCGGCGACTGTTCGGCGAGTGTCGGTCAGGAAGTGGACTGCACGGTCCAGATCCCGGCTGGTCAGTCAGTACTGATCACCGTCGACTACACGACGGCACCGTTCGCGAGCGAAGTCTCGCCCTACGGCACTGTTTCGGGTGACGACTTCCGCTTCGTCTTTGTCAACGGTGACGTTCTCGAAGGCTCGACTGACGGTGGACCTGTGTTGCTCAATGGTGTCGATATCACGGACGATGTTACGATCATTACCGGTCTGACGAAGAACGAGATCGTCTTCGACCCACCAGGTGATGATCCTGCGTTCACGATGCATCTGTCATGCTCTGATGCCTTCTCAGGTGGCTATGGCCAAGCCGGTGGACCGGTTGAGGGTGTCGATACCAACTGGCAGATTGCGTTCTTCACGATTTCTCGCTACCAGAACGGCGACTTCCGTAAGACCTGCGGTAACGTGACCAATCCGTTCGACGTGCCGAACGAAGCGTTTGCAAGCGGTGACGATTCGGACGGGACACAGACTGTCTCTGACGACGCCACCGTGACCATCGAGCCTGGCATTACGCTCGACAGGCTGCAGACCAACGGCAAGCGTCTCACTGTCAGGTTGACTAACTTCACGGGTGAAGACAAGGTGATCGAAGATGTCTCGGTCGAGTGGCCGAATAGAAACGGCAACTTGCGTAAAGTATGGCTCACGTATGACCGGACCAGCGAGGTGATCTGGAGCGGAAACGATGACCCCACGGATGCCATGCTTGACGCAGCCGATCCGGGCTGGATCGGCAGTACGCTGCTGACGGGTGAAGCCATCTTGCGGTTTGACTTCAAGAACAAGGTCGCCAACAGCGACTACAACATTACCGTCAACTTCACAGACGGTACGTTCTTGAATATTTCCCGATAGGTAGTGTTTGTGCCGGAGCGGCTATCCGAGGATGACTCGGTAGCCGTCTAAAAAAGGAGGATCTGAAGAGGGGACCGAGCGTATTGCTCGGTCCCCTCGCTAGTTGGATGGGCGGCGATCGGAGTTCAGAGATTCAGAATATTGGAAGCAAGGATTGTTTATGAAGTACGTAATGATAGCGTGGCCTAAGGTTCTTGCTAGCGGACTCCAAGATCTCGTGCCAGAATAGGTTGGTGGGTACGGATATTCGCAAAATTGGATTAGCCAAACAGCGTATGTCGGCCTCATTTCACAGGCCGACGGGCTCTGCCACGGTTTGGTTGTTGGCGGCGGCCGCGGTGTTGTTTATGGCCTTGGCGGTGTGGGTGAACTTCTTTTTGATTGATGATGAACCGGTCGCCTCCGCGTTCAGGGAGCGTGTCGAGATCGACGCGAGAGTGACACCAGACGGTGTGCAATCCATAACGAGAGATGTGCCTGCTGCGAGTCTGTTACGACAGGGCGTGCCGAATCGGTCGGAAAATAGGTCACTAAGTTCCCAGTCTGCTTCAGGGCAAGTTTCGGCACCACCGCCAACAAACCCTTTTTCAGGGGCCCGAAGTTCAGAGTCGCTAGGTTTCGGTGCTAGTGGCCGGTCTAACCCGTTTGTCTCTAACTCTGGGCAGCCCGTTTCCCAGTCGTTCGAGTCGGCGTCTCGGATCACGCAAGCCGCGGGATCCAGGCGGCTTGACACCCAGCGCGCAGGCGGCGAAGACAGCAACGCCGTTGAATCCCGTGCGGCTGAAAAATTGGGCGAAAACGTTGAGGTCGAGACGGATTCACAACGGGATGACGGTTCCGAGCGCGACCTTGATCTGAATAAGAACCTCGCCATTTCGGGTCAGGTGCTCAACGAAGCCGGGGTGCCGCTGGCGGGTGTTAAATTGACCATCACCGTGGTGCGTCTCTTCGACGTGGGAGAGGGCGTTACCCTGGCGGCGAGCGAACGCCAGCGCAGCACCGTGAGCGGACCCGACGGGTTTTATATTGTCCAGGGGCTGGCAGACGGCGAGTATTCCATTCGCGCCGACGCGATGGCGGGTTACCAGCCCGGGCATGCCATGGTGCGTGCCGGTGTCGACTTCGCTGACTTGGTGCTCATGAGTCAACGGGCGGGGCAAGTCCGTGGTGTGGTCACGAGTGTTTTCGGCGTGCCGCTCGCCGGTGTGCGTGTGACACCGTTGGTGGCGTGGGCAAAGAGCACGCAATCCGACAGCGAGGGCAGGTACGTTATCGATCTCAACGTGAAGGATAAGATCCAGAGCTTCACTATCCGTTTTCAACATGCCGATTATCATCAGCAAGAGCAGCGCCTCAATCTTGCGCCAGGGCGCAATGCCGCCAATGCGGTGTTAAACGTGACCCTGGAACCCATCGAGCTGTCAGCGGCCGTTTCTGGATTGGTGCTCAGCACGGCGGGATCGCCTGTTGTGGGTGAGCAGGTGCAACTGCACTCCTCCAAGACGAAAAAAAATTATCGTGCCGCCACGGACCAAGAAGGACGTTATGTAATTCCGGGCGTGATCGTTGGCGAAGACTACCGGCTATGGATACATGCGCGTGGTGCCTACAAAGACTACGTGGCGGAACGTCTCCAGGTGCCCGCAGAGGGTCTGCGCAAGGATATTACCCTGGAGGCGTTGGAGCAGGCCAATCGCCTCAGCGGTCAAATGCGGGATGCCTTCGGCAATCCCGTACCGGACTTTACGCTCACCCTGCACAGTAAAAGCGCGGTGCGCAAAAAAATCCAAGTCACCGGCGATGGGCAAGGTTATTACGTCGTCGACAATGCCCCAGAGGGCGAACTCATTCTGCAGACTCATTCCATGCCGCGCTTTACGGTTAGCGGCATTAACATGCCACCCGGTGGCGTGGAGGAGGTTGCGTTGATTCTAGACTGGGGCCACTACGCACTGCGTGGCGTGGTGGTGGATAGTCAGGGTAATGCCGTGAGTGCGCCGCGAATCACGCTCGCTTGGTCCCATGCCGAGAGTAGCGTGCGTAGTCAGTCTAGCCGCGGCACCGCATCCGATGCCCAGGGATTCTTTTCTTTTTCGCAGCTGGGGCCGGGCTTGCACACGGTCACCGTGCAGGCGCCTGGATTCAAAACCAAGCGCGTTGAGGTCGACGTGGGCGACTTGGCGGAAGAGCTTGTCGTGCGACTCGAGGAGTGAGCGCGAAATCCATCGGTTTGGGGGTGAAAAGCGTGCATTTCGGTAGGCGCACTGTTCAGGCAAGCTCCTGGTTGAGTTGATGGCTTCGCCATTACTATGGCACGTTGATGCCGGTTAAAGCAGGACGGTGTCCATATCATCTGAGTTATTCTCTGATCTGTCATTTCGACCGAAGGGAGAAATCTTTCTTTGAGTCACAGGATCACCATCGGACATCAGGAACACGCCGCGGCGCTAAGATTTCTCCCTCCGGTCGAAATGACAATTAATCAGGCTCCCCAGTCTTCAGTTTGGCCGACAACTAAGCTGGCGTGCGCTTTGTGTTTCCAGCGAGCGCGTAGTTAGCGCCGTAGAAATACTTCTATTCAACTCACCTAAAGGCAGTGACAAGCTCAGAATTTCAGTGATGCGTATCGCAACGCAATCTGTTCCTGGGCGCTGATGAGATGTTCAAGTTCAGGAGACTCTAGACAATCCACCCATGGACGTTTCAGAGAAGAACAACGAAAGAGGTGATTTTCTTTATTTTCCCGTAACTTTAATGACTGGAAAAGGGGGGTTCTTGCACCACATGGAACCGCTAATAGATGGTGGATCGTTTAATTGACGAATTTTCACAGCCGGTTGTTCGGTGGCGCTTTCAATTGATACGGAAACCGGCCATCCTGTCCTATACAAGCTGATTACCGCCTTTTGCTGTAAGCATTTAGGGGCAAGCCAGGGGGTTGAGGATTGCGGATGACCGTGTTGTTAGAATGTCCGCATTGATTTCAGCCCGTCAGATCAAGAATGAGGTCACAATCTTATGCCAACGATTCAACGATGCCTGATTAGCGTGTGTGCGATCGCAGCTGGACTGTTGCTTGGTAGTTCAGGCGCGATGGCACAGGACCCAGCGGCTAGCGTGGTGGTCGCCGCCGCGGAGGCGGGCGTTCAGGAATCCTCCCCTGGTCAGCAGATTCCAGCATCCGGTGGCGAGACCCATCAAGGTATCCCAGTCGGTTTCACCGCAGAGGGCTATGCATTTATCGGCAAGGCCGATGCGCCGGTGACGTTGGAGGAATGGAGCGACTATCTGTGTCCCTTCTGCGGTCGCCACTTCAAGCAAACCATGCCCGATCTGCTGGATAAATATGTGCGTAGCGGCGAAGTGAAGCTGGTCTTCCGCGACTACCCGCTGGCCGGTCTGCACCCCACGGCGGCCAAGGGCCATGTGGCGGCCTCGTGTGCGGGCGAACAGAGCGCGGCGCTCTATTGGGGGATGCATGATGCGCTGTTTGACAAACAAAGGGAGTGGAACCGGCTCCCTGATCCCAGCGAATTTCTAGCCAGTGTGGCGAAGGACCTGGGTGTGGACATGGTTGCCTATGAGGCGTGTGTCACCGCGGATGAAAAGGACGCGGTGATCGCAAAGAGTGTCGAGCAGGGCAAGTCCCTGGGCTTTAGCGGCACCCCCAGTTTTCGCTTTGTCTCGTTACAGAGCGAAGAGACCTATACATTGATCGGCGCGCATCCGCTGGCCCGTTTCGCCCACTATGCCGACCCCTTGGTGGCCGGTGAGGCGCCGCCGGAGGAAGCCAAGCCCAAGCCGCCGGAGCTACCCTTCTGGGCCAAGCCGGAAGGGCTCAAGCCGGATCCCAACCGCCCCGGCTATACCATCGCCGGTGACCAGTACAAGGGCGATCCCAAGGCCGTGTTGGCGGTGGTGGAGTTCAGCGATTTTCAGTGCCCATCCTGCGCTCGCCATGTGCTGGAGACGCAACCGGTGTTGGATGAGAAGTTCGTGGATAGCGGCAAGGTCATGTGGGTAACCAAACACATGCCTTTACGTATGCATGCGCATGCCCCCGAGGCGGCGGTGGCGGCGGAATGCGCCGCAGACCAGGGCAAGTACTGGGACATGCATCATCTGCTCTACGAAAAGGTGGAAGAGTGGTCCAAGGGTGAGGGCGACGTTGCAACCCGATTGTTGACATTGGCGGACGCCTTGGGCCTGGACAAGGCGAAGTTCGGCGACTGTTTTGACGGCCGCGACGCTTGGCGCCGCGTGTTGAATGATCTCTACGATGCCCAGGGCGTCGTGCAAAGCACGCCGACATTTATCGTCGTCTACGGTGGGCGAGGGCGTGTCGTGCGCGGATCGACCGCGGTGGATCGGTTTAGCGCCATCTTGGACAAGACATTCGCCGACGCCACGGCCGAGGCGGCCGCGGAGAAAGTGGCCGGCACACCTGGAGCGGAAAGCGAATAGTCGCTACGCACAGGTGTGAAAGTGAGCTGAGTTGCAGGGCGAATGGCGCCTCATGGCGAGCGACGGGTTCAGTAGGCCCCGTGATTGAGGGCGTCGAGTTGGGAAGGCGCTGAAGAATCCACTCAGGGATTTTTCAGAGACGAAAAACGAAAAAGATGATTCTCGTTTTTCGTCATTGTCCAGCCATCTTCCAGGCTTTTTCGTGACTGGAAAAGGGTGGCGCCACCCTGCAACACACGGAACCTCTCATGAATCAGAGGTTCACTATACTAGGGAAGCTGAATGTTCCTGATGTGTCATTTCGACCGAAGGGAGAAATCTTAAGATGTTGATACTTCACACGGTCCACAACTTGTAGATTTCTCGCAAGATCCCTCACTGGGCTCGGGACAGGGCTCGAAATGACAATTAATCGGCCTTCCTAGAACATGCGTTAACAAATCCTCATTTTTGAGGTCGCGCGGTGGTTTCTTCACTCCCTCTCGCGCGAGCGGGGAGAGCATAGCGAGAGGGGCGCAGCCGTTGGGGAGCTAGGGGCTCACCTGCTGTCATCGTTGCACTTGCCCCAAGTCCCTCACCCTGTCCCTCTCCCGCCCGCGGGAGAGGGAACGCCCTTGCAAGCCTCTCACACTGTGAGGCATTGTTTCGGTAGCTCTCAGTGACTATGCACCCACGGGTGCGTTTGGAAACAGGGTCGCACAAGGATGTCTATCACAAGGATATCTATTGATTGGTGCGGCGCAACCCGCAACTGATTGTTAGGTGACAGTTGAGCGCGGCCGATGTCGATTATGTTTCGAGAATCAGGTAGCCGATTTAAGCAAAGGTAGACGTTATGCCACGATGGATTCGGGAGTCAGCACATCTCTTCTCGTCGCCGCTTCGAGGTTGTGGCCGTTGTGGGTGGGTGATTTTCCTGCTGGTTTTTTCACTGCCTGGTTTTGCCGACGAGTCCTGGGCTGATCTGCGTTCACAGTTGCGCGAACTGGCCGGCGTCCATGGCTTTGTCATTCAACGCCTCCATCTGGTTGAACCCGAACCGGCGAGGGGCGCGAGTGGTGATCTACGCGAGCAGCTAGCTGCCTTGCTTGAAGGTTATAGCTATGTGGTGTCAGAGGGGGCCGGCGGCCGCATCCAGCGGGTGGAACTCTTGGCTCGTGCGGAAGAGGGTCTCGATGTTCCCCATACGGGCGCGAGCGTGCACAGTGTCACCACGACGCGGCGTGGCAGCCACCACCAGGTGCAGGCCGTATTAACCGGCCCGTCTGCGCTGCCACTGGCAACACCGCTCATAGTCGACACCGGCGCTTCCACCGTGGTGTTGCCGACGTCCATGATCCACTCTCTGGGATTTTCACCCGAGAAGTTGCGCAGCACCTGGGCAGGCACGGCCAATGGCAAAGTGGCTGCAAAGGCGGGGCGACTGGCATCGGTTTCTATCGATAGCGTCGTTGTCTATGATGTGCCGGTGGTTTTCATCGCTGACGAACGTCTGGGCAAAAATAAGCTGTTGGGAATGAGTTTTCTCAGCGCCTTCCGCTTCACGATAGATGATGCCAACAATCAGATCATACTCATGGCTGAATGACACGCCCTCACCGCAGCGCTGCCCGCCGGCCGCGATCACGCGCCGTGATGGCAGTGGTGGCATCCGATAGGTTCATGGGCGGTTGCGCGTTCGGCATCGATGACTAATCGACCGGAGCGCATTGAGCGGCGCTCGTGCCGATCGGCTCGCTCAATCACGTTGTGCGCTAGAGGGATTCCCAATCTTTAAGGCGCCCTAATGTTTGGGTCCCGAAAACGCTGAGGTCAGTTCTCGTGGATGATGTGGAACTTGCAAGCCCTGCCACTGTGTACCGATCGCCGGCGCGGCGTCAGTGCGAAGAGCGTACGGTGGTGTTGCTGGCCATGGGTATCGAAAGCGAGCTCCTTGAACTGCAAGATGAGTACGCCTTGGCGGTGCATCCGCGCGATGCTGAGCGTGCCAAACAACAGCTAGCCCTCTATGCACTGGAAAACCGCGTCCAGCCATCGCGCGCCGCATCCTTGCCGGCCCTCGCCAACGGCCTGCACGGCGCCCTTCTCTATGTGGCCGTGCTTGTGATTGTGGATCGCTTGCAAAGCGCTAATGTCTACGCGCTCGATTGGTGGGAGGCAGGCAAGCTCCACGCCGACCTGATTCGTAATGGTGAGTGGTGGCGCAGCCTAACCGCCCTGAGCCTGCATACCGACCTGGTCCACTTGGTGAGTAATCTAGGGTTCGGCATCTTGTTTGGCATGTTAGTGAGCCAGCTCTTTGGTGTTGGTTTGGCGTGGTGCCTGATCGTCCTTGCCGGGGGGCTGGGCAACATGGTGAACGCCTTTGTGCAGTCACCGCAGCATACCGCTGTGGGTGCCTCAACCGCCGTGTTTGCGGCCTTGGGGATAGTCGTCGTCCACACCTGGCGCCAGCAGGCGCCGAAGCAGCAGCGCTGGTTGCGGCGTTGGGCGGCACCAATAAGTGGTGTCGTCTTGCTGAGTTTCCTTGGCCTGTCTGGGGAACGCACCGACTTCATGGCCCATATTCTGGGTTTTGCCATGGGCGCACTCTTGGGCTACCTGGCCAGCACCGTGCAAGAGCGCGTCGTGTTTGACGTCCATCATCAATATGCATTCGGCGCTGCCGCGCTAGGCATGATCGTGGTGGCCTGGGTGCTCGCGTTATAGACACATGATGTAATCAGTCCGCCCCCGGCAGTGGCGGATGGACAGAGGGCAAGGGTTGGTCCTGAGCGCGTGGTAACGCCGCTAATCTGCCATCTTTTGATCCGCAGTCTCATAGAGTTTACACACGAGAAGATTCAATGACTCTCCCTAGGCGGCGGAGTGCACGCGCAATGAGTAGCGCGGTCGTTGCGCGTGATTTCCGCGGCCTGAGAGGGTTCTCGGTGTTCAAGGCGCTCACCAGTTTTGTTGCGAGTCTATGGCCGTGTTCTGCTTGCAGCCAGCGAGAGGCTCGTGAGTGTTGCAATACTGGAACAGTCGCGCGCCGAGTGTAACTGCTTGTTCTGCCGTGCTTCTTGAAAATACGACCAATTTAAGTGTTTCACATATAAAACACTTCCTCTTTTATTTTCTAGCGCCGCAACAAACATTATCTCTATATTTCAATAAATTAAGAAACTGGCCTAAAGCTTGCCATGCTAAGTCGCGAGCCGTGCGTGCATTCCGAGTCCGCGGCTTCAATCGCAGAATTCAATATCTTTGCTGAGCGGTTCAATGAGTGAACGAATGGGCTCTCTACCCAAGGTTGCCCATCGGTACATCTTTCTAAGGAGGGGAGCGTTTGCTAGTGGTGAGGAACTTCTTAGGGTCATCACGAGGCATCCTATTCCTGGTTGCTGCGGGTCTGTGCGGAGGACTGCTCGCGGTTTGGAGTGCTGTCGATAGCCCCAGTTCGCCATCTGGCGCAGAGCGAGGGCAGGGTGTGGTGGCAACCGCCCCTGGCTCTGGCCCTCGCATCACCGCGGCGCCGTTTGATGGCGCCGGGACGCAGGCTGAGGATTCGGGGTCGGCATGGGTGAACCGCGATGGCGTGTCAACGCCAAGTGCGCTGTCCCGTCACCTCGGCTCGAATGAATCCGGCGCGGATGATCCATCCCGCACACAGATGTTCGCTGATGCCATGAACGGCTTACCGTGGCGAGATGAGGCGAGGGATAGCTTCGCGCAAAGTCAACCCAGTCACCAGGGTCCATCCCATACCGACGGCACAATGCGCGACCCGAAAGAGGCCTCAGACAAGGCGCTAACAGCCCGCTCCGAGCGCCAACAGATTGAAGCGCTGGACCAAGAGACCGATGAAGCGCCGCAGCTCAACAAACAGTACGCGATCGGTGGTCGAGTACTGAACCGGGCCGGCGAGGCGCTGGCCGGCATTGAACTCATTGCCACCGCGCGGCGGTTATTTGGACTGCCGCCGGGGATGGCCATTCCCCCGAGCGAGCGCGTTCATCGCGCCGTCAGTGGCGCTGATGGCGGCTACCAGTTCCAACAAGTCGCCGATGGCGAGTATCAAATTCGCACGCTGGCCAATGACGGCTATGCCCCGGCGCAGATCACGGTGCGCGCCGGCGTCGATTTCGCCGATCTGGTGTTGGCGGGTCAGCGGGTATTGCAGGTGACGGGTAAGGTTGCCAACACCCTGGGCGAGCCCCTTGCGGGGGTGCAAGTGACGCCTAGGATCATCGGGGCACGAGGCGCTTACACCGGCGAGGCCGGTGATTACCAGCTGCGTCTGGAGATGAAGGAAAACGCCGGCAGCCTATCTGTGAGCTTTCAGCGCGACGGCTATCAACAGCAGCGTCGCCAACTCAACCAACCGCGTTGGCAAGGGGCCAACGTTACCACCGTGGATGTGGTCCTCGCGCCAGTCGAGGCGCTGGCTGCGGTCGCCGGCCAAGTAAGAGGCACTACGGATGAGCCCGTTGCCGCGGCGACCGTGCAACTGTACTCGCCACAGCGAAAACGCCGCTACCGTGCCGTCACCGACGACGCGGGGAGATTCGTTCTCCCGGAGGTCGAGGTCAGCGGCGACTACCAGCTCGTCGTGCAGCCGCAAGGCGGCTATCGGGAACACCAGGAAAACAATCTCGATATTAACGCCGAGGGCCTGCAGCTTGCGATCCGCCTTGAGTATGAAGGCGCCGGCACTCGGCTCACGGGTCAAATGCTGGATGTAGAGGGCAATCCCATTCCGCACTATAACCTGACACTACGCAGCAAGGACCGGCCGTGGTCCACAGAGGTAATTAGCGACGCACAAGGCTATTACTCGGTAGAGGGCGCGCCCGAGGGTGAGTTGCTCTTCGAGACCCGATCGTTGCCCCACTTCACTATCAGCGGTGTTCGCCTCTCTGCGGACACGGAACAGCACCTGCCTTTGATCCTTGATTTGGGTCCCCATGAATTGCGGGGACTGGTAGTGGACAGCCAGGGCTATCCCGTCGCCGTGCCGGCGATCGCTGTGTCCTGGTCCCAGCTTAACAATGGCGTGCATAGCCGCGCCAGCCGTCAGACCGCGGCCGATGCCACGGGCCAATTCCGCGTCACCGGCTTGGGCGCCGGTTCGCACATGATTAGCCTCGATGCGCCCGGTTTTCAAGGTGTACGACTCATTCATGATGCGATCAAGCATGGCGACCAGGTCGTGGTCCGACTCGAGGAGGTTCGGTTATGAGCATTGCGCTTGGAGGGCGCTGCGTATCGACAGACGGACTGGATTCCCCAAGGGGAGTAATCATGTAATGAACCAAACAAAAAGGAGACGAGCCATTAACAGCCATCCAATATCAACCAGAGCCCACAAGGAGGGATTTCTCATGAAATCAACCTGTACAAAGACATCCACGGGCGGATGGCTGCGACGCGCAGCTCTCGCCTTGACTATGATTGGCGGCCTGTTCGCCGGTGGTCCGGCGGCACTAGCTGGTACCTCTGGTGACCAATGTTTGGTCGACCGCTTTAATGCCATAGGTGGTACGGGGTCAACGGAAACCGTGCTCAACTGTACGGCCGGCGACGTTACTTTGGCGCAATATGCCCTGGTTGGTCCCCCTCAGGATTGCGTCGAGGGCGAAACGCTGGAAGTCGCGTTGATAGGCGAGTTTGGTGGCACCGCGGCTGAACGCTATGACATCGGCGTGTTCGTAGATCAGGACGGCGTGGCGGTGAACACAGACCCTGGGCCGACCAAGGGCGAGGGCGGTCCTAACAGATTGCTCCAACAGGGTGATATCGGCTGTTACGTCGACTACCTGCACCCGGTGTCCGCCGACAACATGGATCTGGATCTCAGCGGCGGTAACGGGCCCTTCTACAACGCGGAAATCGGAACCGCCGATACCTGCGGTGACATTAAAAAGAGCTTGGGCGACAGCTTTTTGAATACCGCTACGTTCAGCATTGTGTGCCAGGACGCTAATGACGACGGCACCGCGGATGTAGGCACCTGCACGACGTGGGGTAACCAATCAAGTGACCTCCAGTGCCAGACCGAGGCCGACGTCACCGCCAACACGACAGCGAAGTGCTCGTGCGACCAGGTTGCGATCGCAGGCTTGACGGTACTCAAGAGCGGCACCATCACGGTGAACAAGGTGGTGGATCCCGCCACTGACTCAGGCCTGTTCAATCTGCAGATTGACAGCAACGACGAGGCCACAAATGTGGGTGATGGTGGCACCACGGGAGCGATCACGGTCTCCGCGGGCACCAGCACGGTACCCGGTGACACCCACAGCGTGGCTGAGACGGCCGGTACGGACACGGATCTTGCGAATTATAACAGCTCCGTCTCTTGCGACGATTCGACAGGCCCCAATAGCAGCTGTGAGGACTGCACCACTTTGGACATCACAGTAACACCCGACGAGGATGTGACTTGCACCATCACCAACACCGTAGCCAGGCAACCTCTTGGCTTGTTGACACTCAATAAAGTGGTTGTTGGTGGCGACGCCGATCCCTCAGCTTGGACCTTGAGCGTGCAACTGAATGATGGCAGCGACGGCAGGTGCACGGAGACCGGTTTCTCCGGCAACGATGAGGGTAGCGGGGTCAGTGGCAACGTTAGTCAATCGAATAACGACGCCACATGTACCTACACCCTCTCTGAGAGTGGTGGTCCGTCCAGCTATGTAGCCAGCGACTGGGAGTGCTCCGCTGGAGCTACGGTCACTGGCGACCAGCTCGTAGTCACTGCGGATACTGCGAGTTGTACGATTACCAACAACTTTGCTTCTCTTTCCGTAGACAAGCCGGCGCCGACCAACGCCGACGAAGACGGCAGTGGTGATGTGAGCGTAGGCGACACACTGACCTACACGATCACGGCGACCAACGACGGTACGGCGGATCTGACCAACGTGGTGGTGAGTGACTCGTTGATAACGCCTACCGGTGGCACGACGCCTTGTGCGTTGGTGACCCCGGGTGGCACCTGCACGCTGATCGGCACCTATATGGTGACGGCGGCCGACGTGACGGCGGGCCAGATCGACAACACGGGTACGGGTGATTCCGACCAGACCGATCCGGTGACGGATCCGGAGACGGTGCCGGTACCGAACCCGAGCCTGTCGATAGACAAGCCGGCGCCGACCAACGCCGACGAAGACGGCAGTGGTGATGTGAGCGTGGACGACACCTTGACCTACACGATCACGGCGACCAACGACGGCACGGCGAATCTGACCAACGTGGTGGTGAGTGACCCGATGATCACGC
>CALZJG010000141.1 GCA_945787555.1 uncultured Chromatiaceae bacterium | reverse complement strand
GAGCCGTCAAACGACGACCTAAACCATATCCATTGCTAACCAAATCACGGCAGATCGCCAGGGAGGATGTTCGGAAATACGGTCATCCTAAGAAGCTTAAGTAAGTGGCATTCGGGTCAGACTCGAATTAGATATCTCTCCGTGATACTGTTCGGCGATCTGGCACTGGGATGGAGGCCTAAATGGCTCGCTTACCTCGCTATTTCGCCGAAGGCCAGCCACAGCACCTAATCCAACGCGGAAATAATCGCGAACCGATCTTCGCGGCCGACGTCGATCGCCGGTTCTATCTAGATTGTCTGCAGGACGCGGCTGATCGTCTTGGTTGTGCAATTCATGCCTATGTGTTGATGACCAATCACGTTCACCTTCTCGTGACGGCTGAAACGCCAGAGAGCTTGCCGAAGACGCTGCAATCGATAGGGCGTCGCTACGTCCAATACTTCAACTACACCTATGAGCGCACCGGCACGTTGTGGGAGGGGCGTTACAAAGCGACCGTGATAGACAGTGAACGCTATCTATTGACCTGCATGCGCTATACTGAGCTCAATCCCGTGCGGGCCGGGATGGTGGCGCATCCAGGTGACTACCCGTGGTCTAGCTATCGTGCTAATGCGATGGGGAATGATGACCGCATTCTAACGCCACACTCGCTCTACCGACGGCTGGGCCGCAGTGCTGAGGTACGGCAGAGCACCTATCGCCAACTGTTTCGTGCCCACATTGCCAAGGCCGATTTGGAAGCGATTCGTGAAGCAACGAACAAGGCTTGGGTGTTGGGTAATGATCGGTTTCGAGAGAAGGTGGAAGCACTCGCAGGGCGCCGGTCGGCGCCTCAACCGCGGGGTCGGCCGCGCAAAGATCGCGATTAATTCGAGTCTGCCCCTAATATGCTCCCTGTTCCTCCAACCACTGATTTGATCTTGGCGGTGGCTGGGAAGGACTACCTTTGAGCGACGTGTACATGGCCAACGCCAATGTGCGTGGCGAGCTGGTCTACCACAATATCCGTTAGACCAAGCGAATATAGTCGACCCAATATCGTTGGCGAACACATCAGATGAGTGGTGACTGGAGAACTCATGGAATTTCCTGCAGGCCAACTCATCTATTCCCGCAGTTCGGCGTTTCACACTATCGAAGTCAGTCAGTCCGACGAGCTGCGCATGTTACGCACCGACCAGAACGCGGTTCAGAGTGCGCTTTCGTTAAGCCGACCACAGCAACTCAATCTACCTTACATGCATGCCATGATGGCCGGCCTGCTATTTCAGCCCCCACCAGCAAGTGTGCTGATGCTTGGCCTGGGCGGTGGCGATTTGGTGCGTTACCTACATTATTACCTACCAGGAAGTCGTCTCACTGCCGTTGAGATCGATGCAGATATGGTAGATGTATGCCGTGACTATTTTTCCCTGCCCGAGTCGGAGAAGATTGATATCCACATCGATGATGCCATGCATTTTGTGACCCATGACAAACATTCTTACGATATGATCATGGCGGATATTTACCACGGCACGGGTGCGCCAGTACTTTTGCAGGAAAAGGCTTTCTTCCGGCACTGTTATGACAGACTTGACGAAAATGGCGTATTGATTGTTAATTTGCTCACCAACGATGCTGACACCTTCAGAAAAATTCTTTGGTTGATGAGGCAGCAGTTTGCTCGTTCCACACTCTGCCTGACCGTGCCACAACACCTCAATGTAATCATATTTGCTTTCAAGCAACGCCCTGTCCAACTAAGTTTGGGGTCACTGAAAGAAAATGCCGAAGAACTCGGCAAACGATATGAACTGGATCTATTCGAATGGACACAACTGCTGTTCTCCAGCAACCCGACTGTTGATGGAAAACTAGTGTTTGAATTAGGGCCCTAGCAACCTCTAACTCTCCTCCACCACTGCCCCGCTGGTATCCGCTTCCACCGCCATCAGCAATGCGCGGCGCTCGAAACGCGCGCCGTGCAAGTTGGCGCCGCCCAGTTGGGTGCCGATGAGTTTGGCGCCGCGCAGATCGGCGTGGCTGAGGTCGGCGTTGCGCAAGTCGGCGCCGTTGAGGTCGGCGTCGCGCAGGTCGGCGTGGCTTAGGCATGCGAGGCGCAGGTCGGCGTCGCGCAAGCTGGTGTCCTTGAAGCAGGTGCCGCTGAGATCGAATTGGACTAGGTTAGCGTCATTGAGGTCGACGCCGCTGAGGTCCGCGCCGCACAGGGTGTCACCTTCCAAGCTATGCAGTTCTGTGAAGCCGCGCCGGTCGTAAATGCTAATCATGCGTGGCTGTCCCGCGGGTGGATTCAATGTGATAGCCGGCGATAATCAAGCCGGTGACGCCGCATTTGTAACCGGCCAGATGGCAAGCGGCATGCAGGGCCTGGTCGAGGCTGGCACTGCGTAGCAGTGCATCGATGAGGCCGGCATTGAAGGTGTCGCCCGCGCCCAGCGTGTCGACGATACGCGGGGGCGGAAAGGCCGGGCTGTGTAGCGGCGCCCCACCGCGTGTCAAACCATAGGCGCCGTGTTCGCCCCAGGCCGCTATCAAGTCGGCGGCGGGTGCGATTGCGTGCATGGCGCGCAAGAAAGCCTGGGGCTCATCATGCCCGCAGGCGCTTGCGTAGTGGCGTGAGTACAGCAGCAAGTCGGCGTGGGGGAACAGCCGCTCGATCGCGGGACGGGGCTTTTCGATTTCCACCGAGATGGGTAGATCGGGGCGCCGTTCGCGGGCCGAGACCAGCATGTGCAGCGTTCCTTCTGTATTACGACCCTCGACATGCAGCCAGTCGTAGCCGCGCAAGTCGATGCGCTGAAAATCCTCATAACTGAACTCGGGTAAGTCGCGGTAGTGAATGATGGTGCGCGAGCCGTTGTGGCGATTGAGCACGATATAGGAAGTGGGCACCTTACCATGGAGGAGGGTGCGCGCGGCGCCGAGGTCTATGCCATGGTCGCGCAGGTCGGCGACAATGCGCTCGGCGTCCGGCTCATCGACCAGCACGCCGCCCCAGCTGCACTCATGGCCTTGCTGGCTGAGGATTACCAAGGTATTGGTGCAGTTGCCGCCGCGCCGGACCTGCTGTTCGAGGGCGCGCACCTCGGCATCCTCGGCGGGATAGCCCTCCACGGTGTTGATGATGTCCAGGGTGGCGATACCGATGCCGAGTATCTTGGCCATGTTAGGTGCTGGGTTTTTTGCCCGGCTTCATGACGGACAGGGGTATGTAGTGGACGTTGATGAAATCGATCACCACCCACACCAGCAGCATGAAAATGAGGTGATAGTAGTGCCCGGTCCAGTAAAACAGCGCGAACCACCACAGCACGTTCCAGGTGTGGGCGGCGTAGAGTACGGCCATCAAGATGGGATTGGCGCATAAACGTGAGCCGCAGTTCACGCAGTGAATATTGCCCCACAAGCCCGCTCGGTATTTGTCTTTGAAAGGGATGCTCTCTTGCTCGCAGCGGGGGCATTGATAGTTTTTCATGCGGCTGGCCCGGCAATTATTGTGAGGCTAATGATAACGCAATATCTGAATCCTGGTTTGGGTGGGGAAAATTGGTAAAATCCCTCCTTATATTCGAGTCACGAGCAAGGGCGATTATGCATAGGCATTGGGTGTGGGGGGTAGTGCTATTGGGCGCGACTTTGTCAGGTTGCGACAAGAATACGCCTTTGATGGGCAAAGTCATCGATGGTGAAGCCGAGCCGGTGACGGCGCTGATCGAGCAGGGGGCGGATGTCAACGAGCGCAACAATTACGGCTGGACCGCTTTGAGTCATGCCGCGCGCCTCGGCTCTACCGAGCTGGTTTCGCTGTTGCTTGATCACGGCGCCGATATCGACGCCCGTGACGAGCAAGGCTGGACGCCGTTGATGCGGGCTGCGTCGAAGGGGCATTTGGAAACGGCGGAAGTTTTGATTGCGCGTGGAGCGACCGTCAATGTTCAGGAAAATGGCGGTTGGACGGCCTTGCATTGGGCCGTCTCGCGCGACCACCCCGACATGGTGAAATTGCTGCTTGCGCACGACGCGGATTTCACCCTCGAGACCGAGGATGGCTGGACGCCGCAGATGTTGGCGATGAAAGAGAATCACGAGGCCATCATGGGCCTGTTGCATGCGGCGGGGGCCCAGAAATAGTATTGGGACTGGATCCATTCACTCATGCCCGATACCCATACCTCTTTCAGTCAGGAGTGGGAGACGGTAAAAGACCAGGAGGCGCTCGCCATGACCATGCGTGCATTATTCACGGGTCTCACCGTCATTATGGTGCTGACAGTCGGTTGCGGTAAGAGCGAAGACGTCGGCGGTCCCGCGCCGGTGGGTCAGCGGGCGGCGCTGGAAAAGTTGGCGCAGGAGTATGAGCGTATCGCCGCCGAATTGCCCATCAGCCCCCGCCAACTTCCCCCCAAGCAGCGTAAAGTTTTTCTGGAGCAGGTGTTCGCCGCCAGCGGCTACAGCTATTCAGCGACCTTGCACAGCGCGGCTGAGGGCGGTTGGGATAAGGGTAACGAGCATGCCAAGGATCTGGCGCAGCTGTTGATCTTGCCCCATTCCAGCCTGCGGCCGGAGCAAAGTTTGAGCGGAGTTTACAGTGAGCAGGAAGAAGCGGACTTGCTCAAGCTGGAAGCGCTGTTGCAGTGATTCCGCCCGCGGGTCGGTCCTCTCCGCCGACGCAGTCGCGATGGCGGCTGCACTACACTCATCCCTGGGAGATGACACCTGCCGAGGCGGTGGCCTTACAGCGCGAATTGTCCCCGCGCGTCGTTGTTCGCGATACCTTGTCCGAGGTGCGCTGGGTGGCGGGCGTGGACGTAGGCTTCGAAGACAACGGGCGCACTTCTCGCGCGGCGGTGGCGGTGCTGCGTTTTCCCGCCTTGGAAATCCATGAAACAGCATTGGCGCGGCGGCCCACTTCGTTTCCCTATGTGCCGGGACTGTTGTCGTTCCGCGAAGTGCCGGTGGTGCTGGATGCTTTGGCCCGCGTGCGTCAGCTGCCCGATTTGATCCTCTGCGACGGCCAAGGTTTGGCGCACCCGCGTCGCTTCGGCATCGCCTGTCACCTCGGTGTGCTCACCGATCTGCCTACCATCGGCGTGGCCAAGAGTCGATTAATCGGCACGCATGACGAGCTGGCCGAGGAAAAAGGCGCGTCGACGCCGCTGTACGACAAAGATGAGGTGATCGGCGCGGTGGTGCGCACGCGGCGTGGCGTGCGACCGCTGTACGTCTCCGTGGGACATCGCATTACGCTGTCCACGGCGCTCGATTACGTACTGCGCTGCACCACCCGCTATCGTCTTCCTGAAACCACGCGCGCCGCGCATAAGCTCGCTTCCGGTTGAATTATGCGCTGATGTGAATGACCAGGCGGCGACTGTCGCCGCTATAGCGATGCTCCCACACATAGATACCTTGCCAGGTGCCCAGCGCCAGCCGGCCTTCCGTGATCGGGATGCCAAGGGAAGTGGCGGTGAGCGCGGCCTTGATATGCGAGGGCATGTCATCCGGGCCTTCAAAGGTGTGGGTGTAGTGCGGATCGTGTTCCGGCACCAAGCGATTTAACCATTGCTCGAGATCGTGGCGTGCCGACGGGTCGGCGTTTTCCTGGACGGTGAGGCTGGCCGAAGTATGTTGGAGGAACAGCGTGCACAGTCCCTCCCGTACGTCGGCTTCGCCAACCACGCGGTTCACGGCGGTGGTGATGTCCTGTAGCCCCTGGCGCCGGGTGGTTACGGTCAAGGTTTTGATCACGTGGATTTATCCATGGCTCTGAATGTCGACATGGTAATGAATGCCCGCCGCGACGGCGAGGCTGGAGTATCATGTAACGGATTACAGAGCGAGGGCCAGGCATTGAAATATCCAAGCTTGATGGCGGCCATGATGTTGTGGGGCCCTGTTGCCGGTATGGCCGCTGAGGATATGGTGCGCGTGCCCGCTGGCACATTTCTCATGGGCAGCGACAAAGTGGACGCCAGTGGACAGGCCGAGGAATACGGCTCGGCGAAGCCCTGGTACGTGGACGAGAGGCCGCCGCGTAAAGTGCACCTGCCGACTTTCTATATCGATAAGTACGAAGTGACCAACGCGCAGTATCGCGACTTCGTGCGCAAAGCCGATTACTGGGTGCCGCCGGCATGGCGAGACAACGGTTATTTGCTCGATCGAGACGTCTTGTCACAGGCCGATCTGCCCACACTACGCCATTTGGCCGCAGAAACCTTTCGCATCGACGCTGATACTCGCACGATGAATCAGTCGGAGTTGTTACAGGCCATCGCCCGCCTGCAGGCGCAGCTCGATGACTTGCCGGTGACCGCAGTGAATTGGTTCAACGCCAATGATTACTGTCATTGGGCTGGCAAGCGTCTGCCTACCGAAGCGGAGTGGGAAAAAGCGGCGCGCGGCGAACCAGGGCATGAGTTTCCGTGGGGCGATGAATGGAATAACCAGAGGCTCAATGCCGGCGCGGGTGGAATGTGGGAATTCGGCGTGGCGCCGGTCGGCTCCTATCCCGACGGCGCATCGCCTTACGGAGCGCTGGATATGGCGGGCAATGTCATGGAGTGGGTGCAAGATTGGTATCAGCCTTACCCGGGCAATACCTATCAAAGCTCGGCCTACGGTAAAACCTACAAGGTGGTGCGGGGCGGCGGTTGGGGTGGCCTGGGGCACTATACGATCCAGCAGTTTTATCGCACTGCCTATCGGCTGTATATGAAACCCGCTGATTTATTTGTCGATATCGGCTTTCGCTGCGCGAAATATGCCAGCTAACGCTAGCGCACGTGTCATCGGCGTAGGCCATCGAGGTTCGTCTTGTAGACGGCCTCTTCGCGGTGGGGAATATCCGCGAGCACGCTCTGTATCCGTTGCCGTAACACGCTTGCTGCATAGGGCTTGATGAGGTAATCGTCGGCGCCTAATTCCATCGCCTGTTGCATGGTCGCCGAATCGCTCAGTGCGGAAATCATAATAACGGGGATGTCCGTGAGCTTGGCGTGGGCGCGGATCATACCCAGTACTTGCAAGCCGTCCAATTGTGCCATGCTGATATCCAGCAGCACCAAATCGAAATGGCGCTGTTGCAATAGCGCCATAGCCTGGGCGCCGCTGGCGGCTTGATAAGGTATGTGACCATATTTGTGCAAGCGGCGCGACAAGATGTCGCGATTGACTTCGTCGTCGTCCACGATCAGTACCTGGCAGTGATGCGCTAGGTTGTCGGCAAGGTGTGGTGTTGGGCCGCGTGTGCGCAGTAGGCATTGCCAGATGCGTGATTTGAGTTGAGTGATTTCGAAGGGCTTTTCCACGTAATCGAAGGCGCCGAGTTTGCGGCACAACGCGGCAGTTTCATGGTCGTGCACCGCAGTGAGCATGATCACGGGTGTGTCATGCAGCAGAGTATCTTTCTTGATTTGACGCAACACGTCATAGCCATCGGTGCCGGGCATCATGATATCCAACAGCACCAAGTCGTAGCGTTCGATGCGCAACATGTCCAAGGCGCGTCGCCCGCTTTCAGCACACGCTACGTGATAACCTTCACGCAGTAGGCGTCGATTGAGTAGGTCGCGATTGGTCTCGTCGTCGTCGACGATCAAAACTGAAATGTCGGCGTGCTGCGGCATCCTTGGTATCCCCCCGATTTGATTCCTTGAGGCGTGCGGAATTGTGCTGCCTGCCGCCCGCTATGCCGTGTCTGGGCTTTGGGGTAGACTGCGTCCATTCCTTTTACCACAATAAGCGTCAAAGATGCAGAAGGAACTGTTTCCCAGTCAGCGTTCCGTGCGAGTGCGGGCCTTGTTCCTCGGCGGGCGCATCGACCTCAAGACCCTGGAATCGAGTCGACTATTGCCCGCCTTGCCGGTGATGATCGGCGCGGGCGAGCAGGGGTACGCGGCGTTATTTCGCTACGGTGCGGTGGTGTTGTTCAATCTTACGCCCGTGGAGGAGGCCTCCTTTCTTGCGCACCTTGCTCATCTGGTGCGCGATCGCTATGAGATTCCCGATACCGAGGCGACCGAGTTGGGGATAGACCCGGTCGGTGACGAGCGGGTCGAGAACAACGTGATTTTCATCAAAGATGCCGCCCCGGAGCGCTTGCAAGTCGTGGCCGACATTCTCGCCAAGAGCGTAGTGTTGGATCATTACGAACATATCGTCGCCTCCGCCGTTGATCGTGTCGAACCGCTCGCCGATCGTTTACAGCGCAAGGGGCGTGGTGCTTACAAGGATATGGAGCTACTGCGCCACATCGGCAGCACCTTGCTCATCCAACACACCACCGTGGGGCGTGTGGAAGTGAGTGAGAAACCGGAGATACTCTGGGAGCAGCCGACATTGGAGCGACTTTATGTTCGGCTGGAAGATGAATACGAGCTGTGCGAGCGCCATGTCGCATTAGAGCGCAAACTCGACCTCATTGCGCGGACGGCGGAAACGTTGCTCGATTTGCTGCAACACCGGCGGAGCCTGCGCGTGGAGTGGTATATTGTGATTCTGATCATGGTCGACATTGTGCTCAATGTCATCGACAAGTTTCTATGATAACCCCGCACTATTCACGGTCTCTGATCGTTAAGTCAGACGATCGATCTTCGCTGCGAGGATAAAATCGTTCTCATGCAGGCCCTTGATCTTGTGGGTATGCAGCGTGACGGTGCAATAACCCCAGCCGAAGTAGATGTCGGGATGATGGCCCTCGGCTTCGGCCAAGGCGCCGACCTGATTGACGAAACTCAGTGCGGCCGCGAAATCCTTGAAACGAAACGTGCGCGCGATGCGGGTGGCATCCTCTTCCAGGCTCCATTCCGGAGTTTCGCGCAGTAGTTCCAGGGCGGCGTCGCGCGTTAATGGCGGGATGCCGCCACGGCAGGGCGCACATTGCTTGGCGGTGAGTGACATGAGCCACCTCTCAGCGGATAGGCAGACAACCATTATCTATGAGTATAGTATGGAAAACTACTAGGGAATATATGCCCTGGCGAGAGGAGAAACGGCGGCTAAACTATTAAGATAGAAGCGGCTCAGTTTGCGCATCACGCGCAGAGGGGCCCGTTTGTTTCGTATGTGTGAAGGAGGAAACCTCATGGCTGTTAGTTATACCCCTGTGCATCATGGCAAATTGGCGCCTCACGCTCGCTATTGTCGACCCTTCGATGCCCTGCAAGACACGGTGACCCGCGATAGTCCGGCGCTGAGTGTGATGACTGACCTGCTGCAAGTGAGTGCCGTGACCATCGGTCCAGGCGCCTCTATCGACGTGGCCAATCAGCGCATGATTGCCGCCAGTGTGCGCCTGTTGTTGGTGGTCGACGCCAAGGGGTGTGTGCTGGGCTTGATTACTGCCACTGACATCCTGGGCGAGCAGCCTTTGCAGCACTTACGCCTGCAGGGCGGCGCTTACGGCGACATATTGGTGAGCGACATCATGACCGCTCAAGAGGCTCTGGACGTTTTACTGTACAAGGATGTGGAGCTGGCACGGGTGGGCGATATCGTGGAAACCCTCAAACGGTTTCGCCGTCAGCACGCCTTGGTGGTGGATCAGGATGCGCGTGGCCAGCAACGAGTGCGGGGTATTTTCTCCTCAACGCAAATCGGGCGCCAATTGGGTATCACCATTACCCCAGCGGAAAAGGCCGAAACGTTCGCCGAACTGGAAGCGGCCATCGTGTCGTGAAGCCGGAACAAAGACGGGCGGCGCCGTAACCAGGCATGGCGCCGCCCAATGGGTTGAAACGCTAAGGTCGGGCACGCAGGAGCGAGTAGAGCTGGTCCTTGAGTTTCACGCGTTGGCGCTTGAGGTAGGTGAAATAATCATCTGCCACCGGCAGCTGTAATTGCTCGAGTCCGTAGATTTTCTTGTCGGTATCATCGTATGCCGCCAGCAGGCGGCCGAAGAGGGGATCGCGTTGTTTGCGTTCATGGATCGTGGTGAGAAACTCGGGGAATTCTTGTTCTATCCCATGGCGGATTCCGTACATATTGCGTGCCTCCCAATGAATGAGTTCAAGGGCGGATGGTTTTCGCAACCGGCATACATTGGCGTCCGCCCAGGCTACCGTTAGCAGGCTCGCATGTTAATCCGGAGTGCGTCAACCACCCTCAGTGCTCGGGAATTCATATAACTTTTTCAATCAATTATTATTTTGCGATAGTGGGCGGTCGCGCGTCATGCTCAGGCACAAAATGGCGGTAGTCCCATTGCGCATCGCGGCGCTCGTTCGGCGCGGGTGACGCTTGTGCGCGGCGGTCTTCGTGTACTTTCAGTCGGTTATGGGTGGCGAATTGCAGAATGAAGGCATAGGCCGCCGGGTCGCGCGTCTGCAAGCCTTTTTCCACTACCAAGCATTTCTCACCGCCGATCACGCACGGGTAGATCGACGGCGCGTAGCGCAAGCGCTGATCGCGGCCGAATCGAGCCCACAGCGAGGCGATGCGCTCCACCCAATCGGTGGGGCGGAATTTCTTATCGTCGAGATTGACGCTTTCGATGATTAGCCGCTCGGCGGAGTCGTTGGCCATAGGGCCCTCCTTGGATGATGGACGCGCGACCTCGTGGGTCGTACGTCAATGGTCGGCAGGATCGGTTGAATTCATTAATTGTTTCAGGGCCGTGAGGCGTGCTTGGCGCAAGGCCGCGCCCAACTCCAGCCCTTGTAGGCCCTGGGCGGCCAGAGAGGCGCTGTCCACGTGGTTGGCGGTGGCCAGCGCGCGCCGCAACAAATCCGCTTGCGGGTAAGCGCGTTGCTCGTAGCCGGGGCGGCCGGTGGAATCGGCCTGGCAGGCGAGCAGAAACTGTTCGAAGCGTTCGGGGCGGCGCAGCGCGTCCAGTTTTTCCAATAGGTCCAGCGCCGTGGCCGGGCGCAATTCCAGGGCGCGATGGCACACGCCGTGATGCGCCGCCACCAACAACGCCAGATCGCGATACTCGTTGGGCACGCGCAATCGCCCGCACACGGCGCGCACCAGCTCCGTGCCGCGTTGCTCATGGTTGTGGTGGCGCGGCCACTCCTCGCGCGGCGTGGTGCCCTTGCCCAGATCGTGCAGCAGCGCGGCGAAGCGCACTGGTGCCAACGGCGACAGGGTCGCCGCCTGATCCACGACTTGCAGGACATGGACGCCGGTGTCGATTTCGGGGTGATGCTCGCGTGGTTGCGGCACGCCGAACAGCGCGTCCAACTCCGGCAGCAAGCGAGCCAACGCGCCGCTGGCGCGCAAGACTTCGAAGAATTGGGAAGGCCGTGCCTCACCCAGGGCGCGCTGCAGCTCGGCCCACACCCGCTCTGGTACCAGTGCATCTACTTCACCGCTACTGACCATGTCGCGCATCAGTTGGAGTGTTTCATCGGCGAGTTGAAAGCCCAGATCGACGAAGCGCGCGGCAAAACGTGCCACACGCAGGATGCGTACCGGATCTTCGCTGAAGGCCGGCGAGACGTGGTGCAGCAAGCGTTGACGCAAATCGGCGGCGCCGCCGTAGGGGTCGATGAGCCGACCGTCGGCCGCCATGGCCATGGCGTTGATGGTTAGATCGCGGCGGCGCAGATCCTCTGCCAGTGTCACGTCCGGCGCAGCGTGGAAGTGAAAACCTTTGTAACCCGGGCCGGTCTTGCGCTCGGTGCGCGCCAAGGCGTATTCCTCGTGGGTATCGGGATGCAGGAAGACTGGAAAATCCTTGCCCACCGGGCGATAACCCATTGCCTTCATCTGTTCCGCCGTGGCACCCACCACCACCCAATCGCGGTCCTGTACCGGCAGGCCCAGCAATTGGTCGCGCACTGCGCCGCCGACTTGGTATATCTCCACGCATCTACCTCGTAACCGATGGGCCGGATTTTTCATCCCCCTGTCCCGCAGGCGGGAGAGGGTCGGCGTGAGGGCGGCTTAGGTATCCACCGCCGTAACAGGTGGGCCACCTGCGGTTGGCGGTTGCGCGTCTATCACATAAAGATATCGGGGACATTAGGACTCGCTACGCCGCCGACGTTGCGCAGAGTTCCAATCCGACTCAATATTCGTGACGCGCGTGATGCCGGAACTGATCGTACAGGGCGCGTTGGTCGCGCCGCCCCAGGTAAAAAGGGACCACGGCCTCCACCGAACGGGGGGCGATTTCGAATACGGCCGGGAAGGGGCCGCTGCATACCGCGTCCACTTGCATGGTCAGATAGTTGTCCTTGCTGAACGGTTTGAAGGGCAGCACGCCCATGACACTGCCTTGCAGGCGCGATAGTGCATCCGGGAGGGCGATGATGGGGCGTTTCAGGCCCGCCACTTTGGCGGTGTAAGCCACCAGTTGATGCATCGAGTAGGCGCTGGGGCCGCATAGGTCATAGCGCTGGCCATAAGTGGCGGGCTCGTCGATGGCGCTGATGAAAGCGTGCACCACGTCACCCACGAAGACCGGTGCGAACCTGGCAGTGGGACAGGGTATTGGCAATGCCGGCAAGGCGCGCAACAGGGCGGCGAACTGATTGAAGAAATGATCGCCCGGCCCAAAGATCACTGACGGCCGAAAGCTGGTGACATGCAGCGAGGCGCTTTCGCAACCCTGCACGATGTCCTCACCGCCTCCTTTGGTCTTGAGATAACGGCTGGGACCTTTATCGGCATCGGCGTTAAGCGCGCTCATATGTAACAGGCGCGGCACCCCCAGTTTGCGACAGGCCTCGCCCAGTTTGCGCGG
>CALZJG010000140.1 GCA_945787555.1 uncultured Chromatiaceae bacterium | reverse complement strand
AATGAGATGCAGAATAATCTGCAGCTTATCGCCTCCATGCAGCAAAGCTATGGCGTTGAGATTGAGATCATCGCTACGGGCTTGGCCCAATACTTCAATATGACCAAGACTTTCGCTTTGGGAATGATGAGGGGAGACATCGATTTCTCCTCCGTCAAGGACACGGCGACTCAAATCGCGGAACAGGCTCGCATCGTCGAGGCGGGTTTAATTGAATTTCATGAAGCACGCTATGCAGATTTCAATAACACCATAGAAAGCATCAATGCACAATCTCATAAGACCTTGCAGATTGGTGGCGTGATCGCTATGGGGACCCTGTTGTTATTGGTAATGTCCGCCCTATATATCAGCGGCATGATCGCCAGCGATGTGCGTTCCGTTGTGGACTCCTTGAAAGCTATCGCAAGCGGTGATCTCACCCGCACATTGTCGAGTAAGGGAAAAGATGAAGTAGGTGAGATGGTGGCGTCGTCCAATACATTTGTGCAGCGCTTGCGTGCCATAATTAGCGAAGTGGTGAGCTCAACGACGCAATTGGCAACGGCGGCGGGGAAGACCAATACGATCGTCGCTCAAGCTCATAAAGATGTCGATCTACAGCACCAGGAAACCGAGCATTTGAGCGCAAGCGTCAATGAGATGTTCAGTGCGGCACAGGCTGTGGCGAGCAATGCCTCCTGTGCGGCGGAAGCGGCGCGCCAAGCCAACGGCGAGGCTGCTACGGGTCAACAGGTGGTGGCGACGACCATAGACGTGATTAATGAGCTTGCCTCCGAGGTGAATCGTACCGCAGCGGCGATCAATGTGCTGGACCAAGAGAGCGGTAATATCGGCAAGGTATTGGATGTGATCCGCAATATAGCGGATCAGACTAATCTTTTGGCATTGAATGCGGCGATCGAAGCGGCGCGGGCGGGCGAGCAAGGAAGGGGATTCGCCGTAGTGGCCGATGAGGTGCGCACGCTCGCACAAAAATCCGCGCAGTCCGCCAACGAGATCAGGGAGATGATAGAGCGGCTGCAGAAAGGGGCTAGGGAGGCTGTGGACGTGATGGTGCACGGCCGTACACAGGCCAAGAACAGCGTCGAGCATGCGGCCAAGGCGGGTGCGGTGTTGAATGTCATTATCCAGAAGATATCGGCTATCAATGAAATGAACGCGCAAATCGCCAGTGCCGCCGAGGAGCAGGGTGTGGTGGCTGAGGAGATCAAGAGCAACGTCAGCAATATTAAAGAGGTGGCACAGCGCAGTGCCGACGGAGCGGAGCATACTTCAGCAGCGAGCCTGGAGCTTTCGAAGCTGGCGGAACGATTGCAGGGTGTGGTGAGCCAGTTCAAGGTCTGAGTGCCGCTTCGTTTTAGTATTCACTCGCTTGGATTCTATTCAAGCACTTCCCGAATTGACTGTGCCTGTGCGCCCCCGGGGAACGGGCGTCCGGTCATGCTGTTTCCACTTCCAGCACGGTCTTGCTCATGGCCAAGACGCTGTCGGCGTTGAGCGAGATGGACTCGATGCCTTGTTGCACCAGCCAGCGGGTGATCTCCGGAAAGTCCGAGGGCGCCTGACCGCAGATGCCAATGTACTTGCCATGACGGCGACAGGCGGCGATGGCCATTCCCATGAGCTTGAGCACTGCTTCATTGCGCTCGTCACAACCGCTGATCAGGCCCGAGTCGCGGTCCACGCCCAAGGTGAGTTGCGTGAGATCGTTGGAGCCGATGGAGTAGCCGTCGAAGTGCTCAAGAAATGCGTCGGCGAGCAACGCGTTGGCCGGTATCTCGCACATCATGTGGATCTTGAGACCCTGCTCGCCGCGACGTAGACCGTGTTCGCCCATGAGTTGTAACACTTGTTGGGCCTCCTTCACGGTGCGCACGAAGGGAATCATCAGCGCGACGTTGTCCAGACCCATGTCTTCGCGCACTTGTTTCATGGCGGCGCATTCCAAGGCGAAGCAGTCCGCGAACTGTTCCGAGGGATAGCGTGAGGCACCGCGAAAACCGATCATAGGGTTTTCTTCTTGCGGCTCGTAGGCCTCGCCGCCGATCAGCGCGGCATATTCGTTGGACTTGAAATCGCTCAGGCGCACGATCACCGGTTTGGGATAAAAGGCGGCGGCGATGGTGCCGACGCCTTCCGCCAGGCGATCCACGTAGAAACTACGCGGATCGCGATAGCCGGCGATGAGCGGGTCTATGCGCGCGCGCAGCGCGCGATCAAGTGACTCGTAGTCCAGCAGTGCGTGGGGATGAATGCGGATGCTGCTATTGATGATGAATTCCAAGCGAGCCAGCCCCACACCGTCGTTGGGTAGTTGGCATACCTCGAAGGCGGTCTGCGGATTGCCCACGTTGAGCATGATGTGGGTGCGCGGGCGCGGGAGCGCGCTGAGGTCCGTTTCCTCGCGCGCGAAATCAAGCAGCCCACGATAGATATACCCTTCGTCCCCCTCGGCGCAGGAGACGGTGACGTCCGTGCCGTCGGCGAGGGCGTGGGTGGCATCACCGCAACCCACCACCGCGGGAATGCCCAATTCGCGCGCGACGATGGCGGCGTGACAAGTGCGTCCGCCGCGATTGGTGACGATGGCGGCGGCGATCTTCATCACCGGCTCCCAATCGGGGTCGGTGATGTCGGTGACCAACACTTCGCCGGCCTGCAACTCGCTCATGTGCGCGGCTTCCAGAATCACGCGCGCTTTACCGGCGGCGATTTTCTGGCCGACACTCTTGCCGCGCGCCAACACCTCGCCGCGCTGCGGCAGGTGATAAGTTTCCAGTGCGGCGGTTTTCTTGGTCGAGTGGACAGTCTCCGGCCGTGCCTGCAGGATGTAGAGCTGGCCATCGTCTCCGTCCTTGGCCCACTCGATGTCCATGGGCATGGCACGGCCGGCGCCTTGCGAATAATGTTGTTCGATGGTGACGGCGTGACGTGCCAGTTGCAGCACTTCCTCGTCGTTCAGACAAAAATGTGCGCGCTGCCCACGGCTCACCGCAATGTTGCGCGTCGATACGCCCGCCATAGCGTCGGCGGCGTAGACCATTTTCTGTTCTTTGCTGCCCAGTTGGCGTTTGAGTATGGGGCGATGGCCGCTGGCGAGGGTGGGTTTGAAAACGTAGAACTCATCGGGATTGACCGTGCCCTGCACCACGTTCTCGCCCAGGCCGTAGGCGGCGGTGATGAACACCACGTCGCGAAAACCCGTTTCCGTGTCCAGGGTGAAGATGACGCCGGCCGCACCCTTGTCGGCGCGCACCATTCTTTGCACGCCGATCGACAGTGCGACCTGCATGTGATCGAAACCGTGATGCACGCGATAGGAAATGGCGCGATTGGTGAACAGCGAGGCATAGACGCGCTTGCAGGTGGCGAGGAGATTGTCGGTGCCGCGAATGTTGAGATAGGTTTCCTGCTGGCCGGCGAACGACGCGCTCGGCAAATCCTCGGCGGTGGCCGAGGAGCGTACCGCGACATCGGTGCTGGGGCCGTACTCCTTAGCCAGTTCTTTGTAGGCTATGCGTATCTCGGCGGCGAGATCGTCGGGTAGCTCGCCGCGCATCACCCATTGGCGGATTTTCGCGCCGGTGGTGGCTAGCGCGTGCACATCGCGGGTATCGAGTGCTTGCAGCGCTGCGCGGATGCGCGCATCCAGATCATTGTGCTGAATGTAATGGCGATAGGCGGCGGCGGTGGTGGCGAAACCGTTGGGGACTTTGATGCCCGCATTCGACAGCGTTCCCACCATCTCGCCCAGGGAGGCATTCTTGCCGCCGACGAGGGGGATATCCTGGAGGGTCAGTTCGGAAAAACGCCGTATGTATTGCACGGGGCGGCTCCTGCTTGCATGACGAGATCTATTGTAGAGGATAACGTGATCACCCGTCCTGAAAGACGTCTAGGTGGGTTGGCGATGTAGTTACGTAGCGCGGCGGCGGGTACTTGAAAAACCCTGGGATCGACTCCATTGAAGGGTAGGCGGCGAGTATTGCGCCGATGTTCAGAGAGGGAAGTAGGCGGTGCGATGCTGTTAAGCAGCGGATCGGAGAGCGAAAACGGTCTGTTCGGCGACCCGCGGCATCTCGACTCTGATCGCGTCCAGCCGCTGCACAGCGTATCGTTGTATCAAAATAGCTCGTTAAGGAGTCACGAACCATGAGTGAGGCCATGCACCTCGTTTGTCCGCACTGCAACGCCGTCAACCGCGTTCCCGCACAACGGCTAGCCCACGGACCCCACTGCGGTGGCTGTCATAAGACCCTGTTCAACGCGCAGCCGCTGGCTCTAAATACGTCGACCTTCGCCCAACACATCAGCCGCAACGACATCCCCGTGCTGGTCGATTTTTGGGCGCCGTGGTGCGGTCCGTGCAAGATGATGGCGCCGGCCTTCGAGCAAGCGGCGGCACAACTCGAACCGCAGGTCCGCTTGGCCAAGGTCGATACCGAAGCCGAACAGGGTCTCGCCGCGCAATACGCTATACGCAGCATTCCCACCCTTATCTTGTATCGCAACGGACAGGAAGCGGCGCGCCAGGCCGGCGCCATGGGGGCGGCCGACATCGTGCGGTGGGCGCGGCAAGCGAGTTCATCATGAGAAGATGAGGAGAGGACATGAAAGCGACGGCTGAATTACAGGTCATTCCCATCGGCGCGGGTGTCTCGGTGCGCAAGGAGATCACCCGGGTTATCGAAATACTCAAGTCCCATGACTTCATCGTCGAGACGCATGCGTCGGGCACCAATCTGGAAGGGGAGCTGGCGGAGATCCTCGCCGTCGTGGAACAGATTCATGAGACGCTGCACCGCGAGGGCGGCGTGCGCCTGGTCAGTTATCTGAAGCTGGAGACCCGCACGGACAAAGCGCCGACTTTGCTGGGTAAGCGGCTGTAAGCGGGACGCGCTTAGGGAACCTCTGCATCATCTGCCATTTCGCGCCCCGTCCCGAGTGACGCGAGGGATCTTTGCGAGGGATCTTAGCGATAAATCTTCTGCTGCAGGCTGCAATCCTATCAGCGAGATACCAGATTTCTCCCGTTGGTCGAAATGACAGGAACGAATCAATCAAGACACGTAGACGGCTACGGACTCGCCAGATGATGCGCGCTTTGCCGCGAGCGCGAATAGGGTTGCGTTGTCCAGCCTGCTAACCGTCCGGGGCTGGCTCGCTGGCGGCGCCGCGCCGCGTGCTCACCACAGGCTTACAATGGGGCGGGGAGATCGTTGTCGCTGAGAGGCGGCTCTTCCACGCTAAACTGGTAGGCGCGGTTTT
>CALZJG010000139.1 GCA_945787555.1 uncultured Chromatiaceae bacterium | reverse complement strand
CGCAAATACGTCTATCGGCATCCGGATCATGCCGGGGGTGGTCAGTGACCAACCTGCCGTACCCCCACCCTACCTCTGCCCTACCAGCGAATTGTCTCAACTTATTGAGCAGCAAGGGAATGCCCTACCTGCCCTACCTTTTTTGCGTGCGCGTAATACATAAGCATGCGGTAGGCGATGTGTATATGTGTGCGTATCAGGTAGGGCAGGTAAGGCAGGTAGGACAACCGGAAATGAAACAAACTCTTAGTGTGCCCTACTTGGTTAGACAAGGTGCGACAGGTAGGGCAATTGAGGGATGAAGAATATCCGTGTGGGTCCTTCCTTACCTTTCGCATGAGGGTAATTCGAACCGCAATTTGTCGCTAGTCAGTGGTCTTCAAAATGACTTGACGTTAGGGGTTACTACATGACATCGGAGAAGATAACCGGCGATTCAGGCTCCGAAAAGGCGACGCCGTCAACTCTGCCCTTCGATCCCGAATCCCTCGCGCAAGGTATCCGGGTGCGGCCCGCGCAATTCGCGCGCATGTGCGCTGTTTCCAAGCAGGCCGTGAGCGGGTGGGTGCGCGCCGGAAAAATTACCCTGTTCCCCGATGGCACGCTCGACCCGGCCCGCGCGGCCCGTGAAGTGATAGCCAACACTGACCCCGGCCGGCTTCGCGCCCGGATATTCAAGACCGCTGTGGACGATGTGGCCGCGTTGCGGCGGCGCATCGCCGCCCTTGAACTGGAACTGCAAGCAGCGAAAGAACGGCGCGACTACCTGGAAGAGTTTTCGCGCGAGCTTATACGGGGCGAAGAAGTTATCCGGGGCATGCTCATCGAGCACGAAGGGGCGCTGCGGTCAACGCCTGACAGCCGTGCCTATTCGATCCTCCTGGAAACCCTGTTCGATGAAGCCACGCTCTTGGTGGGCGAGGAACTGGGCTTGATTGAGCCACGCGCTACCGTGCCGGATAGCAAAGAGGGGGCGGGCGCGCAGCTTGATGATTGGGATGAATGAATGCGACCTATCCCAGATCCTCGTCAAGCTGGACGCGTTGCTCGATGAGGTGCGAGGCTTGCGCGATGAATTCGATTATCGGTCCGCGCGGCGGCGACGTACTGAACAGCGTTACGCGCTGATTCGGGAAGTCACACGAGGGCTTGGGCTAGGCTGCACATTCGCGGCCGCCACCAAGTTCACATTGGTCCTTCACGGGAAGCATGAGGCGCCGGCAGGCCTAGAGCGCGCCGTAGAAAAACTACGTGACGATCCAGAAACAGCAAGGCACCCGCGCGCTGTCTGGCGCATCATTAAAGAACAACAATTCACTGACATACGGTAGCGACAGTTGAGTGCGCAAGAGTAAGTTGTTCTGACGGACCATTAGATGAAAGGATCAAAATATGTTTCCAGTCGAAAAGCAAAACGCCGAATTCTATGAAGTGCTAGCCCTGGGTGAAATGCTCCATGAGTATGACGGTAATAAGGTTGCGCAGAAAACGATAAAAGATGGCGGTGGCAAGAGGGAGTTCATGAACAAGATTATCGAGGGTGCACGATGCGCGCCGCTGCATCGGTGGGCCGATAAAGTGCTTGGCATTGATTCGGGTAGTGATGATTGTGCCGGTTACAGTCTGACGCGCGCGGTGAAGGCGGCGGTGCAGTCGTCCGTCCAGCGCAACAATTCCCCCTGGGAGAAAGCCGGTCTTGAAAAATCGATGAGCGATTTGGCGGCAACGTCAACAGGACAGGCCCCCAACGGGTTTTATGTCCCGTACGGCATACTGGCCCGCGACTTCAATGTGAGCACTGCAACACAGGCCGGTAACTTGATTGGCGCGCAAGTCTCCGGTGAGCGTGTGGCCGATCCGCTGCGCGGTACTTCGGCGCTAGGCCGGATGGGTGTGACGTTTCTAACCGGGCTCAAGACCACTCTGGGGCTGCCTCTGTTCACCTCGTCCAGTTCGGCCGCTTGGAAGTCAGAGATTGCGGCGGCGGGGGAAGTGTTGGAAGCAACGGGTCTCGCCGTGCTGACGCCAAAGCGTTGCCCGGTCACCATGGTATTTAGCCGGCAAGCGTTGCTGCAATCAGAGCCAGCGCTTGACCAAACCATCTCACGCCACTTGACCGCCGCGATAATGCAACAGCTTGAGGATGCAGCGCTGAACGGCGATGGCACCAACGACAAGCCCGTTGGATTGCGCTACACCTCGGGTATTGCCAATATCGTCGGCGGTGCAGACGGCGCTCAAATCGACTTCACGCACCTGGCCGACATGGAGAATGGCCCCTCAAGTTCGAGCGCAGACGAAACGCAATTTTCCGGTTTCCTCGTGAACTCATCCACCCGGCGCTGGTTGCGCACAGCACCACGCGGAACCAACCTGCCATACATTTGGGAGGGTGGCGAAAGGGCATTGCTAGGGCATCATTCGGCTGTTGCCAATACATTGCCGAACAACCTCACTAAGGGCGCTAGTGGTGCTGTTTGCAGTGCTTTGACATTTTCGGCGGATTGGTCGCAGTTGGTCATCGGGCTTTATGGTGGCGGCGTCGATCTCACCGTTGACACGGTTACCCTCGCCGATGTTGGTAAAGTGCGAGTCACCGCAGCTGTTCTTGCGGGTGTCGGCACAAACCTTCCTGCGGCGTTTGCCAAGATGGACGATGGAAAAACAGCCTAAGACTCCGAAGACCTCGATGGGCGAGTGAGCGAGCGCATAGCTCATCGAGGGGGATTGTATGTGCTCGCACCGGATTTTCGCGGAGTGGTATCGGCCCGGCGCAAGAGCTGGCGCTCAACCATCGGCAATCCCCCTGGAAGGGGTGCCATGCCATCCTGCGAAAGTGAGGCACTTCCGGGCGCGGTTGTCAGACCGAATGATTCGAACATGATCTCCATCGGCGCGACGACCGTTCGACAGTGCTTTGTTAGAGTGACATGGCGCTTTTTCTAACAAGGATGTTCAGATTGCGTGACGGGCGAACGGGGCGCAGCAATCGTGCTGCGCCCCTTCCTTACCAGCTCGTAATTTCTTCTATTCCGCGGTCAATAGCATCACGGCATAATGGCTTCACGCCGCCCGCCTGCCGGAGGGTGAATGCTTGGTAACAAATCAGGCTGGCTGCGGTGGAGAGTTCGGGTACTATACGGAATCCCTATAGCGTCTTAATGATAGTTTCCGCATAGTAAACGTTATATTGCCAAAGGGGTAAGCATTGAAAACTGAGCATTGGGCGCTTTTAATCTCTTTTCTTGCTTTTGCGGCATCTATAGCCCTGCCTATCTGCTTTAGGAGGCAAGATGAAAAAGAAAAAGTCGCAAATAAAAGAACCTTATTGCTTCAAAAGATTTTGACGCTTAAGTCTCTTGCAAGCACATCAAAATACGAGCTTATATATCTAATACAAGAACATGGCTCGAAAATGGAGCCAGGCCAACTGCAAGCTTTGAATAAAAAAATCCCTAACCTTGAATCATATGAAAAAGAGGCATGGGCTCTACACGACGAGTGCAGTAACTATAATGATGGGGCCTCATTGGTAGAAATAAATAAAACATTTACACATGTCTCAGTTGCTGAGTCAGAAATACACGATGTATCTAAACTTATTCAAACTGAAAAAGAATCATACTAATGAAGCAATATAACAGCTTTGTTTATTTGGCGTCAGTCGCTAGGCTCCATTTTACACCAAATAAACAAAGCTGTTAAATGCCGCTGATGCTAAGCGTTAGCTGCCAAAAGGAAACTCAAGCATGAAGCACAGTATGATAATTTTATTGTTCTTTTTTTCAGTTGGCGTTTTCGCAGGTGAATCGACATACATTTGTGAAATAAAACAGATTGCAGAACTTTCTGATGATGGTGAAATTACCAATAAAAATATTGGTGATATTTATAAATCACGAGCTGGTAATAAATTCACCATCGACAGAAATAGTGGCGATATGATTGGTCACCCATTCAACACCAAGTCATATAAAAGCATTAATGTCCTAGATAAAGGCAGTAAGGAAAACTCATTTAAATCCATTGTGTTATCAAACCCACCAAATATATGGGTCATGTATATCCAGGTAAAGGAGTTTAGTAAAAGTGAACTTAAACCTTTTTGGGGTACTGAGGGTGGGAATTTATATAGTGGGTTGTGCGAATAAAGCAGCTAACTTGGTCGTTAGGAATACATACAGCGTTTTCCGGATTTGGAAAGGCTTGAGGCCTTTGCAAGGAAGGTCTCTGGCTATGGCGCCTAACTGGAGAAATCGCATTGCAGCAGACCGCCTCCACATATTATTTGTCCCTGAGTAGCAGCACCGGATAGGGGGCAACTATGGGGGCAACCCGTAAGTAATAAAGAAGTATTACTAAGTAATATCCGCCAGTTATGATTTCTTTTCGGGTGACGCCGCCTCCACCATTATTTATTAATAAAACAACAACTTAAAAATTTGTGTTGTCCAAAAGTGGACATGATTTGGGCTACTTTGGGCATGGTTTGGCCAGCATTTTTTGCCCTTCAATGAGACCCCGATGACAGCTCCGGCTCGAGCTGAACAATCAATGACTCCCTCACGAACCGCCCGGAACCGCGCCAAATACGATGTGCCCGTCGCGGCACTCAAACCATAGTGCCGGTAGGCTTCGTCGTGCAGTCCGGAGGAAATCAAGATCTCTTCGCATAGCTGATCGATGGCGGTGTCCGGCTGATTCAACCCACGCGAGGCTTCCGCATACTGGATGGCCTCCGCCTTCCTGCCCATCGCCAGCAGCGCCCGCACGCCATAGTGGCGATAGTGCCAAAACGGATGCCGCGGCAGCTCCAGCAAATCGAGTATCTCCTGGTGGCGACCGGCCACCAGCAGGCAGCGACTCTAGCTAGACCGGCTGAGCACCAGGAAGTCGTATGGCGCCATTACCAATTCCTGCGCCGCCGTGATGGTGCGGCCGGTGAAAAGGTCGACCATCGTCTTGCGCATCCCCATCAAGCGCAGCCTTCTGGCCTCCAGACGCTGTTCCTTTTCGCTGAAATTTGTCAGCACCAGCACGCTGTGCTGGTCGTGACTGCGGAAATAGCCGAACACATGCGGATTGCCGGTGTCGGCGATCTCGGTTTCGGCGCGCGTAAACGCCAGATTCTGCTGGCGCAATTGAATCAACCGCAACATCCCCTGGAAGATGCGCCCGACTTCGGTGGTGGAATCACGCCGCTGCTTCGCGCGAGCCCGGTCGAAATGCGACCTATGCAACCAGCGGGAGTCGCCAATCTTCGCCACGTCCTGGTCATACGAATAATCGTTCAGCATTCCTATCTCATCGCCGAGATAAATCAACGGAATTCCACCGATGGTCATAATGATGCCGTGGATTATCAACAAACGGCGGATCGCAAAATCAACCGCTACTGAATCGTCTTCCTCCAGCGCCTGCTCGAGACCGACCAGCGAAGCGCAGGTTCCCGAGACACGCGCGTCGCCGCTTTTCACATCCTCCTGAAACGGTGCGCCGCGCGCGAAACTCCCAGGAAACCGGCCGGTATAGAATTTCGTCAGGAATCGCCGATGAGCTCGTGGCTCAAATCCCACTGCGCGCACGTCATCGTCGGAAAACGCCCAGCCAATATCATCGTGACAACGGACGTAGTTGACCCAGGCACAACCCTTTGAAATCACGAAACGCCGCTGCATCGCATGCTGCAGGACTCTGACATCGCGCGTCGCCAGCGCATCCCACAGCAAGGCCATCAGTTGCGGGTTATACGATAACGGACACTCTTCGAGGCTGATATATTTGCGCACCTCGTCGGGATGAACGATTGCCTCTGATTTGAACACCACCGCCGGCGCGGCGATGCTCAACAATGCATTGAACGCCTGAATGATCCAGTGCGCCTCGGGAAGATTCTGGCAATCCGTGCCCAGGCGTTTCCATAAGAACGCGACAGCATCAAGCCGCAGGATTTCGACACCCTGATTCGCGAGGGACAGCATTTCTTCGAGCATCCGGTTAAATACCTCCGGATTGTCATAGTTCAGGTCCCACTGGTAATTGTGAAAGGTCGTCCAGACCCACTTTCTTAGGCGATTTCGATACGTAAAGGCGCCGGGATGCTCCTCGGGAAATACCTCGGCCATGCTCTTTTCGAACGCATCCGGCATCGTGCGGTCCGGAAACATCCGGTAGTACTCCTGGTATTCCTCGTCGCCATCGAGAGCGCGTTTCGCCCACTCATGCTCATCCGACGTGTGATTGAACACAAAATCGAGCACCAGCGAGATACCATGATGGCGCAGCTCCGTCGCCAGCTCGGCCAAATCCTCCATTGTTCCTAACGCCGGATTGACTTCGCGGTAGCTGCTGACCGCGTAGCCGCCATCGTTGTCACCATCCGGCACCTTGAACAGCGGCATCAGGTGCAGATAAGTGATGCCCAGCTCAGATAGGTACGGGATGCGCTCGCGAAAACGCTTCAAGTCGTTGCCAAACAGATTCACATAGCAGGCCGCGCCGACCATGCGATGCGACAGATACCAGTCGGGATCGGCCTCGCGCATGGCGTCAAGCGCCTTCAGCTCTGCTGGGCGTGCCAGCCACATCTCGGTAGCCGAGGCAATGATGCCCTCCAGGTAGTAAAAGAAATCGTAGTCATCGCCATACAACGCGTGCAGACGCTCGAACAGCCGCGGGAAATGGCGTTTCAATCGTTGAATATAGGTGTCCCATTGCGCGGGATCAGTCTGATCTTTATAGCGCGCCTCAATGCGTGGCAGCAGCCGCCGCAACGACGACGAACTCTCCTTCCAGATCCAGGCAGCGTCTGTTGTCTGATTCATTTCCATCGCTTCATACCGCATCCAAGCGCCATGTTATCAATTTTTGGGAAACCGGAGAAATCAGGTGCCTGTGGGATCAAGGGGACGCTACCCTTCATCCCAATTACCGGTAGCGACCCCTTTGACTACGATTTCAGTAACCAGTACCTGCTAGCGCGAAAGAGTAGGTATATTGGCGGCTATTCACCGCACCGTGGGGACCGACACCCGATGATTGCGCTAAGGCGACAGCCAGTGTTGCGCGTTAGGCGGGAGGAGATTATCGAGGCAATGGATTTTCTGGTGACGGGGACTTAGCTGACGAGTTCCAATCTTGCCTTCCCGCTTGAGTGGCTACGGCGGCCATCAAAATTTGGGCAGTTACACCTTTCACCCCATCTCAATTAAACGCACAGCATGGTCGAGGATGTCGCATTGACATTAGTTCGAGACTAACCCTATTTCTCCCAATTTCTCTTGCCGGCCTCAGCACAGAGTCCGGAAGCAGCAGACCAGTTCGCCCTGATATTTCACGGACGAGGACCGGGCTTACGGTAAGATAAGCATCATTTATTTTTTGCGCGGATCTCTTGAGACAAAAGAAGAGGGGCTTGCGCCCCTCCCCTAAATACTTCTCTTAGCCTTAGCGAACAATCAAGTTATCACCCTTGCCGGCCTTCGGATCAGCATCAGGCTTGTTCATCAGCACCGTTATGGCGCCACGCAGGGCGGCGCTCATGGTGTGATCCACGATTGCGTTGTTGGTGGGACGATCGGCCGGGGAGACAATGTCGAAGGCACCAGCTTCGGAAACAGATACTCCGTAGGTGGCCATATCATACAGGACGTTTTCCGGGTTGCCATTGATATAAACGCGATCCCAGATCCCTGCGATAGGATGAAAGGCCACCGGCATGTTGATATTGGCGTTGACGAAGTAGACGCGCACACGCTCTCCTGGCTTGGACTGCAGCACCAGAGAGGCATTCGGATCATGCACCGGATCGTAGTGGAACATTTTGCCGTTGATGAGTGAACCGGCCCACCCTTCGTTAACCAGCATAGCTTTATAGTTGTCGGCGTCAGGGAAGTACTGACCCTGTATCAGCACGTATTCACGATCGGGTTTGGGGAAGTCCTGGGTGTAGCCTTCTTTGGGGTCGACGATAATGACGCCATACATACCGCGGGCAATGTGTTGGGCCATGACACTGGCGCCACAGTGGTACATCCACACGCCCGGGCGTTTGGCTTCAAACTTGAAGTGCTTGCTCTCACCGGGTTTTACCGGGGCGAATTCTCCTAGGACATCCACTTCGGCCGCGTGAAAATCGATGGAGTGTGATTCTTTGTTGGTCTTGGGATTGATGAGTTCGAAATCGACAATGTCACCTTCTTTGACGCGCACCATTTTTCCAGGGATGGCGCCATCAAAAGTCCAGGCAGCGTATTCAGTGCCCTTGTTATCAATGCTTACAGTGGTTTCTTTAGCGACCATGGTTACCTTGACGGTCGCGGCCTGGGCTGCTTGCGCGGCAAGAAAGCCGGTGGCAAGTACGCCAGCAGCCATGAAGCTTGTCGAAAGTTTGTTCATAGTCGTTTCCTCTCTGGGTTAATCGATAGTCCCTGTGTACTTGAAGATCGCGCGTCCTGCGCGAGCGTCCGCCTCTTTGGTAAAAGCGGAGGGCGTAACACAAGTTAGCGGCACTGGCAGAGTTGCCGCAGATAGTCAACCAGCGCGTGGATTTCATCGTCGCTCAAGGTGTCTCCCCAAGGTGGCATGAGTACCGATTTATCAATCGCGAGTCCTCCCTGCTTAATCACTTTGAACAGGTCTGCGTCACTGCGTCCACCCATGGCTTTGGCGCTGGTGTGATCGCGTGGTTGCACGGACATATCCTGCACGTTGAGCCCCATGCCGTCGCCTCGCATGCCGTGGCATTGCCAGCAGTAGGTTTTGTAGTTGTCCTCGGCGCTCGTTGCCCAAGCGACAGGCGCAGCAAGGATAAACAGTAGAAACAGGCTATTTCGTGTCATCCCAGTCCTCCTTGGCCAGTGCGACCAGGTACTGCACGATCTTCTGGATATTGGGCTCGGCCGTGTGCTTGTTGGGCATGGGCGTTTTGGGGTTCCATGCCTGGGGGTTGCGGATAAAACTCACCAGATAGTCTTCCTGTAGACGTCTCGCAACCGTATAGACCTCTGGCCCGGAGAGGCCGCCGTAGCCGGGTTCGATCTCATGGCAAGCCATGCACCCGTTAAACTTATCAAACACCATCTCACCGAATCCGATAGCAATGCTGCCGCCCTTGAAATCACCCGCCTTGATCTCTCCGGGCTTGGCCTTGAGGGCCATCAATGCCGTGGTAACCGACTCGGCCTCCGCTGGGCTCAGCGCTGGATGGGGCCTTAGACCACTGGCATCCACGATGTCACGCTTATCGCCAGGCTTAATGTGTTGGAAAAAGAGATAACCCGCCGAACGGATGCGCCGTGGTTTCACTAGCCAATTTGATAGCCACTCGCGCTTGTATTTGGAGCCGGCATAAAACAGATCTGGACCTTGGCGTTGCCATAGCTCTTCAACCGATTGTGCAGCTGGGCCGTTGATCTCGTGACAGGTCGCACAATGCTTTTCGAGAATCGCATCGCCATCGGCCGCCATTCCAGGGCCTATGCAAACAAGACTCACCAGTACCAATAGGCGCTTCATGAATAACTCCAGTGTTATTCCCGATGACGGCGACGCTCACGCGTCAGCGGTGTACCCTTGAAACGGGAGTTTTCGATCAGTCCGTAACCTGCCTTCATTGCCTCGCTAAAGAAAAAGTCCGGGTCATAGTCAATGTCTTTCCACACATACCAATCATCCATTGGTGTACCGTCGTACTCCATTACAGTGATGGGGCCGCCAGGGAATTTTCCGCGGGCGGTGACGTGCTTGTCGACATGGTCATGAAAGATGAAGCGGCCCTCGTCGTGGGTTGCTTCGATGATGGCGTCATAGCGCTCACCGGGGCCGATGAGGATAGTGTCGACGGAGTAAGGTTGTGGCAGGGGCAAGCCGTCCTTGTGAGTAATCAGCATATCGTGGCCATGGGAGTGCATGGCGTGTATCGCGCCACCAGCGCCAACAAAACGTACTCGCACCACGTCGCCCTTGTTGAGCCGCAGTGGCTGGGTGGCGGGGAAGGACTTTCCATTCACTGAGAAATAATCTTCGACATCATAAGGCGTAGCGCCTTCGCCGAATTTGTCAGCGTTTTCACTCTCCCAGGTAGAGAGCATCATTATGGCCTCTTTAGTGACCCGTTTCTCGATGGGCAACGGTGCGAGGGGATCCACTACGATAGGACCCCACATGCCGCGGATGCCGACGTGCTCGTTTACATTGACGTGACAGTGATACCAAAGGCTGCCGATACGGTCCGCCTTCCAACGGTAGGTAAATGTGTCACCAGGCTGTATTGGCTCTTGGGTGACACCCGGCACGCCATCATTGCGCCAGTTATTGCTTTGAAGCACGCCGTGCCAGTGAATTGTGTGTGGGAGGGAAGTATTGTTGCTGACGTGGATTATTACATCGTCACCTTCTTGCACGTGGATCAGGGGACCTGGAACCTGGCCGTTGAACGCGAACACCTTGTAGTCAAGGTCAGGGGCAACAGAGATTTGCATCTCATCGATGGTGAGTGATAACTCACGTTTTTCAGCGAATGCCGACGAGGTGGCGAATAGCGCCACGACCAGCAAAGCCAAACAATTCAGCCAATGCACAATCAATTGGTGATGAAATGCCGAGACTGATCGTTGTCCTAAAGCGGCGTCTGCGCAATGAGTCTTCCCCATGGTGGTCCCTCCTCGGGATACCCGATAAAAAGACTTGGCAAATAGATGTACATGAAATACAACTATAAATTCATGGCACGATCATTGTCAAAAAGTCTTCAATGGGTACACCCCACCTGACCAACGCCTAGCCAGCGGATTAGCAGTGGAGTACAGGGAGAGAAAACGGCATTTCCCCCATAGTTTAAGAGTAGAGCAAAGCAAGCGAACTCGCCAATCTGAGCAATATAGCTCAAGAAAGCGGGGGCCGCGATAAATGGGGGGATGTTTGGCGTCAACTCAATGCGCTGACGACGTTAAGCGTGAGGTCTGGCGAACTCCAACCATAGGATTACCCTCGGCATCGCGGTTGTGAGCCGATCGCGCCAGTGGTTTTACCCGCCCAAGTGCGTGAGTATCTTGCCAATGACGCTGGCAGCGTAAATCGTCGCAAGAGCCTGCCCCGCGTAGCGCTTTGGCGAGCACGTCAAGTTGACCGCCGCAACTTGGGCAGATGTCGATATCAAACACCCGCTTTAGTAGATGTCCCCAGCTCAGGGTGCGCCTTGAGGCCCCCTGCCTCGGTTTATCGATGACCTCGCCCTCCTCCCCAGCGTTACCCCGAGTTTCCGTTGGCGCTGCACGCATTCCAGGCACCACCGGCGCGCGCCATTTGGCATTGGTGGTCAGTACGCCATGACCTCATGTTGTGGGGCTGACGATGCTGAATCAGAAACAGATGGCACCTGGCGACTACCGGCCGCAAGCCGGTAGCGACGCAGACATTACCCTAGCGGGTGTGTTGATCATGAGCAGGGCCTTGCTCACGATCTAAACGCGGTGGATCAGCAGAAAAAACGGGGCCGAAAAACGCTCTTCGTTTTTCGGCCCCGTGGTGCAGGTGCTGCTATTTCAGGTTTGATCCGTTGGAGTTCAGCCGTCAGCCGTGATCCGCTCCACCAGCGTTTGCAATGTCGCCTCAGCCTGGTCATTGGGCACCTGGCAGGTGCCCGCCGCGTGGTGGCCACCACCGTTGAATTCCAACATCAGTTCGCCCACATTGGATTTTGAACCGCGATCAAAAATTGACTTGCCGGTGGCGAAAACGGTGTTTTGTTTCTTCAGGCCCCAAAGCACATGGATGGAGATGTTGCACTGAGGATACAGTGCATAGATCATAAAGCGGTTGCCGGCGTAAATGGTTTCCTCATTGCGCAGGTCCAGTACCACCAGATTGTCATGCGCGGTGGAGCAACGCAGGATCTGGTCTTTGAACTTTTCTTCATGATCAAAGTACAGTTCCACACGCTCGGCAACATCAGGCAACTCAAGGATTTCCGTGATGCTCATGGTCTTGCAATATTCAATAAGCGCCATCATCAGCGCATAATTGGATATGCGAAACTCACGGAAGCGGCCCAGTCCGGTACGCGCGTCCATCAGGAAGTTCAACAAATCCCATCCCGTGGCATTCAGGACATCTTCTTTGCTGAATTGTGCGGAGTCGCCTTTGTCCACGGCATCCATAATCTCGTCCCAGGTCTCCGGGAAGACATCATGTCCGCCATAGTGGAGCCACACCACCCGGGCCGCCGAAGGTGCCTCGGGGTCGATCACATGATTGTCTTGCTGTTCATTGCGCAAGGTTTCCGAATGGTGATGGTCAAAAGCGAGATTCACACCCGGCACATAAGGCAAGTTGGTGGTGATATCGTTGTTGGTGATATCAATTTTTCCATCCTGCATGTCTTTGGGATGCACAAATTTAATGTCATCAATCAGGTTGAGGTGGCGCAATAATACGGCGCATACCAATCCATCGAAATCACTACGGGTTACCAGGCGGAACCGGGTCTCCACTGCTACTGCTTGACTCATTTGACCAAACCTCCATACCGTTGAATACGGCGCAATTACGCCTTCGCAATGGCCTAGTACCATTTCTTAGCAAGGCAACGTATGGAATCTAACGGCCCCACCACACTACTCACGTTTAGCGGCCGAAACGGTACAAACTTCAGTGATAAAACAACTTCTCTTCTGTAATTTGCGGTTTACCCCGTTGGGATCAAATCATTTCTCATCCATTGCAAGATAGATGCGACCGGTTTCCCACTCATCGGAATTTCCATAGCGACCGCAGTCACCAGTCGCAGGCAAGCCGCCTCGTTGGGAAACAACGTGGCGACGCGTGAACGACGCTTTATTTCCTTGTTCACCCGCTCGAGCACATTGGTGGTTCGCAGGCGTTTGCGGTGGCGCTCAGGTAAATCAAACACAGTCAGCCCTTGCGGGAGTGCCGTTTCCGCCCAAGCGCAGAGCGCTGGCGCGTTTTCCTGGTAACGCCGGATAAAGTGCTCCAGTATACGTTTTGCCTCAGTCTCATCCGGCGCATGGAAGATGGCGCGAATGTCCGCCGCCACCGCCTTTTTCATCGATTGCCGGGGCACGTAGCGCTGGGCATTTTGTTGCAGATGGAATTGGCAACGTTGCCAGGGTACGCTCGGAAACACCGCCGCACGCGCCGCCTTCAGCCCTTCATGGGCATCGCTGACAAACAAGCGCATACCATGCAAGCCCCGGTCTTTCAGCGCAGTGAGAAATTCGCGCCAATGTACCTCCTGCTCCGACAATGACACCGAGCAGCCCAGCAGTTGCCGTTTGCCGGCCGTGTCCACGCCCAGGGCAAGCAGGACGGCGCAGTCGATGACACGCCCACCATGGCGCACCTTCTCGTAGCGCGCATCGAGCACCACGTAGGGAAAACTGCCCAGCGGGCGTTCACGCCAGGCCGAGAGCTGCTCGTCCAGCGCCGCCGTCGCACGACTGACCTGCGTCGAGCTGATTTCAAACCCGCACAGCTCTTCGGTCACTCGGGCGACCTTACGCGTCGAGACCCCTTGCACATACATCTCGGCCAACGCCAGCTTCAGCGCGCGCTCAGAGCGCAGCCCTCGCTCCAGACTCGCCGGATAGAAATCCGTATCGCGGGTCTGCGGAACCTGCAACGATAGGCGCCCTATCCGGCTGCTAACCTGCTTAGGCTTGTAGCCGTTGGCATAGCCCTGCCTCTCCTGCGCCCGCTCCCAAGGTCCGGCGCCAAGGTGTTGACTGCGCTCCAGGCGCATCGCCTCCGCCATGCCTTCAAACCCTTCTGTCGCCAGAAGTTCCAATACATCCTCAATCGATTTATCCTGTACTTGGCAGGCCATCGGTCACCTCTCTCTTTTACTTTGGTCGGTAAAAATCGAAAGGATAAACCATGGCCTGCCTCTCATTCTTTTCAGGCCAAATTACAGAATGAATGATGCACTAACTTGCCGGGAATGACGCAGCGCCAAGGAGATCCGGACAGATCCGGGATTTGCCGTCGAACGAATATGACCGAGGGGCAGTGAACCCTAGGGCATTGCTCCTAACAAAGGTGGAAACAGTGAGAGCCCCCCAAGAGAGCCATTCCCAATATTGTCTAACGCCAGTGACGCTTGTTTTTCTGTAACATTCGCATGCGAGTCCCGTTCTCAGCCTCCCTTAAGCGCTTCTCTGGCGATCGCAATAGCAGGCTACTGCCCACTTTCCCCTTTTCCCACTGCCACGATTTTCCAATGTCAGGATCATGTTGGAAATACGAGGAGCGTCTATTAGCATCGAAAAACTGTCGTATAGCATACTGGTGCCGGCCTTCGGCAACGTGGGATGATGGTCTATTGTCTGGAATATGGTTCTGATTCGATCAATAGTGATACGGAGAGTTGCGATGATCAACATACAAAATATCATTATCTGTGTGATGACCGTTACCTTGGCTGCATGCTCCAGCTTTTCACATACAAATATCAAACAGGAACAAGATGAGCCTGTGCAGTCTCGAGCAACCTTCGACGTAACAACCGAGCGCGGCCACGATGATGCGCTGGTAATTCTTGCCCTATCTGGCGGTGGCAGTAGGGCCGCGTACTGGTCGGCTTCCATAATGCTAAGATTACAGACGGTTTTCGAATCAGCGGGTGTTGATATTCTTTCAGAAGTCGATGCCATCTCATCAGTGTCAGGAGGTTCTCTGCCGGCCGCCTACTATGTCATCTCGACTGAGCCCGGCGAGCCACCATTGTATGGAAGGGTGTGGGATGAGAAGACTGTCAAGAAACTGATGTCAAAAAACTATACGAGAAGATGGTTCGGGAACTGGTTTTGGCCAACCAATATCGTGAAGTTCTGGTTCACAGCATACGATCGAACAGACATCATGGCGCAAACTTTATCGGATAACCTTTATGATAAGAGGCCGCTTGGTGGGGATCTGAAAATTCGAGACTTGAATCCCCTTCGTCCTTATCTGGTCCTCAATGCAACGAATGGCACTCGCGGTGACGGCAGCTTTGGTACGCCCTTCACATTTACAGAACAAGAATTTTCGCGCATTGGATCTGATGTCAATGATTACGACTTGGCGCGCGCGGTTATGGGCACAGCGACATTCCCCGCCGTTTTTAATTATATGACAGTCCGTAACTTTCGAGATAGCCCCGATAAGCCGTATAAATATACGCATCTGTTCGACGGCGGCAATGTCGATAATCTTGGGCTTAAAGGCGTAGGCAACATACTGGATGCCGTCAAAACTAACGGGACTAATTATAGGAAACTTGTGGTGATATTAATTGATTCCTACACCTCGAAACGAGGCGTAAGTAGCAGCGCACCAGATACAAGAAAGTTTCTAGACTTCATCGTTGATTCGAATTTTATAGATGCAACTGATAGTCTATTGACGGCAAGTAGAGATGAGGTTCTGAATACATTTAAGTCCCGAGAGGAGTTTCGTGTAGGAGACGGCCTACCGCCTCAGCAGGCAAAACAAACAGTATTTTGTCATATTCAGTTTGCGGATGTGCAGGAAATCGGTCTGCGTGACGCTCTGAACAATATACCGACTAACTTTTCAATAAGCGCCGAAAACACCGCATATATTGATCGCGCAGTAGACCAACTCATCGTGCCAGAGAATTCCTGCCTGGTGGAAATTAAGAACATATTGACAAACAGGCCAAACGTTATGGAGCCCATTTTCGAGCATCAGAATTGAATCTGGAAGAAGGCGCGGGGAATCGATGTCTTAAATTCAAATGCATAGTATCAGGTGAAATATACTCTGACTAAAACGACCGCAATGAAAAGCAGCTTACTTTTCGTAATTGCTATGGTTTGCGGTTGTGCTGCGTACGCGCCATGTGATCCAAGGCAGATAGATGCCGCTGTGGGAACCGCAGACATGCCGCCCAAGGCCTGTAGAGTCGATGGGTGTACGCTCGTCCCCGATTTCAACTTCGCGGAATGTTGCAATCAGCATGACACTTATTATTGGGCTGGCGGCACCTCAAGTGAACGCAAGCAAGCTGATCTTGAATTTCGTCAATGTCTAGCGGGCGCCGGCCATGAGTATATCGCAGACATTTATTACTACGGCGTCCGTCTTGTCGGGACGCCCTATCTTCCGACACCGTGGCGATGGGGATTTGGGTGGAAGTATCCACGTAGCTATGAAACACCCAAGGTTGGGGGGAACGAAATCGAATGAATGATCTTCTTAGCCTATGAATTGTTGAATGTGTCACAGCTGTCCATGTCACCACTTGCCAAACCGATTTTGAACCATTTTACCCGTTGCGCCGAACTACCATGGGTAAATGAGTCTGGGCTTGCATATCCTTGCGACTGTTTCTGTAGGGTGTCATCGCCTATGGCGCTCGCAGCGGCCAGCCCTTCTTCCACATCACCTGCTTCAAGTAGTTGTCGGGTGCTGTTGGCGTGATTAGCCCAGACGCCTGCAAGGCAGTCCGCCTGTAGCTCCTGCCGAACGGAGAGCTTGTTGCCTTCTGCCTTGCTTAGCTTGTCGCGGGCCGCATTCACTTTTGCCGATGTGCCCACTAGCGTCTGGATATGGTGACCAACCTCGTGGGCAATGACATAGGCCTGAGCAAAATCCCCTGGTGCTTTGAAGCGATGTTTCAACTGATCGTAAAAACCCAAATCGATATAAACTTGCTGATCACCGGGACAATAGAAGGGTCCCATGGCTGATTGAGCCATCCCGCAAGCGGATTTGACCGAGTCTCTGAACAGTACGAGACGTGGCTCCTGATAGGTCTTCCCCTGTTGTCGGAACAATGTGGTCCAGGTTTCTTCGGTATCGGCCAGGACCACTGAAACAAAATCCACCAGTTCCTTTTCTTCTGCACTTTCCCGAAGCGGCTCAGCGGGCATACTGGACGTAGTACTTTGTTGTAGACCGAGGCCGCTTAGCATATTGCCGAGATTTCCGCTAAGTAAACCGTAAGCACCGATACCCACTACCAGTACTACCATGCCTTTGAAGCCAAGGAATCTATATACAACAGGAAGCAGACGTAGCATACCAGCACCGCGTAGGCCCCCCAGTCGGGAGACACGCATACTGCGTCGGTCCTCCACATTGCTACCCTTGCGATTTCCACGCCAACGCATTGTTATGCCCCGAATGTATTAAAATTCCCACAAGAATATAGAAGCGCCAGCGGATCACTACTAGCGCTCAGTACTCGCCAACAAGTGACACAAAGCGGCGCCAGAAGCGACGCGGCATTGGGCCCGCCGATTGCCATAGTTGGCTTATTGCTGGTTTGAATGTCCTTGTTGCAGTGTCGAGACCCTATTAGCTTCCAGTCGCTGCTTGAATTCCTACTTCGGCACCGACAGGGGTAATGCTGCGTTAGGCAGCATCTTATTCAATGAGGAAAGATACTTTCGCGTTTACCCGGTATTTCACAATCTTGTCGTTTTCGACTATGGCTTGCATGTCCTGGATATACAGCGATCTAATGTTGCGTATGGATTTCGCGGCTTCTTTTACCGCATTTCCCGCAGCGTCGTCCCATGATGTTGTTGATTCAGCAATGACTTCAATGACTTTTACAATTGACATAGTTTTTTCTCCTCAGTTATTCCTTCAGTTTTATTTTCAACTCACCTTCTTCTATCTGCAATTGATCCACACCTTCGGCGAAGGACTTCCAGAAGCCCTGGTCATGCCCATACTCTTTAACGAGATCAATATTCTTGAGGTTTCCCAACCACGCATTGGGTACCGGCACGCCCATAATAGTGACACCTTTGAGCACAACAACCGGCACACCCTCTCGATAAGCCAACTCGACACCCGCCTTGAGTTTTAGAGTTTTGCCCCCCATTATCGGAAAGTCTTCGTCGAGCGGCACCAAAAGCTTTGCGCTAACTAACTCATCCGATAAATCGATCGCGAATTTGTCCGCCAGATCCGTGTTCTTTGCCACTAGTGCGTTGATCTCATTTTCAGAAAACGTCACTTCACGTTTTGCGTCTATTTCACTGTAGCGCTCCGGCTCTAGCTTAGCACCTTCCTGAGTGGCGTCCGAACCCAGATCTTGCAAACCTATAAAACCGAGTTTCCTATTGAGAACCTGCTCCTGTTTCTGCGACAGAACAACCGGATTGAAAGATTTTGGAAAAATATAGGTGCGGAATACTAAGAGAGCGACCAACGCCGTGACAATAATCGCCAGCAGCATGAACAGTACGACGTGTAATGTGTCAAAACGTTTCTTTGCCGGCTGAGTAATTTCGGTTGTGATGTCTGTCATCGACCCCTGTTCCTTGATTGTATTGAGCATAGGTTCAACCAGTTGAGTGAACCGCTCATTGAGAGCGAAGCTGCCTACAGGAGCCGCGGCCTCGTAGACTCTGTCCATCGAACGCGCGGTCTTTGACGACGGTTAAGTTGAACCTGCCCCGCTTTTACGTTCACGCGGCTAGGCGACTCTTCTGGCTGCAAGCGCTTCTGGACGACCTGAGGCAAGGTTTGCGTGCAGTCGCCTACTATTGTAATGGACTTCAATGTTTTCGAACATGTACGCCTCTGCGTGTGCCCAAGGTCGGAAACGTTCGCCGTGAATCGCCTCCACCTTATAGCTATGCTTCCAGCCCTCAAGGCGGGTCGAGTAGCGCGGTGAGATGACTCCGTGAAGCACTCACAGAACCGTACGTAAACCTCTAGGCTCACTCGGTTCTTGTGAGGCGGCTTTGGGATGCCGCCAAACTCAAAACATACTGACGAGCCGGCCAATCGTGAAAGCAATTAATCCAGATTCTAGCCGCCGTCGGCGGCCATCCCAAAACCACTCATTCGCCATGGAATACCAAAGAGAGAAGAAGTGGCTTAATGGCCATTTGGGAGGCTGCAGACGCAGCGAAAGCGTTGCGCCTCTGTAGGCGAGTTAAGCTTGCGCCGTTGTCCGTCCCGCTGTCGTGTGAGCTGAATAGTGGCGCTCGCCATTGATCGCGATAAAGACTACGTCGAGGTGCCAGGTATCGGCGAGGCACGCCTGGCCGAGGCCGAATATCGTTCGCGTAGCGCTGACCCACCTTGAGACTCCGCAGACGCAGGGGGTCGTCAACCTGGCAGTATTCAGCAAAATGTCCGAAAGAATGGCGCCGAATCAAAGAAATTCATAGCCTTATTGGTGAATATGGACTATGCTGCGCTCGGCAGCAGTTTTTGTCTTGTAGCAGTTTCGGTGGTTCCTCGTAGTGTATGCAGTAACTCCTCCCGTAATTTCTCAGCCATAATCTGCATGCTTACACATTGTTTATTTATTATTGAGGTAACCAGAATGGCTACAGGTACAGTAAAGTGGTTCAACGACAGTAAGGGTTTTGGATTTATTTCTCCCTCTGATGGCAGTAAAGATGTGTTCGTCCATCATTCCGCCATTCAGGCGTCCGGGTTTAAGTCGCTGGCTGAGGGACAGCAGGTGACTTTTGAGACCGAGGCCGGTGCCAAAGGCCCTAGCGCGGTCAACGTTGTCCCGGAATAAATCAGGACTCAAGTCGTTCTGACCTGAGATTGAAGCCCCACCCTACGGTGGGGCTTTTTTGTGCCCCGGACGTGCGTTGCCGCCATTGCGGCGCCTCTGGAGGGCGCGGTCAACTTGGCGCCTGCAAGGCGCACATTAACCCGTAACGATGCACCCTATTTCTAATGCACCTCTGCACTCATGCAGGATCACAGACGCAAGCGACCTTTCTCCAGGTTGAGTAGGCGCCCTCACGAAACATTCGATAGTAATCGGCTTTCAATCGGTGGCGACAACCGCGAAACAGATTATCGATGGGGACGTGGACAGAAAGAACGCGTTGCGCGCCCCCCGCTGATTAGAGTCGCCGCATCTACCGTTCGCGTTGACGGGAAAATTAGTGAGTGACCTCCGCGCAGTTGTTCGGTCCTTAATATTGATGATGCAAAACACCCGGCATGTCCTCACCTTTCGCGGCACCTTAGCTTTTTAGTTTTTCCGTTACGACTTCACGGCGTACCTAGCGCCGCCCCTATAACAATTTGCGAGAGAAACGCCTAACCGCGTTCTTGTGTCGCCGGCTCTGAACGCGGATAGCCAGTATGTCGCCAGCTTGATCACCAGCACGCCAAAGATTGCGGCGTTTGCCATGGTTCACGACGAAAAACTTCATCGAGGTGACAGGTATCGTCGAGGCGCCCTGGCGATCTCGGATATTGTTCGCGTTGTGCTGGCCAAACTTGAGAGACTACTGACAGGGGGTTTCATCGGTCACACCAAAGCCACGCGCCGTAGCTAGCTCCTCCACATCACGGAAGCTGAGGTTGAACGGGAAATACAACCATAGCGGGTGACTGGTGATCTCATCGGCGTACCGATGGCATGACTAGGGGTTACTTGATGTACTCATTTCGCTGTTATGCATAGTTGAGCGAGGCATTCGTCAACTTGACCGTGCCGCGCCAATATATCTCAAGCGGTTTTTATAAGAACGATCACAGCGGGCTGGCAATGCAACGAACAAACCGTAAATCGAACAGATCATCGGCCGCAGACATCAGCCGGTATATTGACGTTGTTTTGAAAAGTCTCTGGGGACAAACAGCGCATCGTATTTGAGCTGAATACTAACCTGCGTCTCCAGCGCCTACGCCGTCGCGGTGCGGCGCTTTTGTTCTACACCCTGATTGCGCAGGTAGTCGTCGTAGCTGCCGTTGAAATTGACGATGCCTTGCGGGGTCAGTTCGATGATGCGGGTCGCCAACGATGAAACAAATTCGCGGTCGTGGCTAACGAAGATCAGCGTGCCAGGGTAGTTCTCCAGGGCGAGATTGAGCGACTCGATGGATTCCATGTCGAGGTGATTGGTCGGCTCGTCCATCAACAACACGTTCGGTTTCTGCAACATGAGTTTGCCAAACAGCATGCGCCCTTGTTCGCCTCCCGAGATTACCTTAACGGACTTCTTGATTTCGTCTTGCGAAAACAGCAGCCGCCCGAGGGTGCCGCGTATCACTTGCTCGTCGTCGCCCGGCTGTTGCCATTGGCTCATCCAGTCGAACAAGGGCATGTCGGCGGCGAAGTCGGCGGCGTGGTCTTGCGCGAAGTGGCCGATGCTAACGTTCTCGGACCATTTGACCGTGCCGCTGTCCGGGGTCAGGTCACCGGCCAAGCAGCGCAACAGCGTGGACTTACCGATGCCGTTGGGGCCGATCACGGCGACGCGTTCGCCGACCTCGACCGCCAGGTCGAAATCCTCGAACAGCGGGGCGCCGTCATACCCTTTGCTCACGCCTTCGACTTCCAGCGCCAGCCGATAGAGTTTCTTCTGCTGCTCGAAACGCAGAAATGGATTGACACGGCTCGACGGCTTGATGTCTTCGAGCTTGATTTTGTCGATCTGGCGGGCGCGCGAGGTGGCCTGTTTGGCTTTCGAGGCGTTGGCGGAGAAGCGGCTCACAAAGGTCTGCAATTCAGCGATCTGCGCCTTTTTCTTCGCATTATCGGCGTACTGGCGTTCGCGCACCTGCGTCGCAGCAGTCATGTAGTCGTCATAATTACCAGGATAGATGCGCAACTCGCCGTAGTCGAGGTCGGCCATATGTGTGCAAACACTGTTCAGAAAGTGACGATCATGGGAAATGATGATCATCGTGCTGTTGCGCGCGTTGAGGATGTCTTCCAGCCAGCGAATGGTGTTGATATCGAGGTTGTTGGTCGGCTCATCGAGCAACAGAATGTTCGGGTCGGCGAACAGCGCCTGGGCGAGCAGTACGCGCAGCTTCCAGCCCGGCGCCACGGCGCTCATCGGGCCAGTATGTTGCGCCAATGGAATGTCGAGACCCAGCAGCAGATCGCCGGCGCGGGACTCGGCTGTGTAACCGTCGAGTTCGGCGAATTCCTCTTCGAGCTCGGCGACCTTCATGCCCTCTTCTTCGCTCATCTCCGCCAACGAGTAGATGCGATCACGCTCCTGCTTGATGCGCCACAACTCGGCGTGGCCCATGATGACGGTATCGAGCACCGTGTGGGTCTCGAATGCGAATTGGTCCTGGCGCAATTTACCCACGCGCTCATTGACATCGATGCTGAACGTCCCGGAGGTCGGCTCGAGATCGCCGCCGAGTATTTTCATCAGCGTCGATTTGCCGCAGCCGTTGGCGCCGATCAGACCATAACGGTTCCCGCCGCCGAATTTGACCGAGATATTTTCGAACAGGGGCTTAGACCCGAACTGCATGGTGATGTTGGCTGTAGAGATCACAATAGATTTCCAGAACAGAGATTGACGAAATACCCTGCCCAGACTGGCGCCAGCAGGATGAAAAAAGGGGGGGTATTGTGCCACAAATCCATCGAACTGGGGTTTTTTACGATTAAAGCAGCAGATGGGCGCTTACTGGGGACAGCGATTAGCTGATTTCAAGACCCTAGCGCATCACCTAGGGCGCTTATATTTCTGAGACTTACATGCATTCTCCGTCGATTCGTATCCCCCATGGCCAGAACGATAGCAGGCCGACGTGGTGGCGTCGTCCAGACGATATCTACGGCCTGTAAGCTAGGGCCCGTAACGGCGACTAGACTATCATTTGATGCAGCGTTGAATCATCGCCCAGGGAGATTTCTGTGGCCACAGCTCGCACTGCCATGCCCGGTGCCGAACAACACCGACTGGACGAACAATACTCGGGTCAGCAACCGTGGTCGCTCTGGGGGCCCTACCTCAGCGAGCGTCAATGGGGCACGGTGCGTGAAGATTACAGTGCACAAGGAGACGCCTGGGACTACTTTCCCTACGCGCACGCACACAGCCGCGCCTACCGCTGGGGTGAGGACGGCCTGGCGGGGGTCAGTGATCAGCAACAGCGCCTATGTCTATCACTGGCACTGTGGAACGGTAATGATCCCCATTTGAAAGAACGCCTGTTCGGTCTGAGCAACGGCGCTGGCAATCACGGCGAGGACGTCAAAGAGCTGTACTATTATCTCGACGCCACGCCGACTCACTCCTACCTGAAATTTCTTTATAAATATCCGCAGGCCGCTTTTCCCTATCAGCGCCTAGTCGACGAAAACCACGCCCGGAGCAGGGACGCACCGGAATTCGAGTTGCTCGACACCGGGGTGTTTGATCAAGACCGTTATTTCGATGTGTATGTCGAATACGCCAAGGCCGCCACGGACGACATCCTGATGTGTATTAACGTGCACAATCGCGGCCCTGAGAGCGCCTCTCTCCACGTGCTGCCGCAACTCTGGTTTCGTAACACCTGGCACTGGAGCGGCGTGCCGCAAGGTTCCCGTATCGCCTCGACCGGCGCCGGTACCGGCTGCGCCAGCCACCCAGAGTTGGGCGAGTATTACTGGTACGCCGAATGGGCCCCGCCGCTGCTGTTCTGCAACAACGAAACCAACACGCACAAGCTCTACGGCCTGGACAATGTGCCGGGGCACTACAAGGACGCTTTCCATGACTATGTCGTACATGGCCACGAACACGCCGTCTGCCCCGAGGGCGTGGGCAGCAAGGCCGCCGCGCATTATGTGCGGGAGATAGCAGCGGGGCAGTCGGCGCTGTTGCGTCTGCGACTAACTCGGAGGCCATTGGATGCGCCCTACGCCGAATTCGACAATGTGTTGATTCGGCGGCGCCTGGAAGCCGATGAGTTCTACGCCGCACTGCAGGACGGCATCGATGATGCGGATGTTGCCCGAATCCAGCGTCAGGCGCTGGCGGGGATGATCTGGAGCAAGCAGTATTTCTATATCGACATACCCCAGTGGCTCAAGGGCGATCCCGCCACGCCCGCCCCGCCCGCCGAACGCCGTCACGGTCGCAACCACGACTGGGAGCACCTGAACAACGCCGACGTGATCTCCATGCCGGACAAATGGGAGTATCCCTGGTACGCGGCCTGGGACCTGGCGTTTCAGTGCCTGCCGCTGGCGCTGGTCGATGCCGAGTTTGCCAAGAACCAGCTCGTGCTATTGACCCGCGAGTGGTACATGCATCCCAACGGTCAATTGCCCGCCTATGAATGGTCCTACGGTGACGTCAATCCACCCGTGCACGCCTGGGCCACCTGGGAGGTCTACCGTCTCGACCGTGAACGGCGCGGCGGCACCGGCGATCTCGCCTTCCTCGAACGGGTGTTCCACAAATTAATGCTCAACTTCACCTGGTGGGTCAATCGCAAGGACGCCGAGGGGCGTAATGTCTTCCAGGGAGGCTTTCTGGGACTGGACAACATCGGCGTGTTCGACCGCAGCGCGCCGCTGCCCACCGGCGGGCATATCGATCAGGCCGACGGCACCAGCTGGATGGCCATGTACTCGCTCAATCTCATGCGCATCTCCCTGGAGCTGGCGCTGCACAACCCGGTCTACGAAGACATCGCGACCAAGTTCTTCGAGCATTTCCTGCACATCGCCGCGGCCATGAACAACATCGGCGGCGAAGGTATCGGGCTGTGGGACGACGAGGACAAGTTCTTCTACGACGTCATCAGTCTGCCCGGCGGGCGCAAACAGCCCATCAAGATCCGCTCCATCGTCGGGCTGATACCGTTGTTCGCAGTGGAGGTGTTGGAACCGGAGTTCATCGACCGTCTACCGGCGTTCAAACGCCGCTTGGAATGGTTCCTAGCCTATGATCCACAGATCGCTGCGTTGGTCTCCCATTGGGACGTGCCCGGGCGGGGCGCCACGCGGCTGTTATCCCTGCTGCGCGGCTATCGCATGAAGCACTTGCTCAAACGCATGCTCGATGAGACGGAGTTTCTTTCCGACTACGGTATTCGCGCGCTGTCGCGCATACATGCCGAGCATCCTTACGTTTTTGATTGCGGGGGCGCGGCCATGCGCGTCGAGTACTGGCCCGGCGAATCCCAGTCGCCGTTATTCGGCGGCAACTCCAACTGGCGCGGTCCCATCTGGTTTCCCGTCAACTATCTACTGATTACCTCGCTGCGCCGCTTTCATGACTATTACGGCGATGAATTCCGCGTCGAACATCCCACCGGCTCCGGCCGCCTGCTCTCGTTGGGCGAGATCGCCGACGAACTCGCCCAACGCTTGATTCATCTTTTTACGCGTGACCAGGATGGACGCCGGCCGGTGTACGGCGAGCAGGAAAAAATGCAGGGCGATCCCCGTTTCCGCGACCACCTGCTTTATTACGAATACTTTCACGGCGACGACGGCCATGGCATCGGCGCCTCCCACCAGACGGGATGGACCGGCCTGGTGGCGAATCTGATCCACAACCTGCAAGCAAATTAAATCGGCGTCGTTGCGCGCGATCAAACTGCTTGAGCCGTGCAGCGGTTCGTTGCCGAGAGATACGCTCGGTCGATGGCGGATGGAAACCTGGCCATGACGCAGCCATGCATCCTCGTACTCACCTCGTTAGCGATGCTCGCTGTTGCCGGCGATCCCCTGCTCTGCCGTTGTACGCCAAAAGATACCAGTATTGATGTGACCAGCGTCACTACGCTGCACCGAGTCTCTGGCGCCCTCGTGCCGTGGCTAATCGCGCATAGGCGAGGCGGCACAGCAGCCCTTGGGGGCGATTGGCTATCGGCGTTAGATTGTTAGCCAACGACATTCGCATGGATGTGCGGGGGGATTGCGGTCTTGTACCTTCGATATCGCAATGACCCGGAGTATCCGCTCTACCAGGTTTTTCTCCCGGAAAAACCCATTCACTGGTCTTCTGAAGGTACACTAGCGCAAGTCGCACTTGACCCAACTCACCTATTCCCACCTCATCCACCATGCCAGCTGAAACGCCACTCAATCGAATCGCACTACATCAACTGGGTTTTCGGCCGTTTTTTTTGTGCGGTTCAGTGTTTGCGGTGATCTCGGTGATGCTATGGCTAGCGATGACCGGCTACAACAGCAACCCGCTTGCCGTGACGGCCCTGCCGCCCGTGATCTGGCATGCCCACGAAATGATCTATGGCTATGCCATGGCGGTCATCGCCGGGTTTCTGCTGACTGCTGTGCGTAACTGGACCGGTGTGCCAACCTTGCACGGTACACCGCTTATGCTCCTGGTGTTGGTGTGGTTGCTGGCGCGACTCATGCCGTTTGTGGCTCATCCGCTCGCCCTGCCGGCCATGGTGCTGCTGGACTTAAGCTTTAACATCGCCTTGTGCCTTGCCGTACTGCATCCCATCATCAAAGCCAAACAAGGCAAATCCATTGGCGTTTGGATTAAGCTGCTCTTCCTGATGCTCAGCAACCTGTTATTTTACCTGGGACTGTTAAATCTGCTGGGCAACGGCATCCAACTCGGGCTATACAGCGGTCTTTACCTCATCATCTCACTCATGCTACTCATCGGTCGCCGGGTAATACCCATGTTCATCGAAAAGGGTGTGGATTACCCCGTGAGCTTGAGCAATCGCCGCTGGCTCGATCTCAGCAGCATGGTCTTGATGCTGGTGTTTGTTGTTGCGGAAGTATTCCTGCGTCTATCCGTCCTCGCCGCTCTCAGCGCCGGTTTACTTTTCCTGTTGCATGCCGTGCGCATGGCAGGCTGGCACACCGCCGGCATCTGGAAGAAACCCTTGTTGTGGATTCTCTATCTCGCCTATGGCTGGATAACACTGGGCTTCGCCCTCACCGCGGCAGCCTATGCCTTCGGTTTCGATCCAAAGCTGGCGGTACATGCCTTTGCCTATGGCGGCATCGGCCTGATGACATGCGGCATGATGGCACGGGTCGCACTGGGGCATACCGGCCGCGACATCGCCAAACCACCGGCCGTACTGCCGTGGGTGTTTGCCGGACTGTTCGGCGGCAGTGTGGCACGTATCATTCTGCCGATGATCATGCCGGACAGCTATGCGGCCTGGATCACCAGCTCGCAAGTCTTATGGGTACTGGCCTTTGCATTGTTTATCTCGGCATACGCACCGATGCTAGTACAGACCCGCATTGATGGGCGTAGCGGCTGAAGGTTCCGAATGATTTGCACTCATTCCATTTCAATTGCTTAACCTGGTCCGACTCCAATCGGAATGCTGTTGCCTTGTTCTCGGACTAGATCAGATCGACATCGCTGATGATTTCAACCAAGGCCGGACCTGGGTGAGCGAGCGCTTCCTTGAGTGCGGATTCGAGCTGCTCCACATTGGCCACTCGAATTCCTTTTCCACCACACAACTTGGCGTATGCAGCAAAGCTCGGATTGTGTAAATCTGTTTGCCAAACAGGCCAGTGACCGGCCCGTTGCTCTTTGGAAATCTTACCGAGCTGTGCGTTGTTCAATAGCACATGGGTGATATCCATGTTGTATTTCATCGCTGTATTGAAATCGCCCATGTATTGACCGAAGCCACCGTCGCCACTTATGGATACGACTTTACGTCCGCGATAGTCCTCTTGATCTTGCGTTGCCGCCCAAGCGCCCATCGCGGCGGGAAACGCAAAGCCAATAGACCCCAGGTAGCCCGACATCAGTATCCGTTGCCCCTCACTTTCAAAGTAACGACCGAACGAATAGGTGTTATTGCCGACATCCACCGCAATCACGGCGTCGCTGGGGACAGCCGTACTCATTGCGGCGAACACCGCTGCTGAATTGAGGCCCTTGCCGTGATCATCGTTCAGGCGATTCCGCTTCTCGCTGCGCCATATCGCCCAACGCTCCGCGAGCTCCGGCCGTTGGTCGACTGTTTGAATAGAATTGGACAGCGCTTTGGTGAGGCGCTTGGCTGTAACACCGATCTCTGCCCAAACTGGCACAGTCACACCGTGAAACTTGCCCAAGGTCATGCGATCAAAGTCGACTTGAATGATCGGCCGCTTGGCGGTGATGCCAGTATGATTCGAGAACGACGAACCGAGTGCGAGGATGAGATCGCACTCGTTCATGAACCAGCTCGCCACCGGTGTTCCCGAGCGGCCCAACACACCCGCCGCCAATGGGTGGGTATCCGCAATTTGGCCTTTGGCCTTGAAAGTCGTTAAGACCGGTGAACTAAGCCGTTCTGCGAGCGCAATCACATCAGTCATCGCCTCTCTCGCGCCATACCCGACAATCACGATCGGGCGCTTCGATGCTTTGATCAGCGACATCGCATCGTGCAGCGCGTCCTCCGCCGGGGCGATGGAGGATGCGGCCACTCGACCTTCCGGACTTGAGGGAGTCGCGGTAGCCGCTGCCGGCACGGTTTGCACATCATCGGGGAAGATCAAGTGTGCGACATCCCGTTCGACCAACGCGTTCTTGCATGCCAGGGTCATCAATTCGGCATGTTTCGATGTGTGCAATACGGTTTGGCTAAAGCGCGCAACCGGTGCGAACGCTGCCGCGAGGTCAATTTCCTGAAAGGCGCCCGGGCCTAACACTTGCACATCGACCTGACCGGTGAGGGCCAATACCGGTGCCCGGTCGACTTTCGCATCCCACAGACCTGTCATTAAATTGGTTGCACCGGGACCTGCGATAGTCAGACAAGCGGCCGGTTTGCCGGTCAGCTTGGCGTAACCGGAGCAGGCAAACGCGGCGGCGCCTTCGTGGCGAATTCCGTAGTAATTCAAGCGCCCCTTCTGCTCCTGCAATCTCAGCGCATCGGCCAGACCGAGATTGGAATGACCGACCATGCCAAATACAGTGGTCACACCCCAATTCGTCATGGTTTCCGCCATCACATCAGTGACGGTGGTCTCATGAGGCGCTTCGGCTTCGAGCCCAACGTAAACACCATCTTCGCGTGCCTCAATGGGATATAGGCGTTGACCAGAATCCTCGTGACCGCCCGGTGAGCGCCCGGTCTGAGGATCAAAATCCCAACCGTGCCACGGACAACGCAGCCAACATTGACCGTCGCTACCGACTTCTATGGAGCCTTCGCCCAATGGCCCACCCTGATGCGGGCAGCGATTGTCCATGGCGGTAAATACACCGTCGATGTTGGTCAATGCCATCGACAGGGTCCCCGCAGTCACTGTCTTGACCCTACCGGGTGGAACTTCATCGAAATCGGCGACTCGATGCCAACTCAGCTGTCTATCGCTGTCGGTCATTGCACAATTCCTCCGCGCGTGTTGATGAGCATCTGTTCACGGCCCGCACTCAAGAGTCCACGCCAGAGTTCCACCAGGTAGGCGGTGGGATCACTCATTTCGCTCAGAGTTTGGTACAAAAGCACCGCGCCGCTAAAACCCTCTGAGTGCCAGATGGTGCCGGGGGGTAATCGCGTATTGGGCAGGGCCTCGGGCAGCGGATAGGCTGTGATATAGAAATAGGGCTCGGGGATACCCGCATCACCCAGCGTGAAACCAAAGTTCATTTGTTTGTCGGCGTACTCTTCGTTTGCCGGGTCCTGACCAGGTATCTTGTCCCCGGGCAACCACAACAGCGACAGATCGAAGTGATGGGGCCAGAGCTGGATGGGGCTGGTTTCTTCGGGTATGCCGGCGCGAAAGACGTCCATCGCGGCCACTACCGAGTTTATCGCCCGGGCGATGCTGTGTGCGTGCTCGGCCGAATAGCCAGGATGTGACGTCGAGTGCTCATTACTGTCGTTCTTCTCAGGAACGCGCTGTTTATCAATGCCATTAGCAACAAGAAAATGTTCGATACGGTCAGCCAATTCAGCAGCCGATTGCCCCTGCAATGGTTCGCATAATTGCTCACCGGTTGAGGTTCGCCCTTGTAACCGACTTACCCTAAGGTCCAGTTCAAGTTCAAAATCAGTCCCCGCATGGACAACACCCGTGGTCAAGCCATTCAATGAGGGGCGTAGACTGGCATGCCACCAATGCTTGCGTTTGGCCCGGCAGCGTTTTAACCAGTCGCCCAGGATACGCGCATAGGCATGCAATGCGTTTCGGGTCACGACAATGGATGAATCATCGAGCATAGGGAAGTGCTGTGTGGTCATATGCGCCTCCAACGATCACATTAAGGTGGTGAAACGCCGCCGTAGGCGACCCCGGTGAGTCGCGCCATGTCGATCTTGAACGTGGTTAAGTCATCGCTGGAAAAGTCGCGCAAATGCTGATGCCCGGCGGCTCGCGCCAGCACCGTCATCAACTCGACCGAGGCCGAGAAAAAGCGCGCCAGCCGTTCAGCGGCGATGTCCACGGGCAAGCGGGCGCGCAATTGCGGCTTTTGGGTGGCGATACCGACTGGACAATTATTGGTGTGGCAGGCGCGCATGCCCAGGCAACCGATGGCCTGGAGAGCCGCATTGGCTACCGCAATCCCGTCTGCGCCCAAGGCCATTGCCTTGGCAAAATCGGCGGGATGCCTAAGCCCGCCAGTGATAATGAGCGTGACATCGGAGGCATCACAGGCATCCAAATGCCGCCGGGCTCTCGCCAAGGCCGGGATCGTCGGCACCGAGATATTGTCGCGAAAGATCAGTGGTGCAGCGCCGGTGCCTCCGCCACGGCCATCCAATATGATGTAATCAACGCCGACTTCTAAGGCCGCGTCGATGTCCTTTTCAATGTGTTGCGCCGAGAGCTTAAAACCAACCGGAATGCCGCCGGTTTTCTCCCGCACTTGTGCGGCAAAATCGCGGTATTGACCCAGTTCGGTCCACTCGGGAAAGCGCGCCGGTGAAATGGCGGGCTGGCCCTCAGGCAGCCCGCGAACCTCGGCGATCTTGCCCTTCACTTTGTCACCCGGTAGGTGGCCACCGGTGCCGGTTTTGGCGCCTTGGCCCCCTTTGAAATGAAATGCTTGGGCCTTTTGGACCTTGTCCCAGGAAAACCCGAATCGTGCCGAGGCCAGCTCATAGAAATAGCGCGAGTTCGCGGCTTGTTCATCGGCCAGCATACCGCCCTCGCCCGAACATATGCCGGTACCGGCCAGTTCCGCCCCTTTTGCCAGGGCCACTTTCGCTTCTTCGGATAACGCACCAAAACTCATGTCGGAAACAAATAGGGGGAACGCCAGCCGCAACGGCTTGTTGGCACGAGGTCCGATGATGAGATCTGTTCCAACCGTTTCGTCATCGAGTAGCGGCAATTTATGCAGTTGCGCAACGACAAACTGCAGGTCATCCCACTTAGGCAAGCTATCACGCGGAACGCCCATGGCGGCGGCAGGACCATGGTGGCCGAATTTTGTCAGGCCCTCGTCAGCGAGTTTACGAATCAATCTTACGTAGGGTTCGATCTGTGTGCCGGTATGATCCTGATAGGCGCCTTGGTAACTGCCACGCTCATAGGGTTGAGGGTGCTTATGGGCCCAGGCGCGGATCTCATCCTCATCCACCCAAACCTGGCTATTCTCCACCCAGGCATTGAACTTGGGTAAGGTTTCGCTGTTATTGTATTCACTGATGCCGGTATCGAGACGATAGTCCCAGCCGTGCACACCGCAAATCAGGTTATCGCCTTCGACATGGCCATCCGCCATTAAGGCGCCGCGGTGAGCACAGCGACCGTACAACACTGTCACTGTGTCATCAAAACGAACGAGGACCAGATCAACGTCCGCTACCAGCGCATGTGCCGGTATTCGATCTTCCAGTTCATCCCATTTCTTGATTGCAATTTTGTTCATATCACAGGCTTCCTTACTGGGTCAGTTTCAGTATTGGTGGGCCCTTCACGAAGAGGAAGCTCGGAAACGGACTGATTCTCCTCGCATTCACCCATACGTGCGGCGAGCCGGCCATACAGCTTGGCAAACGGTGCCGCGGTGAGACCGTGCAACAGTGCGCTCAATGCGACGGTAATAATGGTAATGGAAAGTAGCTCGTTATGATGGGCGACGTCGGATTCTTCCAGGATGAGGAGCACGAACAATATGGAAGCTAATCCGCGCGGTCCAAACCAGCCCAGAAACAGCACTGATGGCAGCCTTAACCCAGTGAAGAGAAGTGAAATCGCGATCGGCACCATACGAATGACCGTCAAGCTCAATACGGCGTAGACAAGAATCGTAGGCGTCATATGCTGCAAGCCTTCCGGTAGCAAGACCGCACCGAATACCAGGAAGGTAATCAACAGGAGGAGTTGACCTTCGGACTCCATAAATTCGAATAAAAAAGTACAGGGATGACGAATGGTGTTTCCGAACACCATGCCACCGACGAAGGCGGCGATGAAACCATTGCCACCTACAAGTTCGGCTGTCACATACATAACCACCGCCAGCGAAAGAATACCAATACCCTGAAAGGACGTATTCATCCAGCCGCGCTCAGCGGCTGCGTCAAGCAGGCGCGCCCCAAGGTACCCCGTCGCCACACCCACAATTGGGCCCAGTGTGACTTGTAACAATCCGAAACGGATCCACTCAGCAGCACCTGCCGTAGCGTGCTGGGCACTGGCAAGGGCAGCAAGAAGGAGCACGACCGGCAAAGCAATGCCATCGTTGAGCCCGCTCTCGACGTTGATGGCCTGCCGGATGCGGACCGGCACGACTTTAGCGGTCACCACCGACTGACCGAGCGCCGCATCGGTTGGGGCAAGCAGGGCTGCTAGCAAAGCGGCCTCCCAGAGCGAAAATTCAGAGAATAACTGCGCGGCGATCAATGTGCCCAAGCCGATAGCCAACGGCAATCCGATCATGAGCATCCGCACCGGTAGGTTGTGATCCCGACGCAAGCGCGAGATGTCGATCCGCGCGGCATCAGAGAATAAAACCAGAATTAAGGTAAATTCGGCAATAAAGTGGATCGCCGCATGGCCAGCGTCCAGCTCGGCAATGGCCAGTCCTCCATTGCCCACCAGAAAACCAAAGACGATGAACACCAGTGCAGGGGTAATCACAGTGCCTTGCAGGCGCCCAGAGACCAAGGAAAATAACAGCAATCCAGCGGCGACTATTGCGATTGAAGTTAATTCCATGCTCTTTCCCAATACCAGATCGACTGATTTGAGACGCCTCGATTTATCAGACACGCAGATTAGAAGATAATGCGCCGATGAGGTGTCCGATGCAAAAGCGCAAGCGCCACACCAACGAGTTTCAGTTCCAAGCGGTTTTTCTGCTGGAGAGCGGTGAGCACACTGTGCGCAACACTCAAAGTCAATCGTAGCGGCTATTGCGAGTGGAGCAGCCGCCCACCGAGCTGCTGGGCCGTGGACAACAAACGGCTACCGGAGACCGACATAGTGATCGAGCGAGGTACTCGGTAGGGAGCGAGGGTAACCTGACTATGACGCTGGAACGCACCCTCGCGCTCACCTCTTCAGCGATGCTTGCCAATCTAGCGAGTATCCACTGCTCTACCGTTAGGCACTAAAAGAAGTCCATATCGATGTGGCAAGCTTGGCCAGCTTGCGCCCAATCTTTGGCGTGGTCACGTCAAGTCGGATGGTGCATAGACGTCGCCGCTCCGTAAGTGGCTCAACCAGTCGGTCTTCGAACGATGGCGGCCCGCGTAGAGGCATGTTGTTCGGCTACTGCAGAATTCGGGGCTGCACTTTTGTATTTCGCTTCGATTGCAGCTACGGCAGTATGTCGCTGCCGCCGATCCGACCGCGTTGGTGGAGCCTTATCTGCAAGAGTAGTGCAAGCAACAGCCCCCAAGAACTCACACTACCCCCGCCACCCTCGGGCGCGGAGCCAGAGGTGTCTTGTGTGAGAAAGCTGTCGCTATCGACCGGTTCAGCGGACGGCGGCGCATCTACGTCCAATGCCGGATCTGCGGCACCGCCGTCTTCATTGGCGCTCGCGGGCGCCGCCACTCCACCGGGATCTTTGACGACACCATTGGCCTCTGCGTCGCCGTCATTGGGGCCACCATCCTGTATCGTTACTTGCACGCAGTAATCGCCTGGCGTGAGACCTGAGAGATAGGCCTGATCCCCGGGCGGCGGGCAGGCACCGGGACTGCCGGCTGCGGATGCCAGGGCATTGAACCCATCGATGACGAAGTCCGACCAACCGGACAAGGGATGGTATTTGCGATAGATCGCATCTGAAGGAATGGGATGCGATTGAGGAATCACAACACGTACGGTAGCGCCCACCGCGGACAGGCCGCTGACCTCAAAGTCGAAGTAACCTCCTAAGTTTTCGTAGTCATCTTCGAAGTTGGTGGTGGGATCCCCTCCCGGCCCGCCATGTAGCGCGATGTCGGCCACGCTGACTTGGGCACTCTCGATGGCTGCAGCGAACGAGGTGTCATTCAAGCGCAGCCGGAGCCCCGGCTCGGTTAGCAGTAAGTGACGCGACGCCTCACCACGCACACTCTGCAAGAGATTAGAGGATGAGATCGCGTCCAGGTAATCGCTGATTCCATCTTCGTCGAGATCACCCACGCCCTCTGCGGCGTCCACCAGCCCATCACCGTCACTGTCTTTGTCAGCAGACAGAACGGGTAGCTGACCGACCACGCGCAATATGATTTCCCCAGTGACGGTATGACGGGGTTGGCCGTCGTCCTCGACGGTGACGCGGACCGTATAAAGGCCCGCTGTCAGACCCAGGTTGCGTGGATCGAAAACGAAGGTGTCCTGCAATGCAACTCCGTCTGCAACGGCCAAGGCATTGTCACTGTTGCTCCAATCCAAGACATGGCCATCGCCGGGATTGGGATCCGTCACGGTGGCGCGGATCGTCACTGGGCCACCTGTCAGGGAGATGGTGCGGGTCGGACGGTTGTCTTGCGTGGCGCGCAAAGATACCGAGGGCGCCAGATTGGAATCAACCACGGTGACGTGATGTTGCGTGTTACGTCCTAGCACTGCATTGAGCGGCGATTCCAGGCTGAAGATGATCGATTCAGGAGCGACTCCCAACTCACTATTTTGCACGTTAGAGACGATTTCCCCTTCCGTTCCCTGATGGATGGAAAGTGTGTCGTCTTGCGCATCGTGGTCGAGTCCGCTGCTGGTGGTGCCCCGGACGTTATAGGGAATCTCGACAGGATAGTGAGGAGCGGGACCATTCAAATAAACGCGGACCTTGACTTCACTGCTGACACTCGCGAATTGATCCAAGGCAAAATCAACGCGGGGGAGGACGCTGACCACTTGTGTGGCGGTGCCGATGTTGCCCTGCGCATCGCTGGCGTGCCAGGTGATCTCATGCCGACCCGGGCGTAGCCATCCTTCCTTATCGGGCGTTGCCATCACGAGTCCGTCGACTTGATCCGTTGCCAGCGCCTCGCCGAACTCAACACGGGTATAGGGCCCGTTCGCCCCAATGACTATATCAGCAGGGGGGGTGACGATGGGGGGTGTAATGTCTACATCTGAAACGGGGGGCGCAGACAAGGAAGGATCGCTAGGGAAGGCATCGGCGTTATCGCCGACACCATCACCATCGGTGTCCTGAGTCTCACTGGAATCATTGGGATAGGCATCCGCATTGTCGCCGACACCGTCATTATCACTATCTATGGCCTCATTGGTGTCGCTGGGAAACGCATCGCTGTTGTTTCCCACTCCATCACCATCGCTATCCGTCGTTTCAGCGGGATCATTGGGAAAAACATCGGCGTTATCGCCCACACCGTCGCCATCAGTATCCTGGGTCTCACCCGGGTCATTGGGGAAGGCGTCCGTAAGATCGCCGACGCCGTCATTATCACTGTCTATAGCCTGGTTAGGATCGCTGGGAAACACGTCGCTGTTGTCGCCGACCCCATCACCATCGCTATCCGTCGTCTCGTTGGGATTATCGGGAAAGGCGTCGGCATTGTCGCCCACGCCGTCATTATCACTGTCGGCGGTCTCACTCGGATCGGTGGGAAAGTCATCGGCGTTATCACCCACACCATCGCCGTCGGTGTCCTGGGTCTCACTGGGATCATTGGG
>CALZJG010000138.1 GCA_945787555.1 uncultured Chromatiaceae bacterium | reverse complement strand
TCTAGCAATTCAAGGCGTTCCTGGTGGTCGAAAAATCCGGATTGCATAGCTGATGATTACCGTGTCGTTGAAGATAACGTTATTATCGCAGAAACGTGGGAGTTTTTAGAGGTCCCCTTAAGGCCGGTGTAGAGTGGTTCATGGACGAAATCACGAGTGATGATGGGGGGCGCGCCGGACTCGAGCGGACGGCGTTCATGACAACGTGGTGGGGGATCGCCATCCAGTGGGTTCCCCAGTGGATCGATGACCCGCCCCAGCAGGGAATCTCCCACTGGCAGGCTCAAGACGCGTTGGGTCAGGCGCACCAGCGTGCCGGCGGTCAGTCGTGCGGTTTGCTGGAGCAGGATGGCGCCGATGAGTTGTTTCCCCAGGTGAAAAACTTGCCCGAGACTGCCGTCGTCGAAGTGCACGAGTTCATCCATGGCGGCGGACGGCAGACCTTTGATCCAGGTAATGCCGTCACCCACCGATACCACACTCCCTTGTTCCGTGAATCGTGGCGCGGGGCGGTAATTAGTGGTCCAATCGGCAAGACGTGCCAATGATGATGGGGGGCTAGTCTCAGGCGTCATGCTGAGCGGCCTCCTGAAATAGACGTAATTCCTCGTTGACATTGGCTTGTATCAAACGTGCACCGACCTGAATGCGCACTCCGGCGATGAGTTGATAGTCGGTATTGAACTCATAGTGTGGTGAGGTGCCCAATAGTTCGTTCAACGCCTGGGTCACACGCTCCTGCTGCGCTTCCGTCAGCGTATGCGCGGTCAGCACGCGTACCGGGGTCGCTAGTTCGCCTGCGGCTTGCGCCAGAGCGCTGCGCTGTTCTTGAGGTAGCGAGGAGAGATCGGTGATCAGCATATCGAGTAAGCGTGCTTCCAACTCCGGGCTTGCGACGCGACTCAGTAGTCGAGATGCGAAGCGCGCTGCGTGGCCGATAGCTACCCGCTCGATGTGTTGCTGTAGTTCATCTCTTTGGCGCTGTTCTAGCACCGCGCGTTTGTTCTGTTCTTCCTTTAGCGCACTTTCTAATGCGCGCATGCGCTGCTTGCGTTCCGTCTCGATTTCCCCTTGAAGTTGGTTGCGTGCTTGTTCTTTTTCCTTGTTCCATTCCTGGAGACGATTCTCATACTGGACCTTGAGCTGGTCGGCTTGCGTACGTTTCGCTTGTGCTTCAGCGAGGTTTTGCTCGACCGCGCTGCGGCGTCGTTCCATGACATCGAGCACCGGTTTGTACAAAAACCGATGCAGTAACCACACCAAGATCAGGAAATTGATGATCTCGAGCGAGTAAGTGGTCCAGTCGAGGTTCATGGTAGGGCTTTCTGTACTTAGCGCAGCAGATATTCCAACAATGGATTGCGAAACAGGATGATCAGCACCACCACTAGTACATAGATGGCTAGGGACTCGATCATTGCCAGTCCGATGAATAACGTTCGGATTATGGCGCGTTCCGCTTCCGGTTGCCGGGCCAAGGCATCGAGGGCTTGGCTGATGGATCGGCCCATCGCCAATGCAGGGCCCAAAGCGCCGAGGGCGATGCCGAGGACGGCGACTGCGGTCGAGGTGATGACGAACCAGGTCATATCACTCATGACTTACTCCTTTTGTTGTTCATTTTCGCGCGCTACGGTATGCGCTTGTACGGCGCCCCCGATGTAGATCAGCGCCAGCATGCCGAAGATATAGGCCTGCACCAAGGCCTCCACTATATGCAACATTAAGATGGGGATAGGCACCAAGAGTCCCGCGACGAAAAGAATGATCAGTGCCGCCAGTTCGAGGCTCATCATGTTGCCGAATAAGCGTACCGCCAAGGCGGCGGTGCGTGTGATCTCGCTGATCAAATGAAAGGGCAGGAACAGCGGGCTGGGTGAAACATAATGACGCAAATAACGCCAGCCATGGTCGCGCAATCCAAACCAATGCACCGATACAAATACCAGTGAGGCCAGCGCGGCGGTTACGGACAGTTGCGTCGTCGGTGCAGTGAGTCCGGGAACGACGCCGATGAGATTGGCGGCGAGCAAGAATAGCCACAGGGTGCCAATGAACGGCATGATACGCCGCGCCTGGCTCGGTGCAGCGGCTTGCACGGCCTGCTCGATGGCGCCCACGACGGCCTCCAGGAGATTTTGTAGCGGGCCGGGTCGCAGTGCCAGATGACGTGTCGTCATCGCGCAAAATGCCAGCAGCACTACCATGACGCCCCAAGTGGTCACGACGGCCTGGGAGATGGCTAGGGGCCCAATGTGAAATAGCACTGTTGTCTCGGTGATATCCATCGGCTCACTCCCGCAAGTACAAATAGAGGTTCACGCAGCCGACGAACAGGCCCAAGGCCAACATCAACATGGTCCAGCGTATCGAATAACCTGACATCATTTCATCCAGCCACACTCCCACATACAGTCCTATGACCACTGGCAATATCAGCAACAATCCTAACGTCCCGAGATAGGCGGTTTGTGCCAATAGACTGGCATGCTCACGGCGGGCCTTGTCTGCTCTTTTGATCTGTCGCTCCACGCCGCGGCGCAAGCGGTGCTGGTCCTCATTCGAAGCCGGCATGGTGTATTCTCCGCAGACGGTTGAACAGCTCGTCTTCCATGCGTTGCAAGCTACCCTTGATTTCACTGAGCGCTTGTTCCTCTTGTTTTAAGGAATCTCTGATTTATTTCCCTTTCTGGCATACTACGTATATTCACTCATTCATACCACGGAGAGCCCACGTATGCGCCAACAGACACTCGCCGAAGCGACCTTTGAGCGGTACCGC
>CALZJG010000137.1 GCA_945787555.1 uncultured Chromatiaceae bacterium | reverse complement strand
TCTAGCAATTCAAGGCGTTCCTGGTGGTCGAAAAATCCGGATTGCATAGCTGATGATTACCGTGTCGTTGAAGATAACGTTATTATCGCAGAAACGTGGGAGTTTTTAGAGGTCCCCTTATGTGAGCAGTGACGCCTTGCGCCAGCCGGCGGAATACCGGTTGGCCTTTCGCGAGCTAGGCCTGTCGATCGGACTGCGTGCTTTAGAACGGCTGCGTGGACTGATCGGCGACGTGCCGCTGGAGGCGCTGCTGGCGTTCGTCTCCGTCGGTGAGGAGATCGAGTCCTACTGGCGCCGCCCTGAACATCGTCGCGCCGTCACTTGGTCCGAACACCGCGACATCAACGACGTCATGCTCGCAACGGATTTGCTGCCTGAGGGTATGCTGGTTTTGTTTACCAAACCCGCTGCTCATACCCTATTGAGAAACCGTTAACACGGAATTCCAAGCTCGGCTGCACCACCATAGTCGCCGATTCAGTCGATTAATCAGCGCTTTCCCTCTGGAAGGATTTATAGGCTATGTCGCCATGGCAAATGATCGAGAAATGAAGAAGCTAAATAGAAACTGGTATAGTGGAGCGAATATCAGTAAATATTTCCATCGAACATTTGGGAGTGAGGATCATGAGTAAAGGACAAGACAGCAAGAAGGAAACTAAGAAAAAGCCGGCCAAGACCTTATTGGAAAAAAGAGCCGAGAAAAAATCCAAAAAAGGCAAGGTGAAGTAGGGCGACTTTATACTAATGGAGACGAGAGCGTCCTGTACTCTGCTATCAGACCGTGGATGGCCGCACATCGCTGGATATGCGCTTGTAAGGAACGCGATTGAGTTGATGCCGACGGGCATCCTTAACCGGTTACAAAAGACCAATGAAGTCTGAGTCCGTTTCCGCGACAACAGCATGGTGCGTCTATATGGCGCAATGTGCTGACGGTAGCTTGTATACCGGGATCGCCATGGATGCCGCGCGCCGCGTAAAGGAACACAATAGCAACGACTTGCTCGCGGCCAAGTACACCCGGGCCCGGCGTCCGGTGATGCTAGTGTATCAGGAGCCGTGCGCCAACCGCGCCGCTGCCGCGCGGCGGGAACACGCGATCAAGCGCCTCTCGCGCTGGGAGAAACTGGCGTTGATTGATGAACGGCTGGAATAGGCGACGGCACAATGACTGTGCCCGTACAGGCGCCATCAGTGCCAGCGCGCTGTCTTTAACAGCCTTGATTTGGCAACTTTGCACGCATCCGAACCCGAAAAGTAATCCCTATGGCTCTTAAAGCAACCATCTTCAAAGCCGAGCTGCATATTGCTGACATGGATCGCAACTACTACCATGATCACACCCTCACCATCGCCCAGCACCCCTCGGAAACCGACGAGCGCATGATGGTGCGTATAGTGGCCTTTGCGCTGCACGCGCATGAAGATTTGGTGTTCGGTAGAGGACTGAGCAACGAAGACGAGCCCGCTCTTTGGAAGAAAGACTTAACCGGCGCCATCGACCTGTGGATAGACGTAGGTCTGCCGGACGAAAAAGAGATACGCAAAGCCTGCGGACGCGCCCAACAGGTCATTATTTACAGTTACGGCGGCCGTAGCGCCGACCTGTGGTGGGATCAAAACCGCAGCAAACTCGAACGCACCAAGAATCTCACCATCGTCAAGCTGCCGCCGGACACCACGTCAGCCCTGGCCAAGCTCGTCCAGCGCACTATGCAATTGCAGTGCACCATACAAGATGGAGAAATGTGGCTGGCGGATGATAACGAGAGGGTGCAGGTGAACCTCACTACGCTAACCTCCTCGACGCCCTCCTTGCGCTGACAGGACATGAAGGGGTCACACCCTCAATATGTCACACTTGTGGTGGAGGGAGGAGCCGTGCGGCGGTGTTTTCTCGCCGACTGAAGCCTTGCTGGCGTCACGCCTCTGCCTAGATCAGTCGGAGGGGTGCCCCCCAATGGCGGGAAGGTGGTATAAACACTCCCGGCTGCTAACAGAATAACAATACCTTGCACATCCAGAGCGGACGAGGCTCCCGAGGACCATGGCCACTCCCAGCAAAACCGCCGCCCAACAGCGCGCTGACCGCATCAAGGCCTATAACGCCGAGCTGCTGCAGCTCGCGCAGGATGACATCCTGACTCTCACGCCTGAACAGCGCCGCGCCGTGGACGACTACCACGCCGCCTTACTTGCGCAATTCACCACCACGTACGACATCGACAAGACTCAGCATGAGAAACAACTGTCGTGGGGCATGCGCATAGTGTCGTTCTTAGGCGCGCTGGCCCTCGCGGCCAGCGTGTTCTTTTTGTTCTATCAATTCTGGGGGCACTTCTCCACAACCGTCCAAGTGGTCACCCTTATCTCGGCGGTGTTGCTCAGTTTCGTCGCCACGGTGTTCATCGCCGTGAAGGACCGCTCCGGCTACTTCGCCAGACTTAGCGCCCTGGTGTGTTTCGTTTGTTTCGTGCTCAACATCAGCATGCTCGGACAAATCTTCAATATTGCTCCGAGCGACAATGCTCTCATCCTATGGGCGGCGCTGGCCTTCCTGCTGGCCTACGCGTTAGACATCCGGCTGCTATTAGTGGCGGGCATCGCCTGCCTCGTCGCCTACCTGTCGGCGCGGGTCGGCACTTGGAGCGGTATGTACTGGATCCACTTCGGCGAACGGCCCGAGAATTTTTTTCCCGCGGCCGCCTTGTTGTTCGCCATCCCCCACGTCATCGATCACCGGCGTTACACCGGCTACACCGCTACCTACCATGTGTGCGCCTTGCTGGTCCTATTCATCCCCGTCTTAATCCTTGCCAACTACGGGGCCGTCAGCTATCTCAAGTTTGATCACGATGTCATCGAGGGTGCTTATCAAATCGCCGGGTTCGTCTTGAGTGCCGCCACCATCGCCCTCGGCATCCGCAAGGGTTGGGGCGAGGTCATCAACACGGGAACCGTATTCTTCGTCATCTTCCTCTACACCAAGTTCTTCGACTGGTGGTGGGAAAGCATGCCGAAATACCTGTTCTTCCTCATCATCGGCCTCACCGCCATCCTGTTTCTCTTGATCTTGAAGCGTTTGCGCGGCTACGGCCGCCACCCTGAAACGGGGGCGATGCCATGAAGCGCCACTCCCGTCTTCTCATCGCCGGCGCCGCCTTGATCCTGGCCGGCAATGCCGTCGTCCTTGTCGGCGTTGCCTACAACCGCAGCGGCGAACCCGAGGCCGTGGTAGAACTCAGCGAGCGCGAACTCTTCTGGCCGTACAATCAGCGTGCCTCGGTGGAAAACAGCGGGCTGGCCCTGCGATTGAGATGGCGCGTTGGCAAAGACAGGCAATCAATCGACACCGGCATCGTTCTTGGAGGCGTCACTGCCCCCTGGCTCAACAAAGACAAACTGGCGGAACTGGGTTTCGACGTCAGCGTTTCGCCGCAAGACGGCAGCGCTACGACACAATATGAAAAGACCTTACAAAGAGAGGCCTACGTCGTATTGGAGTTCGATGGTCCGGCCTATCAAGCCGTCGTACAACAACGCCTGGAAAAGGTCGTGGACGCGCAAGCCTTATTGGACAGGAACCCCGGACAAAAAGAGTTCATCGAGCGCGTTAAGACCTATCAGGCGCAGTTGGAAAGAGAATTGCACAACCATTCGCGCCTGTTCGCCGTCGACCTCGGCCCCGACCTGGCGAGTCTGCGCAGCCGCTATCCCGATCGCGCGAGCCACCTCATCATTCCCGGCCAAGTACGTTTGACGCTCCGCAATAATCAATTGAACGGTTACATCACCGACCTCAGTATCACTACCGTAAACCTCTCTTTGCACGAACGTCTCGCAATCATTGACGGTGCGCCGGGTAGGCCGGCGCATTACAGCGTGCGTCTCGCCATTGGTAAACGTGCCGAGCCGTGGATACTGGAGGCGCGCGCGGTGAAACCCGCGCTTTGATCCAGCCGATGGGAAGGGGCCTATGGCGACTGCAACAACAAACATCCAGCCATTCCTAGCTGAACGACGAGTGGCGACTTAGACGCCATTGATCTGTAGCCAGCGTTAGAGTCCGTTTCCCAATCACCACATCGTCGATCACAGAATTGCTTCGAAACCTTCGAACTGCGGCGGCCCAAGGTAGATTTTCTTGCGGGGGCCGCCGGCATTGGCGTGCGCCTTGCGGAAGGCTTCGGACTTGGTCCAATTTTCGAAGTGCTGGTGGCTTTTCCACGTGGAGTGGGAAGCGAACAGGGTATATTCCTCCGTGGTAGGCCCTTTGAGGAGGTTGAAGGACTTGAAACCGGGAACGGTATCCAGATAAGTATCGCGGTGCTTCCAGATGTCGATGAACTCATCTTCAGATCCGCGGGCGATTTTGAATCGGTTCATGGCGATGTACATGATGTACCTGCTCGTAATTGGTGGATGTGGCGAGTGGGGGAGTGATGTTCAGCCACGAATCTAACCATTCCTTATCTTCACTTTCAAGGCATGCCGCACTGATGGGCTGGATGAACCCGCCTGCCCAGTCGTGTAGTGCAAATATCAATTCTTAGAAGGACATGCCGTGAATACTTGGGTGTACAATTAGCGAACCGCGAGGAGGGCACGACCATCAGTCAGCCCAAATTTGACTATCCGCACCCAGGTAAGCAAATCGAAACCGAGTAATACGAATGGATATAGTGAGGTTAGACTCGAATTCCAGAATTGATCGACAACGTATCGCCGTGATGTAATTTCCACCTGATGTCCACGGTAGCTATACAAGTTGAATGGGGGAAACGTGGTTATGACACTTAGACGCGCGGCCGCAGGAGGCGTGATGTTGCTATGCGCGACTGCAGCGATCGGGCAGGGCGGGAGCGATGTATTTTATGGTGGCACCCTGGGCGCGAGTTTCGGCGAGGTCGATTACTACGAATTATCTCCTATGGTAGGCATGCACCTCACCCCCGAGTTATCAATTGGAGGGACGCTCATATTCCGCTATCGGCGGGATGACCGCTTCGCGAAAACGCTGACGACGAACGATTATGGAGCAAGTATCTTTGGCCGCTATCGTATAACACGGAACATCTTCACCCAGGCCGAATACGAGTATCTCGACTATGAGTTCTTCAAGGGTAACCTGAGCAAGGAACGTGACACTACCGACAGCCTTTTTCTCGGCGGCGGAGCAAGCTCGCCCGCGGGTCGCAATTCATCACTCTATGCGACCGCGTTATACAACGTACTGCACAACGATGATAGTCCTTACGACAATCCGTGGGTCATTCGATTCGGTCTCGCCATCGGTTTTTGATGTTCGCTACCATTGCCGCAGGTACGCACTCATCAAGGATCGACATCTGTGACTATGTCTTTTTTGGGCCGACTAAATGCCACCCGAATTTATCAATGACTTTCATACCGATACTGCTCGATTCGGTCAACGTGGCTCTTGAGGAGCCTCGGTTGGTGGCTATACGCTTTCGGAGGCCAACACTAGACTGTTTGGTCTTGCTGATCGGCCTCGTCTGCTCGATCTCTGATTGCCGGATGGATGGCTGATCGGTTAGTTTTTGTGTTCATAGGGTTGTTTGTCGGCTATTCTCGCTTATCGCTAAGCTAATAGGGAAAGAATCATGATAGTAGAAGAATTAATGGGTCTGCTTCTTAACTTCTGGATCGGACTCGCCATATTGATCATCGTGTTGGTGAAGTTTTCAATTAAGTTCGTGCCCCAGAACCGCGCGTATGTAGTGGAGCGATTTGGAAAGTACAACAAAACGATGGTAGCTGGCTTGAATGTATTGTTGCCGTTTATTGACAAGATAGGTTATGACCAGTCATTAAAAGAGCACGCTTATGATGTGCCGAGCCAGGCGGCTATTACCAAAGACAATATATCGTTGGTAGTTGATGGTGTCCTTTATCTCAAATTGCTCGACCCTTACAAGGCTTCCTACGGCGTGGATAATTATGTCTATGCCGTAACCCAGTTGGCACAAACGACCATGCGTAGTGAGATTGGCAAGATTGATCTCGATAAGACTTTTGAAGAGCGTGAAAGCCTGAATACTAATATTGTAAATGCCATCAATGTGGCGTCTGAACCCTGGGGCGTTCAGGTGATGCGCTATGAAATTAAGGATATAGAACCACCACGTACCGTTCTGGAAGCGATGGAACGCCAGATGAAGGCGGAGCGTGATAAACGTGCGACGATTTTGGACTCTGAGGGTGAGCGTCAGTCGGCCATTAATGTGGCTGAAGGTGCCAAGCAGGCACAGGTGTTAGCCGCAGAAGCAGACAAGGCTGAACAGATCTTGCGCGCCGAAGGTGAGGCGCAAGCAATTATCGCCGTCGCCGAGGCGCAGGCCAGAGCGCTTGAAATGGTGGGCAGGGTTGCAGATACGCAAGAAGGACAGAAAGCGATTCAACTGGAACTGGCGGGTAAGGCCATTGAGGCGAAACAGGCCATTGCAAAGGATTCCACCGTAGTGTTGTTACCCGAGAGCAACACGGATGCGGCGAGTGTTGTTGCTGAAGCAATAACCATCATTAGCACATTAAACAATACCAAGACGGTTACCCAACAATAAGGGAGCGCTATGATTGCTGATTATATTCTCAATCATCAGGCACAACTCTGGTTGGTGATTGGATTCTCAATGCTAGTCATTGAAGTGGTTACTGGTGTTTTTGCTGGTATATTTTTGTTTGGGGGTTTGGGCGCGCTAACGACCGGGTTATTAATGACTTTTGGTGTGCTGCCGGAAACATGGCTCGCCGGCGTTTCCTGTACGGGAATTAGCTCGGGCGTGATTGCTGCGATTCTATGGAAGCCATTGAGAAAATTGCAGGGTGACCGTCCACGAAGAAAGGACAATAGTAGTGATCTGACGGGTTATGAGTTTGTTGTGGATAGCGACGTCACCGCGAATATGCCGGGTTCTGTCAATTATTCTGGCATTACCTGGAAAGTTGAGCTAGACAAGGACGCGGGTGTTGACATTATCCAGACAGGACAAAGGGTGTCAGTAACTTCTGTTGAAGTTGGGACGTTTAAAGTCAAAGCGATTCAGTGAAAGAGCCATCAAGGCGGTCAGACTCCATTGAATGATGGTAAAGACCAAACCCCACAGGGAAATGATGAAACTGACCATGTATTGGCTAATTGGCATTGTCTTCACACTCGGCTTGTTAACGATGGCAATTGCGCTTTTTCCTAAAGGAGAAGCCAAGGTTGGGTTATTGGGTGATCGCTTAAGCCCTTGCCCGAACACGCCGAATTGCGTTTGCAGCGAAGACCCGTCGGCATATTTCTATATCGAGCCCCTTTCATTTGATGATCCAGCGGATTATGCCTGGCAAAGAGTCAGGCAGGCTGTCGTGAGTGCAGGGGGCCGTATTCAGAGGGAAGCGGACCGCTATCTATGGGTAAGTTTTACAACCAAGTGGCTACGCTTCGTGGATGATATGGAGCTGAGAATGGATGCTGATCGTCACGTCATCCATGTTCGCTCGGCGTCAAGGGTGGGGCGATCGGATTTTGGCGTCAATAAAACCCGGGTGGAAACGCTTAGAGTTTTTTTGAACAGCAACCGATCTGATAATCACCATAGAAATAAATGACCTACATTTATACTACTTAATTGCCGCTAATCTTAAGGCGTCCCACGGACCTGGGACTCACTAAGCCATATATTGAGATGCGGTTATGAGTGGGTAGGCCAGGGGTATAGTGCACAGTAGTGATATTGAAATAACCGGCGGTGTGGAGGTCGGCATGGCGAAACAGGATAATGACAAGTTGGATCAGGTGGTGGCCGACGCGCGGCGCGCCCGGGATCAGCGCGAACTAGATTACCGCGAACAGGCGCTGAAGATGTATCCGCATATCTGCGGTCGCTGCTGCCGCGAGTTCGTGCGTACGAATCTGCATGAGTTGACGGTGCATCACCGCGACCACAATCACAGCAACAATCCGCCCGATGGGAGTAATTGGGAATTGTTGTGTGTCTATTGCCATGACAACGAACACCAGCGTCAGTTGGAGGCGGCGCAGGGCAATACCTCCACGGGCAATGGCAAGAGTGCATCTGCCACCTTCAATCCATTTGCCGATCTCAAATCCATGCTGGACGGCAAACAAGAAAGAGATTGATCCACTACGTACTCAGGCACCCACAGGGAAGCCACGTTCCAATCACGCGGCTATTGCAATCAAAGCGGCCGCTAATTGTCCTGTCATGCCGAGGATTGCTAATGTCTCATTCAGGCAGGCAATTTCCCGTGTTGTGCGCTTACTACAGGCACCAGGCCCATTTTCGACCGGTTTAAAATGACATACCGATATAGAGAATGCGTGGCGGGATGATCAAGTGTAAATACTCATATTGTTTATGAGAGACAACGCCAGATTCGGGACAGCCAGTTTGACCTATTCTGTTGATAAGCTCACAAATCACCAGAGCCGAAATTGTTAGCCCGAACGAATCCATTCGATTGTTCTGGATGATTTCGACGCACAACCCCATCAGAACCTGTACGCCGGGGTATCACAACATTACCCCAGTCTCCCCATATGTACGAGACCGCAAGCAATTTAGGAAGCGAGAACTATTGCCCCAGTCAGAAAAATGAGTTTTGGAACAGAATAGACGCGTTGCTGCCGTTCAGATAATGAACGTTAGACTACAGCAGTGCAGCGAAAGCGGCCATACGACTTCAATCATTTGGCTGACGCGTCGGCCAGGAGCGGGCGTTTAGTCAGCATTCCTGCGGACTGCGGTTTGCACAGACATCGAGGATCAGCGTGCGAACCGCCCCCCGACATCTGCGCACGTGGTTTAGCCAGAATTAGCCCAGCCCGGCCAATTTTCCTCCGAAAACCTCTTCGATCTCATCAGCCGACATTGGTTTGGCATAAAGGAAGCCTTGCACCATCTCACAAGCGTGCTGGCGGAGGAACAGGGCCTGGACCTCAGTCTCGACCCCTTCGGCCACCACTTCCAGGCCCAATTGTTTGGCCAGGGCGATGCTGGCGGCAGTGATCGCCTCATCGTTGCGGTCCTCGCCCAGTCCATCGACAAAAGAGCGGTCGATCTTAAGACGGCTCAGGGGCAAACGCTTTAGGTTGGCCAGCGAAGAGTGGCCGGTACCGAAATCATCGATCGCCAGAGTGATGCCCATTTCAGAAAAAGCTTCGAGATTGGCATAGGCCACACCGCCATCCTGCAGCACCATGCTTTCGGTAATCTCCAGTTCTAGGACGGAGCCTGGGAGTCCATAGTTGCCAAGTATTTTCATTACATGCTCAGCCAGCAGGGGGTTGCTCAGCTGGCGGCAAGACAGGTTTACAGCGATTTGGCTGAAAGGCTGGCGGGACTTTCGCCAACAAGACGCCTGACGACAGGCCTCGTTCAGAACCCAGAGCCCGAGGGGCTCGATCAGCCCTGACATCTCCGCAACCGGTATGAAGGCGGCGGGGCTGCGGTGATCCGGGTCTGCCGTCGGCCACCTTACGAGTGCTTCCAACCCGACCAGGGCGCCATCTTCGAGGCGGAACTGCGGTTGGTACAAAAGCAGCAACTCCTCGTTATCGATTGCTTTGCGAAGGCGGGATTCCATGGCCAGATAGGCTAGGGCATTGTCACCGAGCTCTTGGGTGTAGTAAGCGTACTGGTTCCGCCCCGCTTCCTTGGCGGCATACATGGCATTGTCAGCATGCCTCAAGAGCTCATCGCCATTCTCCTCGTCCGGGAACATGGAAATACCGATACTCGCCGTCACATCGAGGTCAAATCCTTCCAATCTCATGGGTTCGGAAAAGGCCTCGAGGATGTGGCGCGCGACACAACCGGCATCGGCGGCATTGTGCAGATCCTCAAGGATAATAACGAACTCATCTCCGCCGAAGCGTACGACCGTGTCTTCCCTCCGACATGCCGCGCGCAGACGCTTGGCAACCTTTAGCAAAAGCTGATCGCCTACCTGGTGTCCGAGGCTGTCGTTGACCTGTTTGAAGCGGTCGAGGTCGAGCACCATCAATGCACCGCAGCTACGATGACGCTTGGACCGCGCGATGGCTTGCACAAGACGCTCGTCAAGCGTGTTTCTATTCGGCAGGTCGGTGAGTGCGTCATGGGTGGCAATGTGCTGGAGTAAATTGCGCGAAGTCGCCAGTTCGGTCACGTCGCGCGCCAGAAAAACCACAGTCTGGCGATCGTTTATCTTCAGGCCGGTGGGCATGATACGACCTTCAAAGATACGTTTTCCAGCCGGCACCGAAAGCTCATATTCAAGCACATGAAGCGCGTTGGTCTGCAAAGATCGGGTGACAGCATCGAGAAAGGCAGCAGCTTGATCGCGTGGCAATATTTCGGTCAAGAGCCGGCCCTTAATTTTCTCCACTGGCAGAAAAAGCCGCTCCTCATCACCCGCGATCACCTCGACATAACGACCATCCTCATCGAGCATGAACACCAGGTCTGGGAGGGCGTTCACCAAAGCCTGCATACGCCCTTCCGCAGTGACTTTTTGACGTTGATACATCTCCTGAATCTCGTCAGAGGATATCTGCAGCGAACGCTCCAGGGTGTAGCGGTCGCTGTCCGCCTGCTGGAAAGTGTCTGAGATCCGCCCAACCAGGCTCTCCCACTGTTGCGCATCTGGGGTAGATGACGCATCCAGTCCGAGCTTTTTCAGTTGACGCGCCAGCAAGCGGTGCATCATCCGCTTTCCCAGATCAGGGTCAGGGTCATGGTCTGGTTGTGCAGGTCGCATCGACCACTGGCAAGCGGTGAAATCTCTCCGTAAGAGTAGTAACCGATCTGGCCAACTGCGGCGGGCAGACTGTCTTTGACCGCCTCGATCTCCTCCTCGACACGGGGACCAAGCACCAAGCGCCGGCCGACGCAACTGATCGCCACGCACAGTGCCGGGCCGCCAACATAATCCTCGAGTTGGACACTCTCAGCGGCACTTGCGGCGCCGTCGACCAGGCGATCAAAGTTGGCTCGCATCAGTTTGACAAAGCAGCCCTCAGGCACATTGCCAGCGAACGTGATTGACTGTCGTTCCTCGTCAACGGCCAAAATTGTACGCACCGTTAAACCGTCGATCTCTTCTTCGTTACGAATCGCAAGCGGAAACAATAAGCCGGTAGCCGGCAGACCTTGCGCACGATCGCCCAGGTACTTCTTGTACACTTCAAGCGCCGGCTGGCCATCGAGGGAATACAGCACGTTGTTCTCTGAACGCGTTACCTCGCGCTCGGGCCCCAACAGGTCCCAGCCACCGCGCGAACCATGTGCCACGCGAATCGAATCACCATAGAAACCAACCGCCACCATCTGTCCGGAACTGATGTTGCCGTCATAAAGAACCCAAGTTTGCTCGAAGCGGTCCCCATCCCCAGCCAGACCACCGGTTACCACCACACCTTCGGGCAGAGCGTTGTCCAGGGCCTCCACGTAGGCCGAGCCGTTTACCAGCAGTCCATCTGTCAGGGTGAAAACGGCGGTCAAATCGTCAGCGTGCAGTTGTCTGGCCAGGGATTTTCCCGCGGCGGCGGATTCATGCGCGGCGGCAACGGGAACGTGACCCAATTTGATCCGCGTATGATCAAAACGCATCACCGCAACCACGATGCTATCGTCGCAAAGGCCTTCGCCGTAGATTTCTCCAGACGATGAACACCCGATGAGAACGGAACGAGGAAAGGCCTGGCGCAGCCCGCCAAGCTCATCAGCGAGGGCACCGTCCGGGCGCGCAGCAGCGAAGATGATAAGAAGTGTCTGTTCTGAGTCCGCGTTGCCGTCCGGTGGGCGATCCCAGCCATCATCAACGAGAAATCGATGCAATGATATTTCCAAGTGACTGTCTCCCGTGCAATGCTTCGTCATAGCGCTCGCGCACGCGTATCCAAGTATGTCGGTCGAAATCCTCGGATCTGAAGCGTTGTTGCGGGAACCTACCCCGGTTGATCCGTATCAAAATTGGGGATTTCTTTTAAAATGATGTCGGGTTACACGGTACCCATGAACGAACGACTCATGTGACTCACACGCCACCGAGACGCCCATGACGCGGGACCCGATTGCCCGTAACGGCGCTCCGCCGCTTCGTTCAGCCGTGGCGGGTAGAGGCGTAAAGCGCGGCTTTGTGGATTCCCCTGCGGCCCCCCCAAGCGGGGCTCAGGTAGCAGTGCGCGTGCCAGGGTCAGACATTCTATTGCTGCGTGGCGAGAACAATGTAGTTGAGGAGCCAGATTTCGCTGGATCGCCTGCGACCCTGAGAATTCATTTCGCCCAGATTGCTGGATGGAAATTTCCCACTGTTTTCAGTCTTCGTGAATAAGAGTACATCCCGCACTTTCTGTCCGATCAAATGCGGATTAATACAGATCAAGCTATTCCTCCATTTCCTGCTTGTGGCGCTGCCGCGTAGCTTCTTCCTTGATCACGGCGTCGATTTCCCGCATGACGCTGCCCGCATCAGCCGGTTTTTCGCTGCGCTGGTAACGCCCGGTCAGCTCGATCTGCGGGTGTAGCTTGCCGTTCTGGTAGTGCGACCATATCTCCATGGCGTAGTCGGTGGTCAGGAGTTCAGGGGCGTAGCGAGCGAAGTAGGCGGCTAGGTTATTAACGTCGCGCTCGAGCATGCTATAGGCGTTGTTGTTGCCGGCGGCATCTACGGCTTGGGGTAAGTCGATGATGACCGGGCCGTCGCTGGCAATGAGCACGTTATATTCCGACAAATCGCCATGAACGATGCCGGCGCAGAGCATGCGAACGACCTCCATAATCAATATGCCGTGGTATGCGCGAGCCTCCTCTGCCGTTAGCGCGACATCGTTGAGCCGCGGGGCGACGTCACCGTCGTCGCCGGTCACCAATTCCATCAGCAACACGCCGTCGGCAAAGTTATAGGGTTTCGGGACACGCACGCCGGCCGTGGCGAGGCGGTACAAGGCGTCAACCTCGGCGCTTTGCCAGGCCTCTTCCTGCGCTTTGCGTCCGTAGCGGGCGCCCTTTTCCATGGCGCGTGCGCGGCGGCTGTTTCTCACCTTACGGCCTTCCGTGTAATTGACGCTGTGGCGGAAGCTACGCTGGTTGGACTCTTTGTATACCTTCGCGCAGCGGATATCTTCCCCACAGCGGACGACGTAGACCATGGCCTCTTTGCCGCTCATGAGCTGACGGATGACCTCATCGACGAGACCATACTGGACCAACGGTTCAATTCTTTTGGGAATCTTCATAAGATACGTCTAGTTGCTACGGCGCACGAACACGGCATTCAAAACCCGTGCTGGATCGGGATTATGGCTGAATGGGGGCTATGGTAACCGATAGGAGGGCGATTATGGCCCTTGAGAGGATTGCGATACATAGGCCTGTTAAATATGGGCGGACTGCCTCGATTGCAAGGTCTGGCAGCCGACGCTGACTCAAACGCACCGCGTGCCGGTCTCCGTTACACTATGCCCGCCATCACGCATTAGACACAGCTTCTCTAGGTAAAAGATCTATGACCACCGCTGCTTTTTCCAATCTGGGCTTGGACGCCGCCATGCTGGCGAATCTTGACTCCATGGGTTACCAGTCCATGACACCGGTTCAGGCGCAGAGCCTGCCGGTCATCTTGCAGGGCAATGACCTCATCGCCCAGGCGGAGACCGGCAGCGGGAAGACGGCGGCGTTTGGCATTGGCCTGCTCACTCGGCTGAATGCGCGCCATTTCAAAGTACAGTCCTTGGTGCTGTGTCCCACGCGCGAACTCGCCGACCAGGTGGGCAAGGAGATACGCCGCTTGGCGAGCGCCATCGCCAACGTCAAACTGCTCACGCTGTGCGGTGGCGTGCCCTTCGGACCTCAGTTGGGCTCCTTGGAACACGGTGCGCACATCATCGTGGGGACGCCGGGGCGGGTGCTGAAACATCTGCGCAAGGGTTCGCTCAAGCTGAGTCAGCTCAAAACCCTGGTGTTGGACGAGGCCGACCGGATGTTGGATATGGGGTTCTACGAGGACATGGCCGAAATCGTTGCCGCCACGCCCGGCACCAGGCAAACCTTGCTGTTCTCCGCCACCTATCCCGAGGCGATCAAACAGATCAGCGCGTCGATGCAGAAAAAGCCCAGCCGGATCAGTGTTGCAGCCACACACACCCCCAACAAGATCGAACAAGTGTTCTTCGAGGTGGCCGGCCATGGCCATAGTCAGATTCGGGAGCAACGACTCGCTGCGCTAGTGACGCTCTTGGGTCATTACCATCCGGCCTCTTGCGTGATCTTTTGCAACACCAAACAGCAATGCCAAAACATCGCCGATATGCTGCAAGCGAAGGGATATAGCGCCCTGGCCCTGCATGGCGACTTGGAGCAACGCGATCGGGATCAAGTGCTGGTACGATTTTCCAACCAGAGTTGTTCGATCCTGGTGGCAACCGACGTTGCCGCGCGGGGCCTCGATATCAAAGATTTGGCAGCGGTGATCAACTTCGAGTTGAGCCAAGACCCGGAAGTGCATGTTCATCGCATCGGCCGCACCGGCCGGGCGGGAAAAGCCGGGCTGGCCTTGAGCTTGTTTATCGCCGCCGAGTCCTATCGGGTGAACGCGATAGAAGACTATCAACAAAGCCCAACCAAGACTGCGGCCATCGATGCGTTGCATATCGATAACAAGCATGATTTCAGCCCGCCCATGGTCACGCTGTGCATCGACGGGGGGCGCAAGAGCAAAGTGCGTCCGGGCGATATACTGGGCGCGTTGACCGGTGAGTCCGGTATCGCCGGCACTCACGTCGGCAAGATCGACATCTTTGATCAGCTAGCCTATGTGGCCATCGCACGTTCCAGTGCGGCCCAGGCACTGGAGGTCCTCTCGACACGAAAAGTGAAAGGGCGGTATTTCAAGGCCAGGCAGCTAGAGTAAGAATACCCGCGTGAGGCAGGAGACGATACACCTCGGATCCCCGTCCTTGTTATCATCCGCTGGTGGCAATAGGTCATGTATCTCAGAGAGGGGCCATGAAGAAGCTGAAAAATGAAGCGGAGTTGGTCAAGGCAGCGACCATTGCCGGCATGAAGTATGCTGAAGCGCGCGGTGCCGCGGTGTTCGAACCGACGGATTCCGCCAGCGATAAGATCTTATATATCTACCGACTGTTGGTGCACGACGGCGTCATTCAAGCCTTGCCTGAGGATCAGGTCTCGCAACAATCCGTGCGCCATAAACTCGCCATCTGGTACGCCAAGCAACTGCCGAAAGATCACCCGCTATTGTAAGGCCCGCTCGGAGTATTCGCGCGCGGTGACAATACGCTAGATTTCTAATGGACGCGAAAACTGTCATGGGTAACGATGGAAGCGACAGCAGGAGTGACCCCCAAGCCAATAATCCACTCCATGGCATGACCTTGGAAATGATCCTTGCACGCTTGGTGGAACACTACGGTTGGCATGAATTGGGGCGCATCATAAATATCAAATGCTTCAATCATGAACCGAGCATCAAATCGAGCCTGAAATTTCTGCGCAAGACTCCGTGGGCGAGAGAGAAAGTGGAAGAGTTGTATTTGCGGAGCCTGGGATCGGCGAATTGATCCCGTTACCTGTCTAAACATGCGGCCAAAAAGGAGATAGGCATGTCGGTGTTGTTCACGAATTATCAATTGGGCGCCTTGACGCTGCAAAACCGTTTGGTCATGTCGCCGATGACGCGCAGTCGCGCCATCGACAATATTCCAAACGCGCTCATGATGCGGTATTACCAACAGCGCGCCTCGGCGGGGCTGATCGTCACCGAAGGCACATCGCCGTCGCCCAACGGCTTGGGCTATCCACGTATACCAGGCATTTTTGCCGATGCGCAGGTGGCAGGGTGGAAGCCCATTACTGACGCTGTGCATCAAGGCGGCGCGAAGTTCTTTATGCAATTGATGCACACGGGGCGCGTGGCGCATCCTTTGAATTTGCCGACCGGTGCGCGGATGGTGGCGCCGTCGGCGGTGGCGGCGGCGGGCGAGATGTATACCGACGCCCAGGGCATGCAACCGCACCCGATACCCAGCGCCATGACGGAAGCGGACATCCAGTTAGCGATCGGCGAGTACGCGCAGGCGGCCCGCAATGCGCTCAAGGCCGGCTTCGACGGGGTCGAATTGCACGGCGCCAATGGCTATCTGTTGGAACAATTCATCCGTCCCACGTCCAATCAGCGCCGCGACGGCTACGGTGGGCCGATTGAGCAGCGTGCGCGCTTCGTGCTGGAAGTGGCGCAGGCGGTGATCGACGCCATCGGTAAAGACAAGGTCGGGATACGCTTGTCGCCTTACGGGGTATTCAATGACATGCCGCTCTATGAGGCGATGGAGGGCGACTACACTTACCTGGCGCAACGACTCAATACGCTCGGTCTGGTGTATGTGCACCTGGTCGACCACTCGGCGATGGGGGCACCCGAAGTGCCCACTTCGATCAAGGCGACTTTTCGCGAACAGTTCCAGGGCAGCTTGATCCTTTCCGGCGGTTACGACGTCGTCCGTGCCGAGAGCGATCTGGCCACCGACAAAGCGGACCTCATCGCGGTGGGGCGTCCGTTTCTCGCCAACCCGGACCTGCCTGCCCGTTGGCAGAAGAACGCGCCGTTAAACGCGCCAGACATGGACACCTTTTATACGCCGGGCGAAAAGGGTTACACGGACTACCCCGGGCTGGGCTAGAGCCGGCTCTCAGTAAGTGAGGACAGACCGGAGGGGTGATTACTTCAGCGGAGACATATTCACTATTGGGTGGGTTAGACACGCCCTGTGTGCCATTACCCAGCAGATGAGACCCAAGGCGCGCATAAGAGTGCGTTGTGTCGCTACGCACCGCTAGGTGGGTTACGCGAAACACGCTAACCCACCCTACATTCGGCTTTCGCTACCTGCCATTCAGTTATCGGAGGTCAGGTTGCCGAACCAGCGGCTGCCTGACGATGTTCCAGTGCTGCACGGACGCCGATTCGCTAGCCGATACCCTCATCAGCTAGAGGCCCGGCGCCAGATGATCATGCATAGCGGCGAACAGCGCGAACGCACTGAGAACAACAGGCCTCCGTCAAGAAAGTCGCCGCAATGGATATAATATGACCGTTTTGCTTGGTTGTTACGGCGCTCGCGTCTGTCTATGTTTATATGTACATATCCTGAACATCTATACTGGGAGAAGGGCGGAGAAGTGTGCGCTTGATTACTCAGCGGCGGGTCCCGTGCATGGCAGTAAACTGCAAGCGAGCGGTGTACGCCATTAGTGGCAAGATTCTTTGCGGTCTTTCTGTTCCGTTTACACGCCGCCTATGCCAGCTACGCCAAGATATACGTTGCTCGTTTATCAACGTAACTCCGTATCAGTGTCATCAATACTTTGCGGTCAACGACCTGCGTAAAGGAGATTACAATGAACAACTGGATCTCGTCGTCAACTTACCTGCTCACTGCGATGATACTCTCTGTCTCGGCCTGGGCGGAGCCCGGAAAGAATATGTCAGGCGGCATACCGCAGCTGACACAAGAGGTCTCCGAGCTGGGGCAGCGGGTGGAAAGCTTGGAGAGCGGGATTCCGCAGCTGACACAAGAGGTGGCCGAGCTGGGACAGCGGGTGGAAAGCTTGGAGAACGCCGACCCCCTCGAATGCCCTTGCTTCGATGCCCCGATGATTTCCCAGTACCAATGGCAAGGGGTCAATGCAATCAGTTCTATCGGCTTTGATGATGAAGGTAACACCGTGGAGACATTCAGATATCTTCTTACCTCGGACGTCGACACTGACGGGGCCACCTCCAACTGGTTTAGAAAGATCTCACCGCTAGACGTGCTGCTGGAACTTTCATATTCATGCACCTTTAATGATATCGATCGCCCGGATGTGACTGACCCTTCAGACCCCAGCTATGATCCCAACTTCCCGGTCTCCGTCTTCGAGGAAAACCTAAGCTTGGAGGAACATGAAGCGTGCAACAGCACCATGTTCTCGCTGACGGCGCGCCGTGGCTTGCCACTCAGCGTGCCGTGATCAAGCCGACGGGTGCATTGGAGATGCCACCATGAGAAGATTCGTATCATGTCTGCTGCCGTTTGTTGCTTGGTTGTCCCTGACCGCGTGCGCGCCCATCACTCAGGTCACCAACAACTCCGGTTTTCTCATCCAAGAAGCTAAGGTGGCTGAGGTTGTGTTCACTGAGCACATCGGTGACTGCGCCGAAGGCTGTTCGACGGCGTTCAAGAAAGTTACGAGAGGCCATAACCGCGTTTCACTGCACAAAGCAGCGTCCTCTGATGTGATTGAGTTCGGTGAACTCGGGCCCTTCAAATCCGACTGGTTCGAGCCTAAGAAGTACGCGGTGAATGTCATTACAGACGCGGAACGTGTGTGTGCTGAATTGTGGAGACGATTTCAGACAGACTCTACGTTCAATGACGATACGACACGCGTGATGATCTCCACGGTTTGTCGCTAGGACGACGCAGCACGATCGTGAGTCGTGACTAGGTTTTGGAGGCAAGCTGACCAATCGCGTCGCATACACAAGAGGGCTAGGAGACGTCCAGTGGAGCACCCGCCGGCCACCCTACATAGCCTGAGAATCCAGGGCGGTGACTCGGTTGTTGCCATTTCACTAACGACGCAGGAGGTGCCGTCATGTTCCGAACCTATCTCGCTCGCTTCACCCTGTTGAGCATGCTGTTGTTGGCGTCCGTCGCCTACGCGGCGGGACCGTACTCGCAACTGTTCGTGAAGGGCGACAGCCTTTCCGATGTCGGCAACGCGGCATCCTTGGTGCCGCCCGATCAGCGACCTCCCGATCCGCCCTTTTTCGGGCAGACGCGCGCTACCAATGGGCCGGTGGCGGTCGAAGTGCTCGCAGAGAGGCTAGGCCTGAGCGCCCAGGCCTCGCTACATTTTATTGGCGCAGCGGTCGGCACCAACTATGCCGTGGTTGGCGCTGAGGCCGGGGACTTTGAGCCGCAAGACTTATTGGCGCAGGTGGCGGCCTACCTGAGCAATGTGGGCGGTGTCGCCGACCCCGATGCCCTTTATGTCGTATTCATCGGCGGAAATGATGTGCGGGCGGCCCGCGATGCGCGCAATCTCTTCGCCGCCTGGCTGAAGGTGCGTTTCGCTGTACTGGTGGAGGCCAGTGCCATACGCGCCCTCACGGCGGCCGGCGCCCGCCACTTCCTGCTCGTGAATGTCCCGGACATCGGCCTCCTACCGGAAACCCGACGTTTGGCACATGAAACCGGCAAACGCCATCTGGCCGCTACCGCCACTTGGCTCACACGGGTGTATAACCATGAACTCACCCGTCGCGCCGATCGCCTCCGCGCCCGTCTGGGGATCCATATCAAGGAGTTCGATTTCTTCAGCGCCTTGCACGGCTGGATAGCGAATGCGGGCGCGCTAGGGTTGATCAACACACAAGACGCTTGCCTGGCCAGCTATCCGTTAGGCGCCTGCAACCCGTTTACAATAAATAATTATGTCTTCTTCGACGAGATACATCCTACCTCGCGCGTCCATGAACTGCTGGGCGAGGCGCTGGCCGATGCCGTGCAGGATGCGGGCGTGGCTGCAGCGGCACGCTGAGAGGGGATAACCGGGATAACTCGACCGATAGGAACGTTCGTGGTCTTCTGCCATGGCCAGCGCCTTGCAGAATTGCCGCCATGCCGGCTGTCTCCAGAGGCGCTGCGACGGGAAGAATGATGCTGACGGCGCTATGCTATGTCCATGCGCCGAAATCACAAGGCCCATCCCATGCTATCAGCGCTCCTCCTCGCGGCCGGCGTCTATGTCGCCTTGCTGGCGTTTGTCTATTTCTCGCAGGCGAGCCTGCTCTATCTCCCTAATCTGCCGTCGCGCGCGATTGTCGCCTCGCCGCAAGACATCGGCCTGGACTATGAAACGGTGTGGCTTACCAGCGAGGACGGGGTGAGACTCCATGGTTGGTATATCCCGGCCGCGCAGGAGCGCGGCACCGTGCTGTTCTTCCACGGCAACGCGGGGAACATCTCCCACCGGCTCGACTCCATGCGTATCTTCAACCGGCTGGGGCTGGCGGCGTTCATCATCGACTACCGCGGCTACGGCCAGAGCAACGGTAAACCTAGCGAGGCAGGCACCCAGCGGGACGCCGTGGCCGCGTGGCGTTACCTGACCGAGGCGCGCGGCATCGCCGCGCAGCGCATCGTCCTGTTCGGTCGCTCGCTAGGCGCGGCGCTGGCCGCCTGGCTGGCCGCCCGCGAGCGACCCGCGGCCTTGATTATGGAGTCCGCCTTCACCTCGGTGCCCGACCTGGCGGCCGAACTGTACTGGTGGCTGCCGGCGCGCCAGTTGGCACGCCTACAGCACGCCACGCGTGATTACCTCGAAGATGTGCGCAGTCCGGTGCTGGTGGTGCACAGTCCTGAGGATGAGATCATTCCTTATCGACACGGGCGCGCCTTGTTCGACGCGGCCCACGAACCTAAGGCTTTTCTCGATTTGCAGGGCGACCACAACGGCGGCTTCCTGGTAAGCGGGGAGAGCTATGTGAGGGGGCTGGATGATTTTATCTCCCGCCATCTGTCGTCACCCGCGCAGCGAATCGAGTAATTTGACGACCCTGTTGATCGTGCCGGTCGAGCGCGGGGAGTAGGGGTGGTCTGCTCAGCGCTGATTGCAGTGGGATGTTGCGGCCATGCGTTGTCCCAGCCTTGGATAGGCATACATGGCCACGGTGTGACGGCGGGGTACCTGCGCGCCCATGAGAGAGGTCGCTGTGCAGCGGCGCTGGGATGACTGGGACTATGCAGTAGGCTATAAGAAGAAATGAAGTACGGTTGCGGCGGTGACCTGCACTGTGCCGCCAGGTGATTAACATGTGTGGACGCTATGTGAGAAAAACCCCGCCTGAGCAGTTCGCCCAGCTGTTTCATGCGCGGGGAAAGATCGACGCCGACGAGGCTTACAACGTCTCACCTTCGCAAAACGTGCTGGTCGCGCGCAACGCCGCCGAGGGTGAGCGGGAACTGGCGTTGCTGCGCTGGGGCTTGATCCCGTCCTGGGCGAAGGACCCCAAGATCGGCTATCGCATGATCAACGCCCGGGTGGAGACAGTGGCTGGCAAACCGGCGTTTCGCGCCGCCTTCAAACGCCGGCGTTGCCTGGTGGCCGGCGACGGCTTTTACGAGTGGTCGGTGGTTAACGGCAAGCAGCCTTATTACATCCACCTGGCCGACGATGCGCCGTTCGGCTTTGCCGGGCTTTATGAACACTGGGAAGGCGAGGGGCAAGTGATCGAATCCTGCACCATGATCGTCGGCGAACCGAACAAGTTGGTCGCGCGTATCCACGACCGCATGCCGTGCATCGTCGAACCCAAAGATTATGACACCTGGCTGGACCCCGAAGTGAGCAAGGCGGAAGTCTTGCTGCCGCTGTTGCGGCCTTATTCAGCGAAGAAGATGGCCGCCCATCCGGTCAGCCGCAAAGTGAACAGTCCACGCAATCAGGGGCCATCACTCATCGAAGCGATCGAGACGGAGTAGCCACGCTGGCAACACGCGGATCGTCGTAGGTCAGGTTGGCGCGCTGGCGGTAGCCTGACGAGGCTTCCGTGAAGATGTTAGCTTCCGTCGAGATGTCTGGGAGCGCTCACGCACACTCTGACCTAGCGCCTGTTTTCAGTTTAGACAACAGGGCGATAGGCATGCGAATACCATAGCCGCGGTGCTCACTTTGACCTCCCATCGTGTCATTTCGACCGCAGGGAGAAATCTTAGCGTCGTAGAGCATCCCGAATGCCTGGTGGTCACTAGGCGACCCAGAGCTAGATTTATCCTTTCAGTTGAAATGACAGGTGTATATGTCAGGGAGTACTCACACGCCTCCTGACCTACGGTCAACAAAAATCTCTTGAGCTGGTAACCAATCCGCCCAGCAACGCGCTGTGATCTTCCAAGCGCGCGGCCACCAGATGCAACACACCGTCGGCTTTTTCTATCACGCCATTCACGCCCAGCAAACGTCCGCCCAACACCAAGGCACGTTGGCGCTCGGCGAGATCGCTCCACACCACGACATTGATGGTGCCGAACTCATCTTCCAACGTGAGAAAAGTAACGCCGGTGGCGGTGCCCGGTCGTTGCCGGGTGATGACCAAGCCCGCGGCGCGCGCGCGGCGTCCGTTCGGCAAGCTGTGTAGCGATGCGGAACTGATAAAACGCCGTCGCGTCAAATGGGGCCGCAACAAAGCCAGCGGATGCCGCCCCAGCGTCAGTCCCAGTTGGCCGTAATCGGCCACGATGTCTTCGCCTTCGCTGGGACGGCGTAGCAGCGGCCGGCCTTCGGCGATGGGCATGGCTTGCAACAAATCGTTAGCTTGCCGCACCCCCAGCACCTGCCAACGCGCTAAGTGACGATGACTGGCGAGACTGGCCAGCGCGCCGGCGTGCGCCAAACTATCGAGATCACGCCGCGTCAACTCGCCGCGCCGCGCCAAGTCCTCGACATCGCTAAACCGCGCGCTGTGGCGCGTGGCTACCACGCGCTCGCCACCCAGTGCCGACAAACCTTTCACCATGCGCAGCCCCAGACGCAGGGTGGGCTGGCCGCTGCCAGCTCCAGTGCCGCTACCAGCACCAGGGCGCTCCAGCGTGCAGTCCCAGTCACTGCACTGCACATCCACCGGGCGTATCTCCACGCCGTGGCGGCGCGCGTCCTGCACCAACTGCGCCGGCGCATAAAAGCCCATCGGTTGACTGTTGAGCAGCGCAGCGCAGAAGGCGGCCGGCTCATGGCATTTGAGCCAGGCCGAGACATACACCAGCAAGGCGAAACTGGCGGCATGCGATTCGGGAAAACCGTATTCGGCAAAGACTTCCACCTGACGACAGATCTGCTCGGCGAACATCTCGTCATAGCCGCGCGCCCGCATACCGTCGCGCAGACGTTGTTGAAACGGACCGAGTCCGCCCTTGCGCCGCCACGAGGCCATGGCGCGGCGCAACTGATCCGCCTCGCCGGCGGAAAAACCGGCCGCCACCATGGCAACCTGCATGACTTGCTCTTGAAAAATAGGCACGCCCAGCGTGCGTTCCAGCACACCGCGTATCGCCGCGCTGGGATAGCTGACCGGCTCCAGTCCCTGGCGGCGGCGCAGATAGGGATGCACCATCTGCCCCTGGATGGGGCCCGGCCGCACCAGCGCTACTTCGATAACCAGATCATAAAAACACTTAGGTCTGAGGCGCGGCAACATCGCCATCTGCGCGCGCGACTCGATCTGAAACACGCCGATGGTATCCGCCCGTTGCAGCATGCGATAGACCGCCGCCTCTTCCGGCGGGATGCTTGCAAGGCTGAGTTCACTGCCGTAATACGCGTTGATCAACTGGATGGCGCGACGGATGGCGCTCAACATGCCCAGCGCCAGCACGTCGATCTTGAGCAAACCCAGCGCATCGAGATCGTCCTTGTCCCATTGAATGACGGTGCGCTCGGCCATCGCCGCATTCTCGATCGGCACCAGGCGCGACAGCGGGCCGTGCGAAATGACAAAGCCGCCCACATGTTGCGACAGATGGCGCGGAAAACCGATCAACGTGTTGGCGAGCAACAACCAACGCCGGATCAAGGGATGCTGCGGATCAAAACCCTGTTCGCTCAAACGCTCCGCCACGACTTGATTGCCGTCAGCCCAGGCCAGAGACTTCGACAAGCTATCGACCTGCTGGAGATCCAGGCCCAAGGCCTTGCCGACGTCACGCAGCGCGCTCTTGGGCCGATAGCTGATCACCGTCGCCGCCAAAGCGGCACGCTCGCGCCCGTAGTTGGCATAGATATATTGAATGACTTCCTCGCGCCGCTCATGCTCGAAGTCCACGTCGATGTCGGGCGGCTCGTTGCGTTCCTTGGAGATAAAACGCTCGAACAACATCGCCATGCGCGCCGGATCGACCTCGGTGATCATCAAGCAATAGCAGACCGCCGAGTTGGCGGCCGAGCCGCGTCCCTGGCACAGAATGCCGCGCTTGCGGGCGTAACGCACGATGTCGTGCACGGTGAGAAAATACGGCTCGTAACGTAGCTCCGCGATCAACTGGAGTTCGCGCTCGACCAAGTCACGCACTTTCTCCGGCGCGCCGTCCGGCCAACGTTCCTGCATGCCCGCCAGAGTGAGACGGCGCAAATGACCGGCGGGCGTGGCGCCGCGCGGCACTAGTTCCTGCGGATACTCGTAACGCAATTCGGCCAGAGAAAACCGGCAGCGCGCGGCGATGCGCAGCGTTTCCGCGAGACACTCGGGAGGATAGAGGCGCCCCAAACGCGCGCGCGGACGCAGATGACGTTCGCCGTTGGCATGCAGCGCCAAACCGGCCTCGGCCACCGTGCAGCCCAAACGAATAGCGGTGAGCGTGTCGTGCAAGGCGCGACGCCCGCGCGCGTGCAGGTGTACATCGCCTGCCGCCGCCAGCGGCAACTGCAGTTCAGCGGCGAGGACGCGGCAGCGCGCGAGATGGTGCTGATCGTCGGGACCCAACAATCGTTCCACGAGCAACCAACAACGCTGTTCGAACCGTTGCGCCAAGCCGCGCATTTGCGCCACGGAGGTCGCTGCGTCGGGCAGCAGCAAAGCGAGACAACCGGCGAGGCCGTCGCGTAGATCCTCGCTGCATAACCGATAAGTGCCTTTGTCCGCCGCGCGCCGCGCCGTAGTAATCAATTGCGCGAGATTGCCGTAGCCGTCGCGATCGCTGGCGAGCAGCACCAGACGCGGACCGTCGCTCAGTTTAAATTCCGCGCCGATGATCAGATGCAGGCCATGCGCCTGGGCCGCGACATGGGCGCGCACCACCCCGGCCAGCGTACATTCGTCGGTGAGCGCCAGCGCGCGATAACCCAGTTGCGCGGCGCGCTGCACCAGTTCCCCCGGATGCGAGGCGCCGCGCAGAAAGCTAAAGTTGCTGAGGCAATGCAGCTCGGCATATTTCGGCGCCAGATTAGGCGCCGGATTAGGTTCGGGATATGGTGATATTCCGCTCATGTGCTAGTGCCGTATCGTCCTCGATGGCCTCTTGGAAAACTGGCATAAATTAAGTTGGAGGTCAGGCCCCGGATCAGAGCCCGAGTCAGGCAAGTGCTGAATGATGGTCATGTGGAGTGCCACATCTTTCCTCCCCCCTCACAAGGGGAGGGTGGGGGTGAAAGGAGAAATCTGGCGCGGATTTGCATGATGAACTTCGTGCGTTTCGAACATGCTGGGGCGTTAAGATTTCTCCCTGCGGTCGAGATGACAAACTTCCTGCGGTCGAGATGACAAACCGGCTGCGGTCGATATAACAAACTACCTCCGGTCGAAATGACGATATGGAAGGCCCAGGTCTGCACTGAGATCACGCCATGTGGGGTTTCCTTGAAAGACCAGCGCATTCTTCTTCTCCCGTCGCCAGCGTTTGATTTCCTTCTCGCGCGCGATGGCAGCGTGCACGTCTGAGGTTTCCTCGAAGTACACGAGCTTGTGTTCCTTGTACTTTTCCGTAAAACCTTTGACCGCCTCGCTCTTGTGTTCGTATACGCGGCGAACGAGGTTGTTGGTCATGCCGACGTACATGACTTTGTTGTTCCAGTTGGTGAGGAGATAGACGAAATATTGCTGCTCCTTGGGCATGGCAATCTCTCCAGAATTAAGCTTCACCTTAATACAAGATCTCTCCCTGCGGTCGAGATGACAAACCGGCTACGGTCGAGATGACAAGATGACAGCTCCTGCGTGGCAGTCCTACGCTGTAAGGTTCATGCCTGTGCAATCAATCAAAACCTCCTCAGGCGAAATAGCCATGGAGAAACCACCTCCGCTCACCGCGCCGCTCGCGAAAAATCCAGTAGCGGCTGTGCCGCTCATCGCGGGCGATGAAATAATCGCGGGTGATGTCGCCACCGTCCCACCAGCCGCTTTCCAGCCGTTCCGGACCGACTTCGATATGCAAAGGCGCATCCAGGTAAGGCGCGCCGTCGCGATGGCGCAAACTCACGGGCTCGGGCAACAACCACAACGGTCGGCCGAGGTGGGAGAGCGCGGGGCCGCGGCTGCCTAGCGGGCTGGCTTGCCAGGCCTGTTCCGGGCGGTGGTCGTCGCGACATTGCAGACCCTGCACCGCCTCATCGCCGAGGCGGGCGCGCAAGGTTTCGACTAGCTGCGGCCAGTCTTGCGCGGGCGCTTCCCGTTCGCCGTCCAGCGTTAGGGCGTGCGGCCGCAGCGGCTGCAACTCCGTCACCCGTAAGGCGATGCCCTCAACGGGATGTTCGATCGAACTGCGGGCCAAACGCTCACGCAATAGTTTGAGCAAATGCGGCGGGTCGCGGTTGGGCGCGGCGAGACCCTGCAAGATCAGCGTCGCGGGCTGGTGATGATGCGCCAGTGTCCACTGCAACTGTTGGGTGCCGGCCTGCCGGGCGATCAGAAAGCCGGCTAATTCCTGCAGCAAACGTCGCGCGGGAAACAACAAGGCCTCGCTGTCTGTCGTCTCGCTAGGTAAGGGGAGCTGGCGCTCGAAACGCGGCGGCGGCACATAGGGCGCGCGGGGATCGCTGCGCCGTCCCAGCAGCCGATCGAGATATTCAATCAAGGCGGGACCGCAACGCCGCGCCAGATCGGCGCGCGGCAGGCGCAGCACATCGCCGACATGACGCGTGCCGATGCCGTGCAACGCGTGCAACAGCTTGTCCTCCAAGCCGAGCAGGGGCAGCGGCACATCACGCAGCGCGGCGGCGAGATCTTGCGCGTGCAGCACCGGCGCGGCGAGCGGCACCCGCGCGAACACCTCGGCGCTCAAGGGCGTGGGCGCCACGGCCCACTCAACGACATAACCGAGCCGGGCGGCGCGGCGACGCACTCGCCGCAGCAAGGCGTCGATGCCGCCGAAGTAATCCAGACTGCCGGCGATCTCCAGCAGCAGGGCCTGCGGCGGCGACAGACTGACCAGCGACGTGAACTGCCCCGCCCAAGCGGCGAGCGCCGCCAACGCCTGTCGCTCGGCGGCGGCATCGCGCGCGCGTACCCGCAGGGTAGCGGTCAAAGCATAAGCCGCCCCGGGCGACATGCCGGGCCGAATGCCGAGCGAGGCGGCGAGCGCGTTGCACAGGAAGATGGTTTGGCGTGCGCCTTTACCCTCGGTGATGATCCAGGGGGAGGCAGTGGCTTCCACGCGCGAAAAAATCTCCAAGGGCAATTGCGGAAAATACAGACACAGCCACAACATGACAGCGCATGCTCATAAAATTGATTAACTGGGCACGACGCTTGGTGCGGCGGGGAAGGGCAGCGTGATCTGCACCGGCTCGCCGGCCCAGGCACCGCGGCGTTTCAGCAGATGGACGGCGAGCGTGCGGGAGTGGGCCTGTATGTGCAGGCGCACCGATGCGGGCGTCGGCTGCGCCGCGCTGGCGGGCGGGCGAAACAACACCCCCCAACTGCGGCCGCTCTCCGCGGCCAGTTGCAGACGGCGCAGTTGTTGGAAACTGGGCGTACTGCCCGGCCAGGCAAGCACCGCCCCGCAAGTGCCGGCCCGCAACGCCTGCTCGACCGCCCACAACTGATCGGCGGCATCGCGTGGGCGCACCCATAGCAAACGGGAGAGATCGAGACCGCTGGCCTGCCAGGCCGGCGCATAAGGGATATAGGGCGGGGCGATCAAGGCGATCCATTTCTTTTCGTCATGCAAACGCGCCAGCGCGGGCAGCAGCAAACGCAGCTCGCCGATGCCGGGCCGGGGCAGCAGGATTTCGCTGAGCGTCCCGCGCGGCCAGCCGCCGCCGGGAAGTTGCGCATCGAGCTCGGCATAGCCGCTGGCGATGGACTCCGCATCCGTCCAACTCGGGCGCCGGCCGCGCCAAATCTGCGGATGATTGAGCAAGGATTCGAAGGCGGTGTTCATAATGGTTGTCCCTGTTGGCTCTGCTATTGGCTCTGGCGCACGCTACCCACCGATGGCTGATTAAATATACAGTACTGATCTTATGTACAGTATCCGGGTATGTCAACAGGACGGGGAAGGGGGAAATGTAGCCCGGGCGGAGGGCAGGGTAAGCCGGGAGTTCGCGCCGCCGACATAGACAGTGGCAAGGCCCACTGCTCGCTGGTGCCATCGTCATCAACGAGCTGCGCGCAAACACACAGCCGATTCGACCTGGAGGAGTGAAATCGCGGGTAAGGGCATTAGGGGCTGAAAGCAAGGCTTCAGAGTATGTGACGCCGACAATACGAGCTCGCATTTGATGCGTTATTGTTGAGTAGATCAGTGAAATCTATACGGGCAGACTCGATCGATTCTATGATTGGTTGGCCTTGGCGGCAGCGGTAAAGGCCCGCCAGCAGGCAGGTGACAGAAAAAAGGCGATCATGACGCCAATGATAGTCAAGGGAATCACCCGGAGCTGGCCACCACCGTTTACCAGCAGAATCGGCTGTGAAAAATCCGGACGTACCTGGCAATCAAGTCTGGACAATCGATCGGTGTGAATCAGGGCCGGTGCCAGTGCACCGAATAGTTGCCCAGTATCGGCGGGGTCATCCAGTCCGAATGTAAGGTGCAGGTTTAGCTGGCGAACATGTAATTGCCGCCACATATTCCGCGCCAGTCCTAGTAAGCGTGCGGGCATGCCTGGGCTGCGCATGAAGGCCATCGCCGCTTTGGCTTTAGCCTTGCCAGCTCGCGCTTGCTTACGGCGTCTTTTTTTGGTTTTTGGTTTCTCCGCAACTTGCTTGTCGGTGGTCTTGCCCAATTCCTTAGACAGGAGGCCAAACGCCCAGGCAATAGATAAGCGCAGTCGGACGCCGTCATCCTTGGTTAGACGAAAGGTCACATCGAATGGCATCGCCAGAAGGATTAGGATGCCGAGAACTAGTCCGAGTAAAACAACTAGCATGGCCCGTGTTTGCCTTCACCCTTCTCTGCGCTTTTGCCCGGAGTGTGGCTTTCCATGCATTTGCCGATGGCTTCACCGATCTTTTCAAAGGCGATGGTCGCACCACCTTTGATGGACTCTACCCGCACACCGTCCTTATTTATGATGATGATTGCAACCGGTCTGACGCCACCACCGCCGCCGGTACCTGCCCCCGCGCCTTCGCCCTTCATGGGATCGTCACCTTTGCCGCTGCCACCCCCGGCACCATATCCAAAACCGATGCTTACTAATGGAATGAGGGTATGGCCTTCAATTGTGACGGGCTCGCCAATCACCGTCTTGGTGCTCAACATCTGCTCGACTTCTGCAAGCGCCGTTTTTAGCAGTGCTTCAACGTTGTCCATGTCACCTCCTAAGCAGTTGCCGCGTGGTCGTCAATACAAGCTCTAGGCTTATATGTATAGTTTAGTACTCACATACACCGGGCATGCGATGGTCATCTCCCCGAAACACCGCTGTAATCAAAAGTAGAATCTTCTAATAATTCTGCAACAGGCTATTTTGTATGAAGAAATCACGCTACAGCGACAGTCAGTCCCCGGCGATATTGAAACAAACCGAAGCCGTCATGTCGGTACCAGCGCTGTGCCGAGAGCACAGCAGGAGCAGAGCAACCTTGCGCAAATAGCGGGCCAATAATTGGGGTAAGCATGTCATCGCTGATGGCGCGCCTTAAGGAACGGGAGGACGACAACCGGTGGCTGAAGAAAATGTATGCGGAGTCGTAAATGCAGACAGACGTACTCAAAGGCGAAAAACAGCAAAAACAGCAAAAACAGCAAAAACAGGGTCAGTCTCGATTTATAATGATTTGGCTCCAGGTAATGTATAAGGGCAGAAATTGATTAAGGTCATCGACAAGGTAGGCATGCCCCATGTGCTGAGCTTTATATTGAACAAGCTCGACGGCTATGATGTGTCACTCATGGAGTGGATCAAGCTGTTGCCCCTGAATAGGAATCACGCGATGCATGGCTGTTGCGCCTACCCGGTTTATTCCAGGCAACATAAACACGAATTGCTTAAAGGCTACCGGATACGGGCCAGTGTGAATGTGGAGATGGCGCCGCCGATCGTGTTTCAGCATTGGGGGCGGATTCCATCCAATAGCCACAAGCAGGGTTGGTATTCGGGTGAGCAAACCTTTGTGTTCGAGGACCTGGAGGAATGCGCCCTGCACACCCTGGCGCATGAATGTTTTCATTTTCTCAGCCACACGCGGCAGGTCAGCCATAAGAATACCGAGGCGAATGCTAATTGGTGGGCGGATCGATGGCTGGATGAGTTCAAGGAAGTCCAGATTAATGGTCATGTCGCGCCTTGTTTCAGTCCGTGCGAAGTATCGACATCTTGAGATTTCTCCTTCCAGTCGAAATGACCAAGGGAACGGCGGAAATGACCAAGGGACGGTCGAAATGACACATCATGCCATTAATCAGAACCTCCTTCAGGGGTCAGTCCCTGATGGGGCAAGCGGCGCAGCATGATAAGGTGTCACATGAAACCTGAACGACAACGAATAATGCGCGGTGTTCTTTTTGTGCCCTGGGCAATGGCGTTGGCAACGCTGCTCCTTGCGGTGAGTGCCTGTTCCGATTCAGTGGATTCCAACAGAGAGGAGAGCGGCGTGACAGAATTGATCAAGACGGATGTGGTTGTTGGCGAAGGCGCGGAAGTGACGGCGGGGCAGCGGGTTTCCGTGCACTATACCGGGTGGCTGTTCGATGAGGCGGCGCCGGATCATAAAGGGGAGCAGTTCGATAGCTCGCGTGATCGGGGTGAGGCGTTTGATTTTCCCCTCGGCGGGGGCCGGGTGATCAAGGGCTGGGACGAGGGAGTGGCGGGCATGAAGGTGGGCGGACAGCGCACTTTGACCATTCCCCCGGAGCTGGGCTATGGGGCGCGTGGTGCGGGCGGGGTGATCCCGCCCAATGCGACTCTCGTGTTCGACGTGGAATTGCTGGACGTGCGTTAGGGCGACTCTGACTAGCTGTCGTTTCGAGCCTTGTCCCGAGTTCAGTCAGGGAGCTTGCGAGAAATCTGTCACCTTTGGACTGTGCGCAATATCTGCATCTTAAGATTTCTCCCTGCGGTCGAAATGACAAAGTAAGCGGTTGAAATGACAATTGATCAGAGCTTCTTTCATTCATGGCACCCGGAGCACACCCATGGGCAATTCCCTGTTAGAGCAGCTGAAGAAAAGTGGCCTGGTTGATAAAAACCAGGCGCAGCAGCTGAAGAACAAGCAATATAGAAGTCAGAAGCAGAAGACCAAGCGGGGTGCGCCCGAGCCGCTGAGCGAGGCGCAGCGGCTGGCGCAACAAGCTCAGACAGAAAAGCTGGAGCGCGACCGTCAGCTCAACCAGCAGAAGCAAGAAGAAGTGCAGCGCAAGGCCATCGCGGCTCAGGTCAGGCAGTTGATCGAGACCAATCGGGTGCAAGACCGTGATGGCGATATTGTTTACAACTTTGCCGACGCCAATGTGGTCAAGCGCCTCTACGTGTCAGAGACGGTACACAAACATCTCATGTCCGGCCGTCTGGCGATCGCCAAATTGAATGAGGGCTACGAGCTGGTGCCGATGCCGGTGGCGAAGAAGATCAAGCAGCGCGACGCGCAGTGCATTATCCTGTCTGATCATGAGTTCGAGCCAGAGCAGGAGGGCGATGATCCCTACGCGGATTATAAAATTCCGGATGATTTGATGTGGTGAAGAGGTTTATTGTGGTCAGGATGGACAATGCCCTGTTCATTGGACGCCGATGAACTGGGAGCAGCGGGCTCAAGTCGTGCACGTTGCACGTCCCCAACGGTAGTGTGCCCCTATGCTGGATAAATTCTTCAAGAAACCTGATTTACTCCCGGAAGCAGCCACGGCCTGGTTGTTCGACGGCTATACCTGGGCCTTGCAGAACTTTGGCAGTGATGTGTTCTTTGACGAGACCATCCTGGTCGAACCGTCGAACCGCTGCTTTCCCGGCAACGGCGACAGCGTGGAGGAGATGGCTCAGCTGATACTTGACCACGTCAAGAAATATGCGGGTCTGGCGTACATCCCTTGCCGCATCGTCAATCATCGCGTATTTGACCAGCCAGCGGAGTCCCTGGCCAATATGCAGCAGGTCATGCAGGGTCTGGAAGCGGGGAACGGCGCCGCATTGACGCTGTTGTATGAACCCCAGCAGGTGGGCAATCCCAACGTCATGGTCGCCAACTACGCTCATGCGCTGGCTTATCATCTGGGCGCGCTGGCGCAAAGCCCGGCGCCCTGCGATCAAGAACAGTGGCCGCACATGATGGAGCTGTTAGGCGTTTACCTGGGTTTCGGCATCATGTTTGCGAATACGGCCCGTCCCAAGGTCGCCGTGGGATGCGGCAGTTGCAGCAATCCGGCCATGGAGCGCAAGGGCGCGCTGGATGAGGTAGAAGTCACCTATGCCCTGGCCATCTTCTGTGTGCTCAAGAACATCCCGATCAAGCAAGTGGCGCCACATATCAAAAGCGATCTCAGATCTTTTCTTAAGAAGGCCATCAAGGACGTGGAAAGCCGGGTTGATGACTTGGCCCGGTTGAGGGCCATCGACAGCCCGGCGCGATTCCGCGGGCAGCGTGCTGTGGCCAGGCTAGGGTACGATGTTAATACCTTAATAATAAACAGTTAAAGTGACATTACGAATGTCAATTATTATATATGCCGGTCTGTGTGCTGTGAGTGAGAATAGGATTTCTCCTTTCAGTCGAAACGACAACCACGGCACATGTGCGCAATGTCAGTCGATCGAAATGACAGTCACTGGAAATGTACGCAATGTGAGACAACCGGAATGACGGCTACCGGGAAGGTGCGCATAGTGACGGAGACTCAAATTAATTGTCATTTCTCGCCACGGTCGAAATGACACATCAGGAAATTATTCAGAGCTTCCTTAGGAGGACGTCCACGTGATCACCGCTGGTGATTTTGATCGTACCGGTGTCATTGAGACCGCAGCGATTGTGATTTCGACCGCACTGCTTGTCATTTCGGCCGCAGGGAGAAATCTCAACGCCCGGAGAGTATCCCGAACGGCCGGTGGTTACTGTGTCATCGGGAATAGGATTTCTCCTTTCAGTCGAAATGACAGGATGTGCCGCCAAGTGCAATGACGATCAGTTAGAGTGACGATCACTGGCAATGTGCGCGTTGTTGGGCTGGCGACTTCGGATTATGCTGTCGACAGGCGCTATTGCCATGAGGCGGAGATGCCGGACCCTGAGCACATGTCGCGTAGTGGTTGCATCAGGCTTTCGTCATTAGCCGTCATAGCACGACACCAGGTGAACCCCGATTATGTACAAAGTCGTCGACAGCCCCTATCTCGCGCCCTTCGATAGCAGTTTCAAACATGCCAGTATGCCGACCGCGCCGCCGCAAGAGGCGCCACGCAAAGGGAAGGCGAGGGAGCGGCTTAAAGAACAGATCGATGAACTGGACGAGCTGCAGCGCAAGCTCTACGCCCATGATCATCACTCCTTGTTGTTGATCTTTCAGGCCATGGATGCAGCGGGTAAGGACAGTACCATACGTGCGGTGATGAGCGGCATCGATCCGGCCGGCTGTCAGGTCTTTTCTTTCAAGCAGCCGAGTAAGGAAGAACTCGATCATGATTTCCTGTGGCGCACCAGCTGCCGCTTGCCGGAACGGGGACGCATCGGGATCTTCAACCGCAGTTATTACGAAGAGGTGCTGGCGGTGCGCGTGCACCCTGAATACTTAACGGCGCAACGGCTGCCCCAGTCTGATGTTCTGGAGACGTTATGGCAGGAACGCTACGAATCGATCTGCGATCATGAAAAACATTTGGCGCGCAACGGCACGGTGATATTGAAGTTCTGGCTCAATATCTCGCGCAAGGAGCAGCGCGAGCGGTTTCTCGCCCGCATCGACGACCCGAACAAGAACTGGAAGTTTTCCGAAGCCGATGTAGCGGAGAGAAAAGACTGGAAGAAGTACATGCAAGCCTATGAACAAGCGGTGGCCGCCACCTCCCACCCCTGGGCGCCGTGGTATGTGATCCCCGCCGATGACAAGCCCTACATGCGCCTGACGGTGGCGGAAATCATCGTCCAGCGGCTGCGCGAACTGAGCCTGAGTTACCCGGTGTTGGATAACGAGGTGTTGAAGCGCTTCAAGAAGATACGCAAGATGCTCAAGGATGATTGAACGGAGTTGGAGCGGCTAAAAAGCGCTTCCATCCTGTTGTTCGCATTAGTCCCACCTTGGTCGGCGTTGCAGCTCGGCGTTCAGTCACCCGGATTTTCCGGATGGTTCATCGGCACGCGGGCCGGACCGGGGGTTTCATTTGGCCGACACCTACCCTTTCAATTGGACAGCAGCTAAGGTTTCAATATGTCGTTGCCATCGAATCGTAAGCTTCCCCTTCAAGTACACAGTTCAAAACTAGAGTGTTCCAAGTTTCTGGCGGCATAGACACTGGGCGGCAAGCCACCCACTGCGTCATGGGCGCATTGTACGTTGTGGTCGTCGATGACATTGAACAATCGAAAGCGCGGACCTCTCAGATTCGGTCGAGTTTGAACGCGATAGTGAATTCGGCGCCCGGTTGGCGGTTGATGACATCCACTTGGGCGTGCATGTGGCGCGCCAGTTGTTGTACTAAGGCCAGGCCGATGCCGGTGCCGACCGTTTGTCGGGTGAGTTCATTTTCAGCGCGGTAAAATAGCTGAAAGATCTTTTTCAGCTGGTCTTTGGCAATGCCGGGGCCGTAGTCGCGCACGCTGAAAATAATGTTTTGCTCACCGCTTTGCACAGAGCGCACGTCGATGCGTTTATGGTCCGCGCTACGCGAAAATTTCACGGCATTGTCCACCAAGTTGATGATGATTTGGGTGAACAGATCCATATCGATCTGGACTTTCAGACTCGACTGCTCGCAGTCATCGATGAGATTGAATTCAAAACCGCTGTGTTCCAACTGTGAGGTGAGCTTCGAACGTAGGGTGTCCATGATTTCATTGACGGACACCTCTTTGAGTTCGATGTGGATTTCATTGCGATTCATGCGCGCCAGTTGCAGGACATTGTTGATTAGGCGTGACAGTCGTTCGCTTTCGGCGAAGATATAGTCGTAGTACTGCTTTTTTTTGTTTTCATCAGCCCAGCCTTCGCGCAGCATTTCGCCGTACATGCGGATCGAGGTTAGGGGGGTCTTCAGTTCATGGCTGACGGCGGAAACAAAGTCCTGCTGCTGCTGTGCCAAGGTCAGCTGCCTTTTACCCAGGCGATAGAACAGCAGGCAGCCACCCAGCAACAGCACGACCAATACCAGCGCGGTCCAGCTGACCACCTGGGCGCCCGGCCCGGCCGGCAAGTGGTTGATGCTGTAGATCAACTCCACCTCGCTCAGCGGCGCGGAAAATCGTGTTTGATAGAGCAGTTCCCCTCGTAGGTCGGCTGCGCTTGAGTATAAGTTACGATTGCTGCGGCCGCTGATCACGGACAGCACGTCACCCTGAAAGGCGAGCACCAAATTGCTCATCTCGGACAGGGTGGTCTCATTAAAGGCGGATTCGATCACACCCTGAACAAAGCTGCGCTGGTCGAGCAAGATTCCCTGGGTATAACGGGCGCCATTGCGCCAGACTTTGCGAAACAGGACGAAGTGACCGCTGTCGAGCAGGCTGAAGCGGAACGGGTCCACTTCACTCTCAAAGGTGGTGATGCGGATGGCCGCTTGCTCTGGATTTGGTGCCAAGTGTTGAACCGGGCTTTGGGCTGTACTTGGTGGCGGGCTGGCGATGGGTTGGGGCGGCAAGGTCTCGGGCAAAATAGTCTGCTCTTTACGCGCGGCGCGCTTTTCATCCAGTAGACGCTGTTTGCTGGCTTCACGTGGGGCGCTAGTGGCCTGTTGCTCGAATCTAGATTTCAGCTTCAGCTCATCGACGCGGCCCAATGACTGCGCCAGTCTTGATTCGCGCTGGCGGGTGTCATCACGTTTTTCCAAGCTGTCAAAGCTGGTCAGTGCGGAGTCGCTGTCCGCTTCTTCCTTGCCCGCCATGCCCTGCAGCGCGATGTCCGCGGCCAGTTCAGACTCGGCGGTGGAGGACGCTGCAGTATCCAACGCCGGGGCATCCTTTCTTCTAGCCGGTGATTGATCTTTCTTTGTTTGTTTGACCAGTTGGTTGTGACTCAAGATGTCATGAATCTGTTGCTGCAGGGCCAGGCGTGATCGTTGTTCGTCGGCGTTGATACCGAAATTCTGACTCGCGTCTTGGTCAGGCAAAAAGGGTGTACTGAAGTCACCCTGATCATCCACCTGAAAATAGCCCAGCACGCCGGGGATGTCGGCCTGAACCGGAAACGCGGCGAGGGGGGAGCGCTGCAAAAAGTTACTGTTCGCATCACCGGCGATATTCAAAAACGTATAGTCGGCGTAGGCGCGTTGCTCTTCCTCGGCGATGAGCCGGTTCAATCGTTTGTCTATGCGCGTGCTCAGTTCTTCGGCCATGACCTGATGCTGCAGGAACGATTCCCACTTCATCTGGCTCAGGGCTTGATAGATGAGAATAGCCGTGGGGACGGCCAGGGCCAGAAAGAACAGCCCCAGGATCAGGCGCAGACTGTTGAGGTTGCGACGCATGCTCAGTCCGGCATCAGGCGATAGCCGGCGCCGCGCACGGTCACCAGAAAGCGCGGCGAACTTGGGTCGGGTTCGATTTTGCGCCGCAGCTTGGCCATGTGAATGTCCACGGTGCGGGTTTCGATGTCCATGGTCTTGGCGTAACCCCAGACCTTGTTGAGCAGTTCCTCGCGCGGTACCGGCCGCTCGGCGTTGCTGTGCAGGTATTGCAGGATTTCCATTTCACGACGAGTGAAGTGGAGGGTCTTGCCGTTCAACTGTCCGGCTAGGTTCAGGATGTCGATGTCCAACGCATCACCCAGTTGAATACGTGTGTGGGTCTCGGCGCCGACGCGGGCGCGGCGCAATACCGCCTGGATACGCAATACCAGTTGGGCCACCGAGAAGGGCTTGCTGACATAATCATCCGCGCCCAGGCTCAGGCCCTGGATGATGTCTTCATCGCTGCTCTTGGCGGTGAGCATGATGATGGGCTGGGCGGGGTCTTGCTCGCGGATGCGATTGCAAATCTCGAAACCATCCATGCCCGGCAGCATGACGTCGAGCAGCAGTAAATCAAAGGTCCCGCTCAACGCCTTGGTCAATCCCTCGGGCCCGTAGCCGGCCCACTCGACCTCGAAGCCGTGAAAGACCAACACGTCGACCAGGCCGGTGCGAATGGCCTCTTCGTCCTCGACGATCAATATGCGTGTTTTCTTATGCATAACGTCATCAGCCTAGCAGTTTGATGCTCTAACCACATGTAAATGTTTTGTAAACATCCGCGTAAAGCTTTTACCAAAGTCTGTCTACAGTGTCGTCCTCTCCGCGCCTAGACTGAACGCATCATCAACCACGAGAGGACCCCGACATGGCACTGATTAATCGTATCACTCATCTCTTCAGGGCGGATCTGCATGCCGTGATCGACCAGCTGGAAGAGCCGGCGATGTTGCTCCGCCAATCGGTCAGGGAAATGGAGGAGGCGCTGGCGCGTGAACGCCTACAGCTGAATACCCAGCACCAACAGCAGACTCAATTGGACAGTCGCTTGCAGGAGCTGGCCGAGGCCGTCAGCAATATCAATGACGAGCTGGATGTCTGTTTCCTGGCGAATAACGAGGCGCTGGCGCGAGTGTTGCTCAAGCGCAAGCTGGAACATCAGCAGTTGCATAAGTCGCTGGCTTCAAGGCAGCAAGCATTGCTGCGCGATAGCGACGCGACGCAGAGACTCATCGATGACTATGGGCCGCGGCTAGAAGCCATGCGCCAGAAGCTGGAACTGCTGGTTGATGAACCAGCGCCGCAGGCCAGCGAGCCGCCCTGGCCGGTGACGAACACGATTACTGATGCCGACGTGGAAGTGGCGCTGCTGCGAGAAAAGCAGCAAAGGAGTGTGTCATGAAGCGGCCTGGATTTTACGAAGGCGTATTGGTGGCGGTGGTGGCCAGTGTGGCCGGGGCGGCGCTCTATGGCGTGATGGCTACGTTCTTTAATATTGCCTTTAGCGCCCGCGCCATGCTTGCCTTGATTGGATCTGCGTATCTGGTCTATCTGTTGGCGCGCAGCCCGAAAAAGCGCGGACGCATGACCGCCGTCCTGTGTTGGGCGCTAAGCTTGTTCGGCGTCTGGCTGCTCGACCCCCCCTTTGTTGGGGTTGTAATCCTGCTAGCTGCCGTGCTGTGGCTAATTCGATCTCTGCTCTATTATCGCAGCGTGATTTCCTCCCTGGTGGATCTGGGCCTGAGTGGCTTCGGGCTGGTGGCGGGACTGTGGGCCTTTCTCAACAGTGGCAGCCTGTTGCTGGCTTTGTGGACCCTGTTTCTCGTCCAGGCCCTGTTCGCGCTGATTCCGGTCCAGTGGTCGGTTCAGGGGCGGCACGCCAATACTCCTGCAAATGCGGATCGTGCTGATCCTTTCATGCGCGCCCATCGCAACGCCGAGGCGGCGCTGGGCAAACTCTCCCTCAGTTAAATTTAAAATAGGAGCTCACCATGAAGACCAAATTCTTTGCCATCACACTATTTGCGTTGACCGCTGCCACAGTGGTTTTTGTTCCGCTCAAACAGAGCACCGGTGCCATCACGCCCTTGCCGATGGATCCGGTGGTGGTGCCCGACGTGCCCACGACGCATCAACAATTCAACCAGCGGCCCAAGGTGGAGGTGGTGTTTGTGTTGGACACGACCGGCAGCATGGGCGGGCTGATCGAGGCCGCCAAGGAGAAAATCTGGTCCATCGCCAGCAACATGGCCTCGGCCCAGCCGGCGCCCGAGATCAAAATCGGTTTGGTGGCCTATCGCGATCGCGGCGATGAGTATGTCACCCGCGTGGTCGATCTCTCCACCGATCTCGACAGCCTCTATGCCGCCCTGATCGGCTTCAGTGCCCAGGGCGGCGGCGACGGCCCGGAGAGCGTCAACCAGGCCTTGCATGATGCGGTCAATCGGATCAGCTGGAGTCCGGATCAGGACACCTATAAAGTCGTGTTTCTGGTGGGCGATGCGCCGCCGCACATGGATTATCAGGATGAGGTGCAATATCCGCAAACCCTCAAGGTGGCGCAGCACAAAGGCATCGTTGTGAATACGATTCAATGCGGTCAGAATCGTGGCACTGAAACAGAATGGCAGCGCATTGCCCAGGCGGCAGGCGGTGATTTCTTCCAGGTCGAGCAGGGTGGCAGTGCCGTGGCCATCAGCACGCCCTATGATGGTAAGCTGGCCGAGTTGTCCGCCAAGCTGGATGATACCCGGCTGTTTTATGGTGATGCCGAACAAAAGAAAATCCAGCAACGCAAACTCGAGGCGACCAAGAAACTGCACGAAGAGGCCTCTGTGTCATCACGTGCACGACGGGCCACCTTTAACGCCTCGGCCAGCGGGGCGGACAATCTGTTGGGTGAAAATGAACTGGTGGACGATGTGGCCAGTGGCCGTGTCGATCTCGACACCATTGAAACGGCCAAGCTGCCCGCCTCCCTGCAGGTCATGGCGCCGGCGGAGCGCCAGACGGTGATCGAAACGACGGCGGCAAGACGTGATGAGCTGAAAAAACAGATTGATGAACTGACCGAGCAGCGCTCCAGCTTCCTGAAGGAAAAGGTGGAGGAGAGCGATGCCGCCAAGGACTCTTTGGATGTGAAAATCTACGGCACGGTGAGGGAGCAGGCCAGGGCCAAGGGTCTGAGTTATGAGGCCGAGCTGTCTGATTATTGATGCGGCGCCGGGTGCTGCTGCCATGGATGGCGGCAGCGGTCCAGTTCCTTAGCACTCAGGTCAATCTCCCGCCGCTTTGATATTCCGCCTCCGTCTACACCTCAACGTGCTCAAGATGTATCCTCTATATATAACAAAGTGTTAGGATCCTTTCTTGTGAAAGGAAATGACCTCGTCGCGCCTACAACACTGGAACGACAGGCGAGGAAAACTAGTGATGTGCTATATAGCCTCGAGCTTTGCTGCACGCACCCAAGGAACCATTGATGACAGAGCCCACCATCATTTGCCCCAGCTGCCAAACCCAAATCAAGCTCACCGAGTCCTTGGCGGCGCCATTGATCGCGAGTACCCGCAAGCAATACGAGCAGCAACTGGCACAGAAGGACCGCGACATCGCCCAGCGCGAACAAGCCGCGCGCGAGAAGGAACAGCAACTGGCAGAGGCCAAGCACCGACTCGATGAGCAGGTCGCCGGTCGAGTGGAAGAGCAATTGAAAATGGATCGCGCCCGGATCGTGGCGGAGGAGGCGAAGAAAGCCAAACAGGCGGCCGCCACCGATCTGGAATCGAAGACGCGGGAACTGGCCGACTTGCAAGCTGTGCTGAAGATTCGGGATGAAAAACTTGCCGAGGCGCAACAGGCCCAGGCGCTGCTCATCAAGAAGCAGCGCGAACTCGATGATGCCAAACGCGAGCTGGAACTCACTGTTGAAAAGCGCGTGCAACAAGGTCTCACGACTATCCGCGAGCAAGCCAAAAAAGAGGCCGAGGACGAACAGAAGCTCAAGGTCATGGAGAAAGAGCAGACCATCGCCGCGATGCAGAAGCAAATCGAGGATCTCAAGCGCCGCGCCGAACAAGGTTCGCAGCAACTACAGGGCGAAGTGCAAGAGCTCGAACTTGAAAACCTGTTGCACGACAAATTCCCTTTCGATGTTATCGAGCCTGTCCCCAAGGGTGAGTTTGGCGGCGATGCGTTGCAGCGTGTCGTCAGCGCCAGCGGCCAGGCGAGCGGCACTATATTGTGGGAGACCAAACGCACCAAGAACTGGAGCGAACCCTGGTTGGCCAAGTTGCGCGAGGATCAACGCACCGCCAAGGCGGATATTGCCGTCATCGTGAGTCAGGTATTGCCCAAGGGCATAGAGACATTCGCAATGGTAGACGGCATCTGGGTCACGCATCCTCGCGCCGCCTTGCCGGTTGCGGCGATTCTGCGCCAGACCTTGCTGGACATTGCCACTGCACGACAGGCTTCCGAAGGCCAGCAAACCAAAACCGAAATGGTCTACCAGTACCTCACCGGCCCGCGTTTTCGCCACCGCGTGGAGGCCATCGTCGAAGCATTTTCCACCATGCAGGCCGATCTGGATAAGGAAAGAAAGGCCATCATGAAGCAATGGGCCAAGCGCGAAGCCCAGATCGAGCGCGTCATGGGCGCCACGGTAGGCATGTATGGCGACTTGCAGGGGATCGCCGGAAAGTCTCTACAAGAAATAGAGGGTCTCGAGTTGCAGGCGCTCAGCTTTGAAGAGGAAAGGCCGCCTGAATAGGGCATCTGTGTAAATGCACCGAGCGCACAACGCGTCCAAGTTTCTGGAATGCCAGATAGCGCCGCTTGCGGTGACTGTCGCCGTCGAGCCTGGCGAGGATCCATGAGGCGAGACTTGTGCCGTTTGCGAATAGAAGATATGGACGGCCTCTTTTTCGCGAAGCGAGGGCGATGTCTGGTTTGCCTACGCTACCTCTATGTCGCGGCGGCAAGAGGGTGTTGGCTGCCTGGCCGATTTTTCGCCTGATCTCAGCGTTGGCCATGGCCAGTCAATGAATCCACCAAAATGCCGATGTAAGCATTGAAATCCCCTCCTGTGGGCGGTATTGGCGAGCGGGGACAGCATGTCCACAGGAAGGCTGGCGGCAGCGGCAAGTCGATGCTGATGCGGGCCGCACCATCGCAGAGGTGATCCAGGAATGAGCGAGAAACCAGTTAATCATATCAAGATCAAGGACTCTGAGATCCTTGTCAACCAGCCCATAGGCTGGACCGTATTCAATAAAGCGGGAAAGGTCCTCTTGCATGAGGGCACCATCGTCAAGAGCGAGCGTCAATTAGAGATTATGTTTGAAAAGGGGCTGTATCGAGAGGCGGGAGAGGCCGAGGTGCTCGCCCAGGAGGAGGACGAAGGCAAAGCGCAAGCCGTGCAGGAGTATCGATATCAATCAGAGGGTAATTCTGAGGATAATCCCTTCTCACGCATTCATGATTTCATGGGGCGGTTATTCGACATCTTGCGGGGTGTGGCGGACGGTAAACTGCGCGACATTCGTTTCGATGTCGGCATGCTGTGCGCGGATATCCAGTTATTGTGCACTGAAGATTCCGACGCCGCCCTCAGTGCGATCCATCTGGTAAAAAAGGGCTCCTATATCGTCAGGCACCCGATCCATTGCGCTTTATTGTGCGAGCTGGTCTGTGCGCATGTGGGCATGCCACCGGCAGTACGACGCAAGACATTGGCCGCCGTGCTGACCGCCAATGTGGGGATGTTTGAGCTGCAGGACTGCTTGCAGATGCAGCTGGAACCCGCCAGCGAGAAGCAGCGGGAGCAAATTCAACGCCATTCCGAAATTAGTGTCTCTTTGCTCAAGGCGGCCGGTGTCGATGATCAAGATTGGCTGAACATCGTGCTGCACCATCATGAGCGCGTCGATGGCAGCGGATACCCCAAGGGCCTGGTCGGTGACGAAATCGAGGTGGGTGCGCGCATAATCAGTTTGGCAGATATCTATCATGCCAAGATCTCTGAGCGGGCCTATCGGGTGCCGATGTTGCCAACCCTGGCACTGCGTGATCTGTTTTTGAGCAAGGGCAAGGAGGTGGATGAGTCGTTGGCCTATTCCTTTATCAAGGAGCTAGGCGTGTTTCCTCCCGGAGGGATGGTACGGCTCTATAATGGTGAGATTGCCGTTGTCACTCACCGCGCCAAGAGCGATAGCTCTCCCCGTGTGGCTAGCCTCATCGCGCCGCGCGGCGTCACCTATGGCAAACCTCTAGTGCGCCATTGCGGGCAACGGGAGTATGCCATTAAGGAAACGGCGACTAATGATTCGCCGCTGGAGTCCCAACAATTACTCGCATTATGGGGCTATTGAGCCCACATCATATGATGTACTCCGCCAATATCCGAGCATGCCAATGTGGGTGCGAACAAACACGCGTGCTGCCAGCCACTAATTACTGAAGTAGGTCGCCGGCTGTAAGACAGTAACCTAAGTGCAATTCCACCGGCGTATGCCGACGATGCGGCATCTCACCCCCAAGGCTGGAGTTTCACTAGTCTACGTACGTGGTGGCGCCAATATCATCGTAAAGACGTTGATGTCTCATCTGCCCCGACCTGACAACCTTCCTGCAAGAAGGGGCGACTATCCCTAAAACCGACGACAAGCTCGCAAAGCGCGCAGGTAGGGGACTGCGCCGGTGAAGCCCGACATTTTCCGCTAGTACGTTCCCGCTATCGGTACGTCAATTACGTTGCCTTGGGCAAAGCATTGTATATATGTACATCCCGTTGCGGGAACGGAATCGAAATCTCTTCAGCGTCGAAACGCAGTTTCACAGTGCGGGTCACATCCCAGTACACTGCCCAATAGTCGCTGGTCCGCGCCCACGGCCGCACAATAAAATCGACCGATGACTCTCCCAGCGTGTGCAACTTAATTACCGGCTCAGGCTGAGCCAACACCAAAGGATGCTGAGCGATAATATCTCGCAACACTCTTTCGGCCTTATCATGGTCATCCGCATAGCCAATACCAAAAACCATGTCGACGCGACGACTATCTTGCGCGGTAACATTACGAATGACATCGCCCCAGATTTTGCTATTGGGAATAACCAGTTTCTGATTATCGAAAGTCAAAATGGTAGTGGAGACCAAGCTCATTTGATCGACTTTTCCCATCACCCCGCCGGCTTCGATTACATCACCAACATCGTAGGGACGATAGATCAAAATCATTAGTCCAGAAGCAAAGTTAGACAACGTATCCTGCAAGGCAAAGCCAACTATAAAGCCAACTACACCGAGACCGGCCAAAAGCGGTCCAATTTCAATGCCGAGCTGTGAAATCGCAATCAGAAAACCGATCAACATGACGACTTTGGCCGACAACGAAATGAAAAACTCTTGCAGCAGTTGCGATAATGCCACCTTAGAGGCCTTGATCGCTTTTCGCGCCACGCGGCCTACAAATCCTGATAGAACCTTAAAGACCAGTAGAATGCCAATAAAGACCAATACCTTGACGACTATTCCCGGGCCATACTCAACAAGCCAAACCTTGGCGCTATCAAGCCACTGTTGCGACAATCCGACGAGCACTTTGGTATCAAGCGTCTCACCGCTAATTTCACCGGTTGCCTTGATCAATAGTTGACTATAGTCTGAGGTCTCAATTGCCCGCTTATCCATCAAAGCCAACACCGCCGCCAGACTGCTGGTCGCGTTGCGCTTCTTCTCTAGGAAGGCTCTTCTTTGCGTTTCCAGCGCCTCTTGGTCTCCCTTGGCGGCCTTAGCAAGGCGTTTAGCTAGCTGCGTCAATTGCTGTTGCACAAATTCGACCCGCCCGGCCAGCATATCGGCCCGCTCTGTTAACAGGCTATCGAGCGCGGCCAACGGTGCCTCGGCGTTAAGCTGGAGGGTCACTTGACGCTCACTATTGCTCAGCAGTGCTTTGAGTAGTTGATTCAGCTCCTTATTCGCTTCTGTCAACAGCTGCTCACGGGCCAGGAGTTCCGATGGCGCCAGCGCTTCGCGCCCTGTGCGCAATTCTGCAACCGCCGCTTGTGCTCGCTTGATCTGTTCTTGAACGCGCTGAGACTCCTCTTCAACCAAGTGCGCTAGGCTATTCTGTAATGCCTCGCTGGCCAATCCTTCGCTACGGCGTTGCGCGAAGTGTTTGATCAGGGCGTCCAGCGTATGGCGCAGTTCCGTCTCTTGACGTGTGATTTGCGTTGCCGCAACGGCACGATCTTCGCCGCTAGCATGCTGAAATATCTGCTGCCATTTTGAGATCTTCTTTTTAAGCCCGTCTACTCTCTCAATTAAAGCATCGCCTTCCGCCACTAACGGCGACATCGACGCGTTTTCAACAGCGCCAGCCCCATCTTCTTGCGCCAAAACCCATCCGCTTGGCAACACAAGCAGCGTAAGTAGCAGAAGTTGACTACAGCAGATTTTGACTGAGGTGTACATGAGAGCGCTCACTTTTTCTGGTCTGGAGGCGACACTTTCGGCGCGCCCTCATTGTTATAACACGAGGTAAAACGTCGCCATTTTGACATGCCGGACCTGCATTATACTGATACTTCAACTATGTTTCTCAGTCAGCATGGTTCTAAGCACAGGCCGATCGAAAGTCAGATGACGAACAAATCGTTCTATCCCGTCACACCCTCATTGCCCCCAGCCCAATCGAGGGTGTAAGCACCCCGCCCAACCAGACGGTGGATGGTCGAATACTGGGGAACCTGGGACCAGATTCTGCTATCCGACTATCCTCTAATCAGTTATCAGAAGGTGGCGCGACCATTGAGACTGGAATTGGCGGCGGGCAGTTGCCACACGCCCTCCCGAGGATATCGTCGGGAAACCATCTATCTCAATCTGTCCCCTGTTTTTTGTAGAACACTAACAGGCCGGTGGCCCCGCTCGCTCACCACAGCATGATCGCGGTATCCCCGGAACGCGCGCTGTAGTAGAGGCGCAGCCGCAGCACGTAGCGCCGATCCTTGAACAGCTTGACGCGGATCCGGGCGTTGGTGTCGTGACCGCTGTCATCGTCGCCAGTGATGTAGCGCAACTCGCCGTTGATATTCTCGAACAGCACCATCACCGTATCCGACTTGCCGAAGGTGCGGATTTCGTAGCGGCGTGTCGAGGGCGGCGTGATGCTGAAATTGAGCTGCTGGCCCGGGTTGATGGTGAGCCGCACCGGTTTGAAGGGTTCCAGCGCCAAGACGTCACGCTTCTTGATCCGCGGATAGAAGGTCTTCGCCCATTCCTTGTCTCGCGCGGAAATCCCGCCCGCGGGCATGAGGCCGTTGCGATACTGGTTCGGCTCCTTGATCATCCCGGGGCCGAAGGGATAGTGCATGACCGAGTCCGGGTCCCAGTTTGAGCCCTGCACCGAATCGGCGCTGATCTTGCGGATAATATTGTAATAGGTGGTCTGCCGATCCCAAGAGTTCGGCGGTTGGGCGAGAGCCGCGTAGACTGTCTCCTCGTCCCAGACGATGCCGGCGTACGGGTTTTGGTGCTCATGGGGAAAGCCCAAGGTGTGGCCTATCTCGTGAATGGCGGTGTCGATCTCGCCCGGGTGGTCGGTGAGGTCCCAGCCGAAGTTCATCGTGCGCTCGTCCTGGCCGATCGTGAGGATGTCGCGGCCGATGAAGGACCAGGCGCCGTCGCCGCGCAGGAAGCCGATGCGTATTTCCGCCTCGTCCACCGAATCGACCTCGGTGAATTCCAGACCGATATCGATGTCCTTCCACATTTTGAAGGCGTTGCGCACCACATTCTTTTCCGGCTCCTTGGTGCTCCAGCGCTTCGGTGCGGTGAAAAAGTAATAGTGCAGATTGGTGCCGTTGACCCACTTCTTGTCGTTCATGCGGATGAGGCGGAACCGGTTCGGATTTACCTCAGGACCGAACTCCCGCGGCTTCACCATCGGCATGGTGCAGTAGCCGAACTTGCGCGCCTCCGCGCCTCCGTCCTTCTTACCCGTGACTCGGGTTTTCTTCCTGGCCATACCAACTCCTCCTTATCCAGTTGCCCTCACGCCGTCGGACGCCTCCCTCGACGGGGTCCCGGTGTGCCACCGGTCATTGGCGGCGACGGGCTCCAACTTTATGTATAGGCCCTATCTGAGAAAGGGTAAAGGTCCTAGGCGCGTTCCCATGTCCGCGAAGGGCACTGTCAGATCCAGTCAAAGATTGGCAGCACTGGTATCGCGGCCGCGATTGAATCTGGTCCGCTTGACGAACAGGATGGTCTAATGGGCACGTCTGTTGAAGCCGGTCTTTGATATCGACATCGACATCTGCCCGAGCGGCGGCGATCAACTTAGAGTGATACCCAAAGCGCTTCGCGGGGCAGGCTCTTGCTGCGATTGAGGACCCCGCGGATATTCGCAAGATACTCACGTACGTGGGCTTGTCACCCAGCCACTACGGGCGCCGGCGCGCCATGATCGCGCTGACGAGGCGGGTATTTACTGAGCATGCGGATGGGCCAGCCGCCCAAGGTGGCCGGTGGATCGCTATTGTCTACCCGCGATGAAGAGGGGGGCATGGTCCCACCTCGAGGGCGCGAATGCGCTAACAGCCCTAGAATCAGGCCAGCCGATCTCGGATTGCGCGATTGCTTGCTGTTTGAAAAGAAGAAGAGGCGTGGTGAACCGGTGTAACGATACGTTGAGTCTAGGATGAAAATGGGGTTTATAATTCTTTGTATCTTGCTTCTCGCAGCGTCAACACAAGCGCTGCACGTTGTTCATGGCCCCGGCGAGCTCGGTGCGACTAAGCCGAGATGGTTTGCGTCGACTTTCCCATGGGCGGAATTCGCAGGCGTCCCGGGCGGCTTGGACATAAGAACACTCTTCGACGTACTTTTCCCCGATGGGCTGGCCTGAGTGCGATGGTCTATATTGTTTTAGTGAAATAGATGCCATTCTTGTACCTGGTGCAGCAGTCGAAGAGATCAACATTAAGACGCGGAGAATTTTTCTCGCCGCCCGGAGTCTGACATTGGGCTAGCAGTGGCAACCGAGAGTACCTTGGCGATGATGAGCGACCTGATGACCTTGATGATGGCGGTTTTCTTCCTGTGGGTGGGGGTAAGAGGCATCAACCGTCCTGAGAAGATACAAGACCTGTTATCGACGTTTTGGAAAACAAACGCACGGGGTAACGAAGAAAGCCCGATGTTGCAGATTATCAATTCAGGCGGGACACGCGTTTTTATTCGCTTGATGGGGTTCCTTTGTTTAGTCAATTTCGCCATGCTCGTCTATCTATTGACGCTTCAAGCGCCGCAAACGCCGATTTAGCCGCGTGTCTGCCGCGACGGAACCCGCAGTCGTGTTCCAAACCCATAATACTTGTTTTCGACGCTTCTCCATTTTTGCATTCATTTCGCGACGCTTAGCTTTCTGCCCGGTAGGTAGGGCTAAACGATTTTCGTGAAGCCCGGGAGAAAGGGAGAAAAGGGAACGAGAAAAGGGGACGCTAGCCTTTCTATTCATGCACCTTCTTGGGCCGCCGACGCGGCCTATACTGCAACGCTCTTCCCGTAATCTTCTCAAGCCTGCGAATGAACTTCTCTGAACCGCAGGGCAGGCCTGTGTCCACGTTGCGCCGTAGTACGTCCAGTTTCTCAGGCTCATCGCGCTCGGCCAGCCAGGCCGACCCATCACCTTTGCCTTGAACTGCCTGCGCCAATAGCGTTTGGTCGTCAGTAACGGGTGTGATCCGCAAACACTCATTCGGGAGTATCCGGCTTGACGACATGGTCCCTAACTATGCGTGATCGCAGCCTGATCACCTCTATTCAAGTCATCGTTCGGTTGCTGGCTGACCTTGGCGGCCTGGTTCCACTGTGGATGAGGCCGCGGCGATCTGTCGAGGTGGAGAACCTCTTTACTTTGCCGCAAATTGGCGCTTTACCATGAACGTGGGATTATGCCCAGGCGCGTGGATGCCGCAACGCGCGCGTCACTGGCATTGCTTCCCCAATTGTCTGACTGGCGTGATGCCCTGGTCGTGGTGCGCCCCGAGACCTGGATCCGCTGGCACCGCGCGCGATGGCGCCTGTTCTGGCACTGAAGATCGCGGCCGGGCAGTCCACCCATTGCGTTGGCGCTCCGCCGATTGATGCGACGCATAGCCGTGGAGAACCCGCTGCGGGGCGAGGAACGCATTGCCAATGAACTCTTGCTCAAGCTCGCTATCCGGGTATCGCCGCGCACCGTCCGCAAGTACATGTCCAAGCGGCCACCTGGTCGTCCACGCGGCGATCAGCGCTGGGCCACGTTCTAGAACAATACGCAAAGGCAACCATTGCCTGTGACTTCTTCGTTACAGTAACGGCGACGTTCCGGCGGCTTTACGTGCTTGCGGTGGTCCATCAGGGTTCGCGCCGCTCGCTGCATTTTATTGTCACGACCCACCCGACGGCGGCCTGGACACTGCAGCAACTACGAGAGGCGATCGGTTTCGAGGATGCCCACCGCTATCTGATTCACGATCGGGGCAGCATATTAGCCAAGCGCCTGGACGATTCGATGAAGAATCTCGGGCTGACCGTGCTCAATTCACCGCCACACAGCCCGAAGGCAAACGCGATCTGCGAGCCCGCGATCGGCACGATCCGACATGAATGTTTGGAAGGGTTGATTCCGCTCTCGCAGTCGCGGTCGCAAGACCGATCGATGCTGAAAGAATGGGTACCCATTACAACGTGGCGTGCCCGCATCGGAAATTGGGTCCGGGTATTCTCGATCCGCCGCCAGGAACGGTCTCACCCGCCAACGGTAAATTCCGGCATAATCTCGGCGCAGGAGCAGTCGTATGCGCGCGATCGGTGCTGGGCGGCTTACATAACGAGTATTCCCTCGCGCCTGCATTGGCCTGATCGAATATTTTCGGACTATAGGAGGCACCAGAGGCAATATGAGCGGAAAATCTAAGACCCAGAACATGGCTTTGTTCTGCGATTTCGAGAATGTTGCGCTCGGCGTGCGGGACGCCAAGTATGCCGCATTCGATATTCAAAAGGTGCTTGAGCGCCTGCTTCTCAAGGGCAATATCGTCGTTAAGAAAGCCTACTGCGACTGGGACCGTTACAAGGAATTCAAGGCGGTTATGCACGAGGCAAGCTTCGAGTTGATCGAGATCCCTCATGTGCGTCACTCCGGCAAGAACTCGGCCGATATTCGCATGGTCGTGGATGCGCTGGATCTCTGCTACACCAAGTCTCACGTCGACATTTTTGTGATCATCAGTGGTGATTCGGATTTTTCACCGCTGGTTAGCAAGCTGCGGGAAAACAACAAGGTGGTGATTGGTGTCGGTGTCAAAAATTCGACCTCTGATCTGCTTACATCCAACTGCGATGAGTTTATTTACTACGATGACTTGGTACGAGAGGCCGAAAAGCAACGGAAGGCGAAGCGCAAGACGACAGTAGAAAAGGCGGCGAGCAAGACGGCGACGCAGCCTGAGGAGGTGAAGAAGCAGGAAGCACTGGATCTGGTTCTGGCCACGATCGGGGATCTGTTTGAAGAGCGCGGCGAGGAGGAGAAGGTGTGGGGGTCGATGGTCAAGCAGACCTTGAAGCGGCGCAAGCCTGGGTTTAATGAAACCTATCATGGTTTTCGCACCTTTAGCCAATTACTGGAAGAGGCGCAGGCGCGAAAATTACTCGAATTGGAGCGTGACGAGAAGTCAGGCGGGTACATCATTAAGATGTTTCGCGCATGAGCAGTAGGACGCACAATTTCCGGGAAAACCTATCCGCGATGGGTATATACTATGTGGCGACTTTTGCGGGGAATGCCAGGCCCGAGGTCCAGCAGGGTTGGGCACGGGTCGCCCTTACACGAGGGCATCAACATTCCGCTGGTTTGAGGCAGTTGGTGGGCCGAAAAATGTACGCTGTGAGCTAACAAATACGGATGACGCGTTCCGCCGCAGGCGCCCGAACTTTCGCCCTGAACCGACCCGCCTACAGGAAATGGTACATTCCCTGGTGCGATTTCTCGGCAGTAATCTGCACACTAATGCAGTGTTCAATAGATGAAGGTGACCAGAATGGCTACAGGCACAGTAAAATGGTTTAATGACAGTAAGGGTTTTGGATTTATTTCTCCCGCGGATGGTAGTCCCGACGTGTTCGTCCATCACTCCGCTATTCAAGCGGGTGGGTTCAAATCACTGGCTGAGGGGCAGGCGGTGTCTTTTGAAACCGAGCAAGGGGCTAAAGGCCCTAGCGCGGTAAATGTCATACCCCAATAAAATAGTTGGATAGCCCTAGCCTAAGAGTATGGCTCCGCCCCAGGGCGGAGCTTTTTATTTCCGCGCTGCTACTTTAGGCAGGAGAACAATAAATTCCGCCGAGACTGGATAGGCTTCCCGCAAATGTTCAGACAGCGAAGGGACGATGATGGATTTCAAGGGCGGCCAGTTTGAGCGAGATTTCCTCCATTGGCGCGTCCGCTGGTATGTGGCTTAACCCATCCGCTACGGGCAATTGGAGGAGATGATGCAGGAACGTGTCGTTGGAATCGACCATTCCAGTCTCAATCGCTGAGTGCTCAAATACACGCCTGTTTTGGATAAGGTCTTTCGGCAACTCAGGCCGCCGGCGGGTACAAACTGGCGTGTAGGCGAAACGGCAGCCCCCCATTATCTGAACTTATTATGGGTACGACTGTCTTCATTAGGCAGCACCAGATCTTTTGAAGCATAAAACGATGTTTTAATAGCGAAAACAACTATACAATCCGCACAGTCAATGTTTCTGGCCCCGACAGGGACTTCTGATTGTGTGCATTCGACACACACCTCAGTAATACGAAAGACATATTTTTAGTGTGTCTCTTGAAGCGACACCGCTTTTGTGCGCTTTGGGGGCGGACTTATTGTTTGATTTGGGCAACAGCTGAACGCATTCATGTTGTCAGCCGGCACCGGAGGGTTGATCACCCCAAGGTGGTGCCAATAACTAAAGAAACGTTTAATTAAAGGAAAGTATCCGATCATGAATACGGCAAATTCACAGCCTAGAACGGCAACGGTCTTCCCCGAACCGTTGCGGAGCACTGTAGTGGGTGTGCCCGAGTACTCTTTACGTTTTACCCTTCACAATGAATTACATGCGGGGCCTTACGAGCTGCTCGCTGCCCCGGTACAGGCGTCGCACCTCGCGCTACTGTGTGGCATTGAGGCGACCGACGAGGAGCGGCGGCTGATCGCACAACTGTGTGATCGCTACGGGGTGAATCCACCGGCCGCCCACGCACTCCATTTCAGCGCCAAACTGGGGTCGTTTCGCCTGAAGTGGGTGCGGCATGGAGAGTTTTCCACCTATACCTTTTTTCATTCCGCACCTTTTGAGGTTCCGTTTGCGGACCCGGCGATCAACTATGTACCCAAGGAATGGTTGGCGAGTCTACCGGGTGAGGTCTTGGTTGCGACTCATTTGGCTTTGGACCATGCGAGCCGGCCGCAACGAGAACTGAGAGAGCTGGGGAGGTTATTCACATCCAATACCGTGATAGGCAGTGCGGTATCTGCTGGAGGGGCCGTTGCCTGGACCGATTATCGGATCGACTCAGATGGCTTTGGACGCATCCTGGTGCAGGATGTAAACCTTCGCCGTCGCCAGGCGGGGCGGTTGGTTCAGCGCTTACTGGAGATAGAAACTTTTCGTATGTTGGCATTGCTACCCTTGCCGCTTGTGCGTAAGTATGGCCCGGAACTAGCGCGCTTTGACAAACGGCTTGCTGAATTGACCGAGGGCATCACCGCATTAGACACTTTAGAGGATGAGCAGCGCCTGCTTGACGAACTGATGCGTTTGGCTGCTGAAGTCGAACGGATTTCCGCCGCAACAAATTATCGTATACGCGCCTCGCTGGAGTATTACCATATCGTTCAGGCCCGCATCGGCGAACTGCGCGAAGAGCGCATTCAGGGCTTGCAGACCTTTCGCGAGTTCATGGAGCAGCGTTTATCGGCGGCTATTGATCACTGTGAATCGGTACATGACACGCTGGAAGCATTGTCCATGCGGGTAGCGCGTGCATCTGATTTGCTGAGAACGCGGGTCAACATCACTATGGAAGGGCAGACGAGCGACCTGTTGCGCTCAATGGACAAGCGGGCCCATACGCAGCTGCGTCTTCAACAGACCGTGGAAGGGCTATCAGTGGTGGTATTGAGTTATTACCTGGTGGGTTTGGTCGGCTACGGACTCAAGGCCGTGAAGGGGGCCGGTGTCGGATTGAATGTGGAGTTGGCGACCGGGCTTGCCATTCCGGTGGTCGTGGGGGCGGTGTTTTTTGCCGTGCGCCGCCTGCGTCGTCTGGTAAGCCGCCATCAGGTCAAGGAAGCGCCAATCAAACAGCAGTAATATTGCATTGTGCCATGGCGGAAATGCGGTTCGGCGCGTGCACGCAATGGCTTCCTTTACAATAAACATTTCCCGAAAGGGTGTGATGTTGAAGCGCGATGCAACCGCCGTTAGCGCGGCTATAAGACCAAAATCAGTTGTGTCGCAAAGTTTTCGCGTGAACGAGAAAAGACGGGTAAGTAGCTGTCCCAGTGAAAGTATATAATGGCCATTCAATCAACCATGTAAAGGAAATAAAATGGGGATCTTTAGCAGCATCCTGTCCAAACTCGGTTTTGGTGACGACAAGAAGGCAGTGGTCGCCGAAGTCGCTCCTGCGGTTGAGGTTCCTACTACGCCGCAACTTGATCCTGTTGCCGCACCTGCCCCGGTGGCGATCAGCGAGGTCGATGTCGTTGCCAAGCTCGAGGGATTGGCAAGCGCGCACGCCGAAAAACTCAACTGGAAAGTATCCATCGTCGATCTGATGAAGCTGCTAGGCCTTGACAGCAGCCTTGCAGTGCGCAAGGAGCTGGCGACCGAACTGGGTTGCCCTGCCGACAAGATGGGCGATTCGGCGCAGATGAACATGTGGCTGCACAAGACCGTGCTGCTAAAGTTGGCCGAAAACGGCGGCAAGATCCCTGCGGATCTATTGAACTGACTAGGGTTTCCGAAGCTACACGACGCAGATTTCGAGATGCATCCATTCGCAATTTCATGCAGCCCCAAGGCAAACGCGATCTGCGAACGGGTGATCGAAACGATCCGAAGCGAGTGCTTGGATTGGTTGATTCCACCCTCGCTATCGCACATGCGATCGATACCGAAAGAGTGCGAGCCCATTGCAATGTGGCGCGCCCACATAGGGCGTTGGGCCCGGGTGTTCCCGATCCGCCGGCAGGAGCGGCACTACTCGTCAGCGAGAGACCCCGGCATCATCTCCGCGCAAGAGCGGTCGTGTGCGCCCGATCGATGCAGGGCGGTTTGCATCACGAGTATTCCCTCGCGCCTGCATTGGCCTGATCGAATAGTTGCGGAGTGCAATCCGGTTTCATTGTCCCTACCGCGACTTGCACTGTTGGCGTAAGGAGGAAAGTCGGACAGGCTAACTTGTAGTTCAGGACACGACCCGCTACCTTGAGCGCCTTAGCCTGTGTCAGCAGCACTGCCCCATGACCCTCTATACTCTGTCGGACGTCCAGAACGCTATTCCTGCCGCTTACTTCGCGCGCGGTCTGGACTATTTAGAACGGGGCCGCGTCAAGACACTGACCCAACTGCGCGGTGGTCACCTGATCTCTGCCCAGGTGCGCGGCAGCTCTCCCTTTCCCTACAAGGTTGTGCTACACGTCACGACCGCCGCTAGAGGGATCCAGCTTAACGGCGATTGCACCTGCCCCGTGGGCCATAACTGCAAGCACGTCGCCGCCGTCGCATTGGCGGCCCTGAGTACCGGCGCGAAGAAACGGCCTGTGGCAACAGCGCGTGCGACCGCAAACCCCCGACTGATCCGCTGGCTCGAACGACTAGACGCGGCCACCCACACCGCGGCCGCTGATGAGGCGGCGGACGTTCCGGACTACGTGATCTATCTCCTCTCGCTGCGCGGTCAAGACATGGGGCAGCCGGCCTTGGACGTTCGAACGGTGGTTGCACGCCGGCTCAAAACCGGTGGCTGGGGCCAGCCGCGCAGCGGCCAGGTCAAGGCCCATTCCTCGGCCCGCTACATCCGCGCCGTGGATCAGCGCCTGCTGCGTTGGATAGGACTGTGCTCGGAGCACGGGTGGCTACGACCGCAAGGCCAGGAAGGCCCATCGCTGCTCAGCGAACTGATTGCGACGGGGCGTTGTCATTGGCGCACGATCAAGAGCCCGCCCTTGATGCTGGGCGAACCGCGCACGGTACAGCTGGAGTGGGTGGCGACCCGCGATGGGCTGCAACGCCTGCGCTGCTTGGGCGATGAGGACGTCGACGAGGTACTGCCATTGTCGCCCCCTTGGTATGTCGATCTTAGCCGCAATCAGTGCGGCCCATTGAACACCGGTCTGCCCGATAGCGTGGCTCAAGCGCTGCTGGAGTCCCCGTCGCTGCATCCCGACGACGTGCCACGCGTACAGCAAGCGCTGGATAAGTTGGGCGCCGCCATCCCACAACCGCGCCGTTTTCAATCGGCCGTCGAAAAGCGCGTCAAGCCCGTGCCTTGCCTCCGGTTGTTTCAGGCCGAGGTGCCGAACAGACACAGCCCCCACGCCTGGAAGGCGGCTAGCAAGCCGGTGCAGTTCCCGCTCGCTCGGCTCGATTTTGACTATGACGGTATCCGCGTTGTGCCGGGCATCACGTCGGAGCCCGATCTCACTCGTTTGGAGGGAGAGCGGTTAGTGCAGATCAGGCGCGATGCCAAGGCGGAGCAGGCCGCGATGGAGGCGCTCGAAGCCTTGGAATTCATGCCCCTGTCCAATTTCAGAGATTTCGCGCCCACACCCGAGCAGGTCTACGATCGTACTTTGATGCCAATGCAGGCGGACCCCCATGATGCTCACCTCAATTTCAGTCTCCACGGCGTACCGGAATTGCGCCGTCAGGGCTGGCGAGTCGAGATCGCCGACGACTGGCCTTATCGCCTGGTTGAAGAGACGGGCGACTGGTACGCGGAGCTTGAAGAGAGCGGTAACGATTGGTTCTCGCTAGAGCTGGGCGTAACCGTTGACGGTGAGCGGCTCAATCTCCTGCCAATTCTGGTGGACATACTCGCGCAGAATCCCGAGCTCGCGGAATTCTTGCGCCTGCCGGCCGAGCAGGCTCCAGAAAATATGTTTGTGCGCCTGCCCAATGAGCGATTACTGCCCATCCCCTTCGAGCGCGTGCGCAATTTCCTCGGCACCTTGGTCGAGCTCTATGACACCCAGCTCGATCATGGCCGCCTGCGCCTGCCCACGCTGCAAGTCGCACAAATCCAAGATCTGCGCGACGTCGCCTGGGAGGGCAGTACGCGTCTACGCGAGCTTGCTCGCAAGCTCGAAGACTTCCAGGGCATCCAAAAGGTCAGCCCGCCCACAGGACTGCGCACTGCCTTGCGCGCTTACCAGCGCCAGGGCCTCGACTGGCTGCAATTCCTGCGTGAATACGCACTCGCCGGCATCCTCGCTGACGACATGGGTCTAGGCAAGACGGTGCAGACGCTGGCCCATCTGCTCCTGGAGAAAGAGAGCGGCCGCATGGACCGCCCCAGCCTGGTCATCGCCCCTACGAGCCTCATGACCAACTGGTGCACGGAAGCTGAGCGTTTCGCCCCCGATCTGAGCGTGCTGGTACTACACGGCGCCGAACGCAAACAGAACTACGCGCGCCTCAAGGACGCGGACCTCGTTCTTACCACCTATCCTTTGCTGTCTCGCGACCAAAACGTGCTCAGCGATCAGGACTATCATCTGTTGATCCTCGACGAGGCGCAGGTGGTCAAGAATTCCAAGGCCAAGGCCGCGCAGGTCGTCCGCCAACTCAATGCCAAGCACCGTTTATGTCTCACCGGCACGCCGATGGAGAATCACCTGGGCGAGATGTGGGCGCTATTCGATTTCTTGTTGCCCGGCCTGCTGGGCGACGAACGGCGTTTTCGCAAGCTGTTCCGCACACCGATCGAAAAGCATGGTGATAGCATGCGGCAAGTGAATCTGCGAAGGCGGGTCGCGCCCTTCATGCTGCGTCGCACCAAACAAGAGGTCGTCAAAGAGCTCCCGCCCAAGACCGAGATGGTGCACGCGGTCGAGCTGTCCGGTGCGCAACGCGACCTCTACGAGAGCATCCGCCTGGCCATGCATAAGAAGGTGCGCAACGAGATCGAGAAGAAGGGCATGGCGCGCAGCCACATCGTGATCCTGGAGGCGCTGCTCAAGCTGCGGCAAGTGTGTTGCGACCCGCGCTTACTCAAGCTGGCCAGCGCCAGGAAGGCGCAATACTCCGCCAAGCTGGGACTGCTCATGGATATGTTGCCCGAACTGGTCGAAGAAGGTCGGCGTATTCTGCTGTTCTCGCAATTCACCAGTATGCTCGCGTTGATTGAACCCGAACTCGACCGTGTCGGCATCGACTATGTGCGACTCACCGGCAACACCCGTAACCGTGCCAAGCCTATTGAACAATTCCAGGAAGGCGAGGTGCCGGTGTTTCTCATCAGCCTCAAGGCCGGCGGCACGGGCCTCAACCTCACGGCTGCAGACACCGTCATCCACTACGATCCTTGGTGGAATCCTGCGGTGGAGACCCAGGCCACCGACCGCGCCCACCGCATCGGCCAAGACAAAGCCGTGTTCGTTTACAAACTCATCACCCAGGGCACGGTGGAAGAGAAGATCCTTGCTATGCAGGCGCGCAAGAAAGAGCTGGCGGATCGCTTGTTCGACGAAGCGGGCAATAGTGCCTCCAAACTCGTATTGGACGACCTGGAGGGCCTGTTCGAACCGCTAGGGTAATTGCGCCATGGGCTCCGATGGCAAGTGGGGACCGTCCCCGGCTGATGACGTGACTTGCTCGCGCAATCCAGCAGGCAAATGGACCAATTAACCTCAAATGGGTGTCAATGGTAAGCGTGCTCATTTCACCAGAGAAGACCTGGTATCCATGGGAGAGTCTATTAGACTGATCTAGGCCAGAAGAAATCATTGGTCATGTCGTAGACCCTGTAGAACAATGGGCAGTATTTATGAAAACAGCAAGGATAGCGTCTCAAGTGATTAGCGAACTAGGCGAAAATCATCGAACCTTACAATAGACCTTGTATTACCAGACTTAATTCAAATATCACCTCAAGGACTGGGGGCATTCACAATCCGCTGGCCCACAAGTCTGCGTAAAATTACTTGCGTGTCGTTTGGGAATGAATAAGGCACTCTCGAGTTGACGTGTACATAGCTCCAATATTAAGAACTGTGACATGAACGCCTGCACCAACCTGTGGCCCGTGAAATCGCAATTAGACGGCGACCGCGTTCGCGGCCAGATAATGAATTCGCGCTGCACAAGTTTTCTGCTATTGCTGATTTGCTTGGGTGGGTGCGGCCATGGTGATGGTGGTGCTGAGTCGACCTCTCCGTCACATCAATCGCAGATTAATACCGACATGGTATTGATACCAGGAGGGGAGTTCATAATGGGGAGCAACGGTGGTAGAACGAGCAATGATGAGATAGACCTGAGGTATATCAATGAATACCCAGAACATAAGCGCTATCTCGACCCCTTCTTGATTGATAAGTACGAAGTGACCAATGCCAACTATAAGCGGTTCATAAATGATAGCGGTTATGACGAGCCACCCACCTGGACTGCGACCGGCTACAACATACGGCTCGAAACATTGCGCAATGTGACGATCGGCGAATTGCGCAGCATCTCCGATGAATTGTTTAGACTGGATGTCGACACGACTCAATTAGGGCGCGAAGAATTGATGAACCAAATGCAATCTAGACAAAGGGAACACGATAAATTACCCGTTACTGTGGTGACTTGGTACGACGCTTTTACCTATTGCGCCTGGGCAGGTAAGCGTTTGCCAACGGAGTTGGAATGGGAAAAAACGGCACGAGGTCCTGAGGGCAGAGAATATCCGTGGGGAGTCGAGTGGGGCGGCGAAAAGACCAACACTGGGGAGCAGGGCGACGGTGATGTTGCTGTGGTTCCCGTCGGAACGTACCCGCACGACGTATCATATTACGGAGTCCACGACATGGCCGGGAACGTCTCGGAGTGGGTCGAAGACTGGTATGAAGCTTATCCGGGTGCGTCGGGTGCCACGTGGGTCAGTGAGTTCTACAACAAAGTTCACAAAGTGGCGCGCGGGGGTGGGGCGGCTATTGGCCATAACATACAGAGCACTTTTTTTCGTGGCGCAAGGCGTGCCCATTACGATCCATTTGCGGCAGGAACTGATCTCGGTTTCCGCTGCGCGCGAGCGTTCTGAAAGCGGTGGTGCTTGAAGATACCCAAGAAGCCACACCAGTAGTTTCGGCGATAGTCCTCGGGCCACATTCACTATGGCACCTTGATATGGGGTCGAGCGATGGGGGCACAAGCAAGGCGGCGCCGCATTGCCAGGCGCTTGCACACTCCCGCGGGTGGGCGGTTACAATCGTCCTACGTATCCCAAAGCGAATTATACTATGCGTCTGAAAAGCCTCTTTACGCCCAAGTGGCAGCACAAGAATCCCGACGTCCGACGCCAGGCCGTGCAGGCCTTGAGCGCGCAGGGTGACGACGGCGCTATTTTGCGCGAACTGGCCCAGCAGGACCCCGTGGCGGACCTGCGCGGCTTGGCGCTCAGGCGCCTGGATGAGCTGGACCTGTGGCTGGCGGCGGCGCGCCAGGAGACGGACGCCAGTCTGCGCGAACTGGCCTGGGCGCGCGTCTGCGAGCAGGTGGCAGGCAAGGTGGACGCGCCCCTACCGTTCGCGGCGCGGCTGGAGCGCCTGGAGACACTCGCCGACGACCGGCTCAGCATATATGTGGTGCGCCAGGGCGCGGAGTCTGCACTCCGGCGCGCGGCGCTCGCACGCCTGGGCCGTGAATCCGTATGCGCCGAGCGCGTGCTCAATGATCCCGATCCCGAGTTGAGGCTGGAGGCGTTGACCAAAGTCGAACAGCGCGCCACCCTGGAACGGCTGCTCAAGGGCGTGCGCAGCAAGGACAAGCGCGTGGCCGCCGCCATCAAGACGCGCTTGGAGGCCCTGCGTGAAGCAGACGAGCGCCCCCAGCGCCTACACCAGCAGGGCGTCACCTTGTGCGGGCGTATGAAGGCGCTGCACGAGCGGACGCGCGTGCGCCCCGACTGGGACTACATTCAACGCGAGTTCGCGGCCACGGAGGCGCAATGGCAGGAGTGGCTGGCGCAATACACCGCACAAGCGGGTGAGCCGGAGGACGCGCTGACCAAGCGTTATGCTCAGGTACGTGAGCGCTTGGCGATGGAACTGCGCGCATGGCAAGAAGCGCAGGCGAAGTATGCACCCGCGCGCAGCGAGAGGCACGCGCTGCTGGAGGCGGTGGCACGATTGCTGAGCGAGTTGCAGCAACAGCCGTCACCCACCGACAGCGATGTAGCCCATGCTCTGCGCGCCCTTGCCGTGTTGCGCGACAGTTGGCAGGGCGCGGGCGTGCTGGAGCGGCAGGAGCAGACCGCACTCGAAGAGCAGTTCCAACGTGACGTTGGCGCTGCGCAGGCGCAGGTGGACGATATGGCGCGTTATCGCGACGCGACAGCGGTATTGCCCGCACTGCTGGAGCGTGCCGCGGCCATGCTGACCGCGCCCGTAGATGAGACCGCGCTGCGCGCTTTGGAGAGCGAGTGCGCGGCCGTGGCGGCGCCCCTCCATCGGCCGCCGCCGTCACCCGCGGCCGAATTGCCGCAGCTCTTGGCGTCTTTGCGCCAGCGCCTCTCCGCAGAACGAGAGCAGCGCCGTGCGCGCATCGAACAAGCAGGTGCGTTGGTGATGCAGCGGGACGCTGCATTGACCGCGGGTCAACTCCAGGAGGCCGAGCGCCTGCACAAGCGCGCCCAGGAGCGGCTAGGCGAATTGGACGAGCCCGCTCTGCGGCGTCGCATACAGCATAGCGAGGGCCGCTTGCGCGAGCTGCGTGATTGGCGTGGCTGGGGCAATATCTCGGCGAAGGAACAGTTGTGTGAAGAGGCGGAGGCACTGCTCGCTGAATTGCAAACACAGGCCGGGGGCGCCAGCGATTGGGACGACATCGCACAACGCGTCCAGCAGCTGCAAGAGAACTGGAAGAAGCTGGTGGGTCCTGCCCGCGGGGAAAAGGCGCTGTGGGAACGTTTTCATGCCGCCTGCACCGCCACGTATGCGCCCTGCCGTGCGCATTTCGCGGCGCAAGCGCTGGAACGGGCGGCGAATCTCGAGCGCCAGCAGGCCTTGTGCGCGCACGTCGAGGCACTGGCGCCTGCCACCGAAGGAGGGGACTGGGATATATCGGCCACCCAACGCGCGCTCCGCGATGCCGAGACGCAATGGCGCCAAATCGGGGCCGTGAAAGGCAAACACACGCCGACCATCAATGCGCGCTACCGCGCCGCGTTGGCACGGGTGCGGGCCGCGATCAAGATCGAGAAGGAACGACATCAAGCCAGCAAGCAGGCCCTGGTACAGCGCATCGAGATGCTGGTGCAGGACGTAGATCAGGGCGGCGATCTGCGCGCCGCCACCGAACAGGCGAAGGCCGCACAGAGACAGTGGAAGACCATCGGCCCCGCCCTGAACGAACGCGCCCTGTGGGAATCGTTCCGTGCCGCGTGCAATGCCCTGTTCGCGCGGCGCCAGCAGGCGGTGGAAGCACAGCAGCAGGCGCGCGCGGACCAACGCCAGGCGCGCTTGAATCTGTGCACGCAACTGGAAAGCATCGCCACGCAGGACCTGCACGCCCTACGGCGCCAGCTGGATCAGTGCAAGGCGCAGTGGCGCGGCTTAGACCCGTTGCCCAAGCAGGACGCACACGCCCTGGAGTCGCGTTTTCGCGCCGCCTGTGCGCGCGCGGAGCACGCGCTCGATGCCGGAGCGCAAGCGCAGCGCGACGCGGCGCGAGACCAGTTTCAGCGCAAGGCCGCCCACTGCATGGAGCTGGAGCAGTGCGCCGCTCACTTGCTGGACGGCAAGCTGACGGGGGAGCGAGCGCTATCGCACATGCAGGAATCGGCGGCACGCTGGGCCCAGTTTCCCGTCGCAGAACCGGAGTCCGAACGCCGCTTGCAGCAGCGTTATCAGCAGGCTTCCGCATGGGTGCAAAGTCTCGCCAACGGCGACGGCGCCGTGGCCACGCAGATGGAGGAGGCCCGCCGGCAAAACCAACTGGCCAAGGAAGAGTTGTGCCTCCGCTTGGAAATCCTTGCCGGCGTAGAGTCACCGCCGCACGCGCGCGAGGCGCGCATGGCCTATCAAGTCGCGCAACTCGCCCAGCGCCTGCGGGCGGGCGAGCCGCAGGCACGCGCGCCGGAAGGGGCGCTTGCGCTGCAAGAGGCCTGGTATCTCATCGGTTTTGTGCCGGATGCAGTGAGCACCAACCTAGAGCAGCGTTTTGCAGCAGCAGCGGTGGGGATCCAATGACGACTAGCGACAAGATTGGCAATGCGATGGTCGTCTATGGGTTCCGAAAACGACTACGTCGCAAACAGTTCCTCAGACCGAGAACTTGTTCTTCGTAATCTGACACTCAATCAGCCAATGGATAGAAGAGATCCGCAGGCGATGTGTAGTCGCCCGCTATTTTTCGAATCCGCCGCTTCTTTAACATTCGCATGATCTCAATCCCCATTAATGTTGCTTGAGAACACCAAGAAATCATTGAGCCGCAACATAGGTCGAGTAATGCGTTTGATAAGACGATGTTCTTGTTCGATGATGTTACCGGAGGACTTATGCCGCGCAGACTCACCCAACGTTGATATACCCTGTCCGTCCCATGGCCATCGGGCAACCTTATTCGGCCTTCCCAGCCATGCCAAGATTCTCACGACCGCGCCCCCGGTTTGGACCGGTCTCCTATATCCTAAGATGACTATGCCCCCTTTGCGGTTTTGGTCTAGAATTGGCGACTTTGCTGGACATCATTCCGACCCAGCCAGGACCATCACACAGAACCAAGAACGTGGATATCCAAAATAGAGCAACCGGCAACATCACAACCGGTGAGATACCACCATGCCCAGTGGGCCCCGATGCGCTGCAGGGTATTCCACGCCAGCAAACAAACCCCAAGCGCTGGCAAGGCGAACAGTGGCAGACCTTTGCGACGGCACTACAGCAGACAGGAATTGAGCTGCGCGTCACCCAAAGCAACACCGGCACCTATGTCACCGATGCCGGCGGGCTCGCCCACGGCATGCCACACGGCGTGGTAATTGCCCGTAGTGCTACACAGGTCGCAGCGCTAATACAGCTGGCACAGTATCACCACGTCCCTGTGACGACCCGTGGTGGTGGTTTGACCACCGAGGGCGAATCAGTTGCCTTTGGCGGGGTACTGCTCGATATGACCGGCATGAGTCGCGTCCGGCATATTGATAAAGAGGCCCTCACAGTGCGCACCGAAGGCGGCATCTTCTGGCATCTGCTCGCTGAGGCGCTACGCAGAGAAGGGCTCGACTACCTCTCGGCCCCCCTGAACCTGACATCATCGGTTGGTGGCACGATCGGCGTCGGCGGTATCGATGTCAACTCATCAAAGCTGGGCTGTAGTGCCGATCAGGCCATTTCGCTACAAGTGGTCACCCCCATTGGCGAGATCGTCGAATGTTCAGATCAAGAAAATTCTGAGCTGTTTCAACGTGTGATCCTTGGCTATGGCCAGTTTGGCATCATCACCGAAGCAACCTTGCGGATCCGTCCATACACGCCGCTACGAATGCACTACTTCTATTATTCCTCACTGCGAGTTGCGGTCGAAGATTTGATGCGTATTGATCGGGCACAATGTTGTGACTACAGCGGCATCCTGACGATGATGGACAAAGCAATCACACTGCTCGTCGCCTTCGACAGTGATGAACGCGAGGACGAATTTCTCAGGCAGCACCGAAAAATACTACGAGGCTACGGCGAACTGCCATTTGCGCTGCGCACCGCCGCCTATTACACACTGCGCCCGTGGCGCGTCAAAGAGGCGCTCTACCTCTATCAACGAAAACGCCAATTATTCCCTGACCTGCAACCGACGCATCACATGCAGAAAGGACAGATGCTAGATCGCACCGTGGTTTTTTCGCGCGCAGTGTGGAAACACTGGGGCGGACGTCAGATGGTAATCCCCGACCTCGCCTGCAGTATCGACAAGTTTATCGAAGCCGTTGAACGAGGCAACGCGGTGTGCAAAAAATATTTTCCGCACTACACGCTTTATTGTGTTGGCATAAAATTGCGCGAAGAACATAGGCCACACTATGAGCTCTCATGTTTCCCGCCGGATGCAACGGGGTGGGCCTACGGCTGTGAATTTGAACCGATGCTCGGTGACGACAATTATAGCCGCGACCAACTACAGTCCTTCAAAAATGCAATCTATGACATCGGCGTCGATCTTGGTACCAGCTATTATCGCTTTGGCGGCATGATGAAGGGCTACATCCGTCGTGCACTCGGCGACGAGGTGGTCAACAAACATCTCGCCATGAAGCGCCAGGCCGATCCCGCAATGATCCTCAACCGCAACGTGATTTTCTAGATGCCGCACTCAAACTGCCACGGCTGTAGTCTCTGCCTTCTTTCCTGCCCGATGTGGCAACAGCGGCGCGATGTGCAGTTCAGCCCGCAGGGGATTGCCAAGGCACTGCAGCACAACGCAACGCATGACGAGATCGCCCCGGCACTCTTCAGCTGCCTGCTGTGTGGCGCCTGCGATGTCCTCTGTCCAGAGGAGATTGACATCACCGGCATGATTAGCGCACTTAGAAAAGAGGCTCTTCTTCAGAGTTCCAACGCCACGCTTAAGGAAGCTGTCAAGGCGCATTTAGCACAAGCAACGTCTGATATTAGAATAGAGGAGAACACCATAGTGCTCGCCGGCGAAGCGCTGCGATCAACGCCAGCCACCCTCAATAAGGTGCTGACACTGCTCTCCTGCGAGACAAGCGCAGCACTCGCCATCGATGATGGTGATGATATCGCGCTCGCGCTTGAGGCGGGAATCGAGATCTCCGACCATCGGCTGCATGCCTTTCTGGAGCCGCTACAAAAGGTAAAGCGGCTCTACGTCAGCAATGTTCATTTGCTGAAACAGCTGCGCCACTGGCTGCCAGCGACCGAGCTCTTCACCATTGGCCATAGCCTCAGCCAACTGAATACACTCACCAGTAAACTAAATAAGAACGACCTCTACCTGATCGAGGCCCGCGCCTACCATCTCGATCACAAGAAAAAGGTCAGGCACTACAGCCAGCTGCGTCACGAACGCGGCTGCCATATCAATCTTGACCTACAATGCAATGCCATCCCTACTGCAGCTGGCGGCCTCAATGCATTTGAGCCGCAACTTGACAGCGCTGAACAAGTGCGCTGGATACTCAGTGGGCGTAATGTACAACGCATTGTTGCCGAGTGCGCCGAAGACCGCCGAGCGATGTCACAAGTCAGCGAATTGCCGGTACTTCACATCGCCGACTTAATGGAGGCCTGAAGAGATGTCGAATGAGACTCGCAGCGTTGATGTCATCATCGTAGGTGCAAGCCTTGCCGCCGCCGCTGCGGCCAAACGACTGCACGATGCCGGCTTAGAAACGTTGATTATCGAAAAACGTGAATTGCCGCGCCACAAGGTTTGCAGCGGCATTCTGTCTCCTCGCGGCCATCGTTTTCTGCTGGAAAACTTCGGCCCGATCCCGCCACAGGCGCTGCACGATCCAACGTCATGTCGCGGCGTCACCTTTCACTTTCCATCAATGGTCTCAATGTCGATGGATTTCTTCGGCGGCACCACACCACACCTGCATCGCAGGTACTCTGACTACTGGGCAATTCAGGCAAGCGGTGCCGAAGTGTTTGATCAGACCTCGTTTATTGGCATGAAACAACAGGGAGACCACCAAACTGTTACCACCCGCAAGAAGGGCGGCGACGAGGTCTACTTTAAGAGCCGTTATGTGATCGGAGCCGACGGCCCCAGTTCGCCAGTGCTACGTGCAGTCTATCCCGATTATCCACAACAGATTCCGTGGTTCTTTGTTGGACAGAAATTTCACGAAATCATCGACTGCCCATTAGATGAAGCGTACTTCCACTTCTGGTTCCACCCGGAACTTGGCCACTATACTTGGAGTCATGCACGTGACGGCAGACAGATTGTCGGAGTCGGCTTCAAACGCGGCGACAATTTTCATGGTCGCCACCAACATGTCGTCAACTATCTACAAGACAAGCATGGCGTTAGACTCAAGCCTGCCGACGTCGACCATGAAGGCTGCGCCGAAAATTTTGGGCCATCCCTGATCAACCGCTACGTCTTTGGCAAAGGCAACGTACTGATCACCGGTCAGGCCTCCGGCTTTCTCAATATGATTGGCGAAGGGATGAGCTGTGCATTGCACTCCGGTGCAATCGCTGGCGAGGCAATTAGCGAAGCAACTATTCACAAGCGTGATCTGAAACCGCTCTATCGAGACATGATTTCAACCGAGGTCAGACGCACTACCGACCAGTGGAATCCTCTGAAGATCGCCTTTGGTCGACCACATGAGGCCGATTTCCCGGCGGCCTTGATGGCACTGCCAATGAAAGACCGTATCAAGGTACTGCGTGATATGTGGCGCTTCGTCTGTCTCTACAAGGAATTCAAATGGGGGCGGAAGATCATGCGTGAGAGCCTCGCAAGGCTCAAACATGGCCGCTATCCCGGTGTGCGCTGGCAGTAATTCACTCGCAGTAAACGACTTGCCTGCGCCCTGTGAATGACAAATTCGTAGTAGGGGTCGGCGCCGATGGAAAATTGATCAGGCGTTTGGCGGGGTAGCGTACTACGCGGCTGTGGATAAATCGACTCGACTGCGGTGGTTTTGACCTCCTGTTTAGGTTGTTGAAAATGATTGTGAACTACCGAATGCGCCAACAGACCATTGCCGATGAAGCCGTTGAACACTATCGCAAGCCAACCCGCCGAAAAATCTTTCTTGGTGAGATGGACAAGCTTATTCCGTGGAAGGCGCTTTGCGAAGTCATTGAGCCATTCTGGGGGTAGCGTGCATTCCGTGCAAAAAGTTACGGTTTGGGCTAGAAACCCGTATGGTCCAAAAACTCAGTCGTTCAGACTTAGGCCGCTTTCCGATAGTAATATCTCAACTGCCCGCCAAGACGATCACGGCGACAAATCGGTATGTCGTGGAACGAAATGACGTTGCAGGGTGCGAGCAAACAATTCTCGAGCCCCTGGTGATTTCTCTCGGCGTGATAATGACACATGAATTCACGGAGGGCATGGCGCAGCGACGCGCCACCGACGAAGATCATCTTCTCAATACATTCCGCTTTGATGGAGCGAACGAAGCGCTCTGCGTAGGCAATGAGATTGGGTGACCGCGGTGGCAGACGGATGATGTCGGTCCCTTCGCGCTTGAGCAGCGCGCGAAAAGGCTGTGAGGATTTTGCGTCTCGGTCGAGGAGTAAAGTAACGCAGGCGTTGCTTACCGCCCCTCTCACGCACAATGCGGTTTTCTTCTTTGAGATCGAGCGGATATCGGTTGACCCAACCTGCAAAGATCAGGAGAAGATACTGGAGGGCTGGGAAGCGGGGTGGCATAGGCTACAATCATAAAACTGAGGTCGCCTACGCCGTCAAACACGCGGCATCGTGGCTGCGTTCTAGTTTTTGGCAACTACGCGGTCATAAAGGTGGGCGATACTCTCGCGGATTAGTGTTAAGCTGAATTAGCCTTGAAAATTGTATGAGATAGTGAAACGAATCATGAAATTTATCTCTACGATGCCGGATCTGTGAATCATGAATTTATCCGCCATACTCGTCATCACGGCACCCGCCGAGGTGAACGCGTGCATGATCCTGCTCGGCGACCTCCCTGGAATCACCGTTCATCATTCTGATCCCGCGACAGGCAAGATCATAGTTACCCAGGAGGCCGAATCGATCGATGTCGAGATCGAGGGCTTGAAGCACATTAAATCGCTGCATGGCGTGGCGATGGCTGAAATGATCTACCATTATTTTGAACAGGATGAGGCATAGGAAGTCCGCGCCCCCGCTGATCTTGATAGATATCAAGGGCCTGGAGAGCTAGCAGAATTCTTGGAAAATCCCATCGAAGTACAGCACGTCGATGCTCTCGTATATTTATGGCCACGCAGCTCACAGAGACATAGTTGATTGAAGGGAGTCACCCCATGAGCATCACCCGCCGAGACTTGTTGAAAACCAGTATTGCCGCCGTCGCCGCGACCAGCGTGGGTATTCCCTTGAGTCGCGAAGGCCACACGGCAGCGCTGAAGGTCGATGAAGGCTGGCGCTGGGATAAGGGCGTGTGCCGTTTCTGCGGTGTTGGCTGCGGCATTCAAATTGCCACCAAAGATGGTCGCATCGTCGCCACCAAAGGCGATCCCGATTCCCCCGTCAATCGGGGTCTCAACTGTATCAAGGGTTATTTCAACGGCAAGATACTCTACGGCGAAGACCGTCTGACCGAGCCGCTACTGCGTATGAAGAATGGACGGTTCGATAAACAAGGAGACTTCGTGCCGGTCACCTGGGAGCGGGCCTTCGACGAGATGGAGAAACAATTCAAGAAAACTTATGCCGATCTGGGTCCCACCGGCGTGGCGGTGATGGGCTCGGGCCAGTACACCATTCAGGAAGGTTATGCGGCTACCAAACTGATGAAGGCCGGTTTTCGCAGCAACAATATCGACCCCAATGCGCGCCATTGCATGGCCTCGGCGGTAGCCGGTTTTATGCAAACCTTCGGCGTCGACGAACCAGCGGGTAATTACGACGATATCGAGGAGACCGACACCATGGTGCTGTGGGGCGCCAACATGGCGGAGATGCACCCGATTCTTTGGGGACGCATTGCCGATCGGCGTTTGTCGAATGACAAGGCGCGCATCGTCAACCTCAGCACCTATAGCAACATGTCGTCTGACCTTGCCGACCTGGAAATCATCTTCAAGCCGCAGACCGACCTGGCAATACAGAACTACATTGCCCGCGAGATTATCAAGCGTGATGCCGTCAACTGGGATTTCGTCAACAAACATTGTGCTTTCGCTACCGGCCCCTACGACATCGGTTACGGTATGCGTGACAACGACACATACGCCTTTGACGCTGAAAAGGACATCCAAGCCAAACAAAACCATGTCCGCTTGGATGACGCCGAGGCCGTCGCCCAGCGACGCAAGCCGGGAGAGCGTGTAGCCCAGGACAATAGCAAGTCAGCGAATAAGCATTGGTTAATTAAGTTCGAACACTTCAAACAGGCGGTTGAACCTTACACCCTGGATTACGTCGCCGAATTGGCCAAGGGTGATGCGGATGAAACGCTGGGCCAGTTCAAGCTGAAACTGCAACAACTGGCCGACTTATACATTGAGGCGCAGCGCAAAGTCGTGTCTTTCTGGACCATGGGCTTCAACCAGCACCAACGCGGCACCTGGGTCAACGAACAGGCCTACATGAATCACCTGTTGTTGGGCAAACAGGCCAACCCTGGTAATGGCGCATTTTCGCTCACCGGACAGCCTTCGGCCTGCGGCACCGCCCGCGAAGTGGGCACCTTCTCTCATCGTCTTCCGGCCGACATGGTGGTCAATAATGCCAAACATCGCGCCGTTGCCGAGGAGATCTGGAAGCTGCCCAGTAAAACCCTCAACCCTAAAGTCGGCAGTCACATCACCAAGATCATGCGCGATCTGGAAGACGGCACCGTGAAGTGGCTTTGGGTGCAGGTCTGTAATCCCTTCCAGGGCACGGCCAATGCCAATCACTGGATCAAGGCGGCGCGCGAGATGGACAATTTTATCGTCGTTGCCGACGCTTATCCCGGCATCTCCACGAAGGTGGCCGACCTGGTGCTGCCCGCGGCGATGATCTTCGAAAAGTGGGGCGGCTACGGCAACGCCGAGCGCCGCACCCAGTTGTGGCGCGAGCAAGTGCCGCCGCCCGGTCAGGCTCGCAGCGATGTCTGGCAGGTCTTGGAATTCTCCAAACGCTTCACGCTGAAAGAGGTGTGGGGCGAGCAGTCCATTCCTGGTCTCAAGGATGAGGAGTTTCCCTCCGATGCGTTGCCCGATGTGCTCGACGCCGCCACCGCGATGGGATATTCACCCGCTAGCACCTTGTACGATGTGCTATTCGCCACGGCTGAAAATATGAAGTTCAAGTGGCCAGACCACATCGCCAAAGGGCATGACAACCATACGGTCGCTCATCTCGGCGACGGCTGGTTTGTTGAGAAGGCGTTGTTTGAAGAATACGCCCGTTTCGGCCGCGGCCATGCCCATGACCTAGCACCCTTCGATCTCTACATGCACGACGACGTGCGCGGCCTGCGCTGGCCAGTAGTGGAGGGCAGGGAGACCAAATGGCGTTTCAACGAGGCCTATGACCCCTATGTCGCAAAGGGCAGCGGTTTCGATTTTTATGGGCCGGCATTGAAGTCTATTCCCAGCGGAGACCTTGACGGCGTCACCGACCAGGAAAAGGTCAATCTTGCCGGCAAGGCCAAGATCTTTTTCCGACCTTATGCCGCGCCGGTGGAACAACCGGATGACAACTACAATTTGTGGCTGTGCACCGGCCGGGTACTGGAACACTGGCACAGCGGCACAATGACCCGCCGTGTGCCGGAGCTGCATCGTGCTGTGCCCACCGCGATGTTGTACATGCACCCACGCGATGCTGAGACATCCGGCATCAGGCGCAAGGACGTGGCCTGGATAGAATCACGCCGCGGCAAGATCAAAGCATTAGTGGAGACTCACGGCAGTCGCAATCGTATGCCACGTGGCACTGTCTTCGTGCCTTGGTTCGACGAAGGGGTGTTCATCAACAAACTGACCTTGGATACCACCTGTCCAATCTCGAAACAGACCGACTTCAAGAAGTGCGCGGTCAAGGTATACAAGGCTTGAGGAGAGGAGCATGAAAAATATAGTCATAAAAACAGCGCTGATTGCCGGCCTGGCAGCGCTGATGAGTATTGCCCAGGCGGATGAGGGCATCGTTGCCAGTAAGACAGGGCTGAGCAAAAAGAGTGTCTTTGACGTGCCCACACCCCAGTCTTTCGATTATCAGGGGGTGATGCCTGGCAATGATCCAGTATACCAACGCGCCTATCCAGGCGCGCCGCCACAGATCCCGCACAACATCGAATTGTTTATACCAATAACCACAGCGCTGAACTTCTGTCTGAGTTGTCATGGCAACTCAGAAGAACTGAGTAAGCCCTTACAGGGTAAACCTACCCCGATTCCCATCAGCCACTATACCGACCTGCGTCACTCACCCGATAAGGCAGGGAAAAAGCTGGTCGGTTCGCGTTATGTCTGCACTCAGTGTCATGTACCGCAGGCAGACGTACTACCGCTGGTGAAGAACAAATTCTGATCAGCGCCCTATGTCACGCTCAACGGATGATGTCGATACCAGCCGCCGTGCTTTCTTGCGTGGCACCTACTTTTCACATGTGGGGCGAGAAGGCGATAAACAAAAGCACCTGCCTTTGGGGCCACCACCACCCTGGCATCAAGACAAACTTGATACTGATCTCTGTCAGGACTGCGATGCCCCGTGTCTCAGCGCCTGTGAACCACGGATCATCAAACGCTATCCCGACGGGCACCTGCTTGCCGGCCGGCCTTATCTCAATTTCGCGGAATCAGGCTGCACATTTTGTGGTGACTGCGCTAGCGCCTGCCCGATGAAGTTAGATTACGCAGGAAACCCGCCCAAACTTGGGCAGGTAAAATTGGATATACAATCTTGCCTGGCATGGAACGATGTGTTTTGCATTAGCTGCCGTGGGCACTGCGACCATGGTGCGCTGTCATTGGATCAGCGACGGCGTATGCACCTGGACGCAGACGCCTGCACCGGTTGTGGCCGCTGTCTCCCCGTTTGCCCCAATAAGGCGCTGAGCTTTCACCAGTGCAGGTCGAAATGACGTTTGTCTTGCCCGTAATTAACCGTACACCCATTAAGCAGCCAAATCTGACTGCCACTCCTGTCTGACCTGCACCGGTGTTTTGAAGTTATGCCGGCGCCTAATCCAATGCTGATTGTGCTTGTCTCAAGACCGATAGAGCGCTTCTCGGAGTGCCTCAACGTTGGAGAAATCTTCTTACATGGGTGTACGGTCTATTATGGGCAATAGAGATTCTCTTGGCAGCGATGGCCGGAAGCTGCGCGCTATTGTCATCAGATAGCAAAAAGCGTAAAAAATTGGTTGCAAACGAAAACGGTATCTATACTTCTGAATATACGACTGGGAAAGAAGAACACACAATGAAATGGTCGGCCGCGTTATCGAGGGGGCTGTTGTACTCACTCATCTGGTGGATTTTGTCCGACGGTGTCATGGCGTCGTGGTGGATCGGTGCGCCGGCGGTATTGCTGACGGTACTTGCCAGCATGAAGCTCATGCCACCAGTTACATTCATCTGGTCCGAGTTCGCGAAGTTTGCGGTTTTGTTTCTTGTACATTCCCTGCGCGGTGGCGTGGACGTGGCCTGGCGTGTGTTTCACCCGGATATGCCCATTGCGCCGGATCTTGTTGACTATCCGCTGCGACTTTCGCCGGGCCCGTCGCGTATTTTCATGTGCAACACAGTCAACTTGCTGCCCGGCACCCTGAGTGCCCGGCTTGATGCGAACAACTTGAAGGTGCATGTGCTCGATGTCAGGCAGGATTACCGTACGGAGCTCGTGATTGTCGAGGATAGTGTTGCACGAATATTCGCGGCAGACCTGCGGCAGCCGGGCAGAGTTGCGTGAGTGCGGCTGGACGGATACATGCCCGCGTTGTTCGGGTATCTGCACGCCGACCGCTGAACTCATCCGGAGTAAACCCAATGACTGACTTGTGGAAGACCTGAGAATATGCAGTCACTGTATCTCGCGTTGGCGCTTTTCTTATTGCTAAACCTGGCGGCCGGTATGTGGCGCGTGATGTATGGCCCTGGCGCCGCCGACCGAATGCTCGCCGCCCAGTTATTCGGTACCACTGCCGTGGCTATATTGCTGTTGTTGGCACAGGCAACCGGCAGCGAGGCATTGCACGACGTTGCGCTGGTATTCGCCTTGCTGGCCGCAGTAACGGCGGTCGCTTTTGTCCGGCGCGCCTGGCCTGAGTCGGAGTCAGCCCCTGATGCTGATTGACCTGTTATCCATCGCGCTGTTGCCGTAACGCATTGCAGTTTCTGGTGCTGCTGTTCCTGGTTATGGCACTCCTGGGATCATGCACATAATGATGCCAGCTGTGGCTGCAGTCGGGGTTTCCGTGCGGTAGCTACAACAAGCGACGGTAAGGAGATGCTCTCGATATTTTACATAATATACATTATGCGCACTGAGTTGTTAGTCCAATTTAGTAATGTCGTCTTTGTCCCAGTTAGAAATGTCACCTTCTATCGCTGTAGGCCCCAAGTAGCAATGTCCGGTTTCTCCCAAGTTGAAATGTCCGGTTCGCGCATCGTATACGGCATGAACTTCGCGTATTTCGACGGAGCCAGAAAGATCGATGTAGCAAATTCGTAGATAGGTGCGCAAACAGCGCAGTTCGCGCGCTCTTGCGGAGAATCAAAAGCGTGATATTGTTCGAGACATGCGCGATCTACTCGTCCTGGCGATCCGTGTGATCGTCACCCTCGCAAATCTCCTCCGCCCAGGGGGTGTATGATGAAGATGGCACTCACACTGAATGTACTCACGCACCACCACCGCCTATTGGGCAGCAAACGCCGACTCGTTCTATATGAGAACGGTTGCAGCATTGGGCGTTCGCGTAGTAACGACTTAGTACTGCCGGATAGAAACCGCTATATCTCAAAGCAGCATGCCCGCATCGAGCACCGTGACGGGCACTATTACATTCTTGACACGAGTGCCAATGGCGTCTATCTGAACAGCAATGCGCGGCCGGTGGGGCGTGGCTATCGCGCCGAACTCCATGACGGCGATATTCTTCATATCGGCGACTATCAAATCCTCTCCCACTTTTCCCTTGAGGATGTACATGCCGATACATACGATCAGGAACTCGATACGACGCTTTCTCCACGAAGCGGTATCACTGGAACCAAGATCACGCCAGGTGGCTGACAAAAGAAAACAACGCTCATGCAAATTCTTATCGTTCAACTTCGACTTTATTTCAGCAGTTGCGAGTCGGGCCAGGCTCCGGTTAGCTTAGATTTCACTCTGAGATGAAGGAAAATGCACAAGGGATAAACGAAAGTGGCTCAATGTCGTCAACCAGGTCCGGTTAACCACCATTGTCCTTCGTTGACTAACCAGTCTCACGATATTGCCCCCTGAGAATAGCGCCCCGTTCGCGCCACAGCTCCTAGGTCTGCCAAATCTCTTAGGAGCTGGATAAAAGGGAGTATTCACGGCGAAGACGCTAGTTCTTTATGGCGGGCTGGCGACACGATAACAGATAGGGGCCACCGGGTATTTAACGATAGACATGTCGCCAGCGTCACCGCGTAAGTGAACCATGCCTTTCGCGACACCTGTACCAAGAACGGAAAGGGACCAAACATGATTAGGGAACTGAGCGATCAACGTATCAAGCGGGTATTGTCCCTAGACGGCACAGACACTGTCTGGCGCGCCAATCTTCAGCGCTTGATCCGTGGGGATGCGAGCTTGACGCGCGCCTCGGCCGGAGAAGAAACCATCGCGGCTTTGCAAAGACTGTTGATCTTTCTCGGTTACTCTACCGCCTCAAGCGGTGGCTTTGTCATCGATGGTGATTTTGGCCGCGGCACCAATCGGGGCATAGCCCAGTTCCAGTTTGAACATGGTCTCGCACAAGGCATCACCCGCAAGGCCTTGTGTTATCCCTGTACCTTTCGTTCCGCTCGCAAGAACATTGTGGCGATTGCAGACGTCAAGGTGGATGTGGCGACCCTGACGGCCATGGTGCGCGAGGCACTCTCCGCCATAGATTCAAGTGAGGTGACTTGTGGTGATTTCGAGGAAGCGCTCTTTCACTTGAACAATCTTCACTTGGGGCGCCTGCTCAACTGCGGAAAAATCCTCGCGCGCTATGGGGCAGCAGTGAACCGGGCGGTGGCGCGCCTCCAAGACGAGAAAGGCATCGACATCCGGCCGGAGTGGATCTTGTCGATCATCCGCCAGGAAACGGCCGGCATCGTCCGACCCCGCTTCGAGCAACACAAGCTGACCGCGGCTAATGCCAAACACCCGCGAGAGAATATTGCGGAATTGCGCCTCCGCTCCATGAGCATCGGCTTAGGGCAAATCATGGGTTTCAACTATGCGCGGGTCGGGGCGCCCTCGGCCCGCGCCATGTTGTTCAGCCCCTTGGACGAGCAAGTACTTTTTATCGCCCGTTTCATGGCGCCGAAGCGGCGAGTACTCTCCGTGCCCGCGCCGGGTGAGGCGGAGTTTCGCGCCATTGCCCGCTTCTACAATGGTCCCGCTTACGAGAAGCATTTCTATCATGAGCGGTTGCAAACCTGGTTTAGAGAATTTCGCGCTATGACCTAGCGCACTTGCCGGGCACGGGCATGCCGCACCGAGGACGTAAGGGTGTGGAGAATAAGGCCGGCATGACTATAGGGGACCTCTAAAAACTCCCACGTTTCTGCGATAATAACGTTATCTTCAACGACACGGTAATCATCAGCTATGCAATCCGGATTTTTCGACCACCAGGAACGCCTTGAATTGCTAGAGCG
>CALZJG010000136.1 GCA_945787555.1 uncultured Chromatiaceae bacterium | reverse complement strand
GTGTCATCCGCGGGTGTGGGGTTCATGCTGGCTGGCGTTGAAGTTATGGGAGCGTTTGGAGTTGGACCGATTCTGGTCGCAGCGCTTGTCGCGAAGCCGCAAGGGTACGCGCTGGGACCAGGTACTGTTCGTGCTGGTGGCGTACCGGCTGCTGTCGCCGGGCAGCGAGTGGCGCTTGCACCGGCAGTGGTTCGAGGGCAGTGCGCTCAAGGACCTGCTCGGGGCTGATGAACGCCTGGGCGACATCCACAAGCTCTATGCCTGTCACGACCGGGTACTGGAACACAAAACCGCGGTGTTTGATCATCTGGTGGACCGGTGGCGGGATCTGTTCAATGTCGAATTCGATGTCCTGCTCTATGACCTGACGAGCACTTACTTCGAGGCGAGTCCACCGTTTGACGAGGGCGACAAGCGCAAGTTCGGCTACTCTCGCGACCGGCGCAGCGACTGCGTGCAAGTCGTCATTGCGCTGGTGGTCACCCCTCAGGGTTTGCCACTGGCCTACGAGGTGCTGCCCGGCAATACCGCTGATAACACAACGCTGCGCGAGTTCCTTGGGCGCATCGAGAACCAGTATGGTAAGGCGCGCCGCGTGTGGGTGATGGACCGCGGTATTCCCACCGAGGCGGTCCTACGCGAGATGCGAGACAGCGACCCGCCGGTGTACTACCTGGTCGGCACACCTAAGGGGCGATTGTCGCGCCTGGAGGCGGAGCTGCTACCCAAGCCCTGGCACGAGGTGCGTGCAGGCGTGCAGGTCAAGCTGTTGCCACAAGATGGCGAGATGTACGTCTTCGCACAAAGCCACGACCGCATCGCCAAGGAGCGCGCGATGCGCAAGCGCCAGCTCAAACGTCTTTGGGCACGCCTGGCAAAACTCTGCGCAATGAAACTCAGCCGCGAAGCGCTGTTGATGAAGCTCGGCGCGGCACAAAGCCAGTCGCCGTCGGCTTGGCGGCTGGTTGAGGTGAAGGTCGATGATCGCGCCGCCTCCTTTACCTACGCCTTGCGCCGCAACAAGCTGCGAGAAGTGCGCCGCCGGGAAGGGCGCTATCTGCTGCGCACCAACCTCACCCGTAGCGACCCTGCCGAGCTGTGGCGTTACTACATCCAGCTCGTGCAAGTCGAACAGGCGTTCAAAGATCTCAAGGGTGACCTTGCCGTGCGCCCGATCTACCACCAGCTCGAGCGCCGCATCGACGCGCACATCTTCATCGCCTTCCTCGCCTACTGCCTGCACGTCACGCTGGCGCAGCAGTTGCGCCCGCACGCGAGCGGCCTGAGCGCGCGCAGCGTACTCGACAAATTCGCCGCCGTGCAGATGCTCGATGTGCACATCCCCACCACCGACGCTCGCGAACTGGTGCTGACTCGCTACACCGAGCCTGAGCCAGAGCTGAAGCTTCTGCTCGAGCGGCTCAACCTCGAACTACCCGCCCAACCACCGCCGAAAATCACCACCGCTCAGGCCCACGCCGCTACCCCCGTGTAGTGCAGACCTTTGGGGGTCGGCTCTATATTGATCAATGACTTGGCGCTTCCAAAGTCGCGAATCCGCTAAGTTGGGCTAGCGCGTAAGCCCTAACCATCGTGTTGATTTGGAGTGACGCGCTTAGGCGTACGTAAATGACATAACCGACGCCAGGACCGGCCGGGTGGCGCGCGTGAAGTGTGATGACGGTGTTTGACGATATTACGCATTTTTTGAACAACCCGTTATCGCTCTTGTCGTCCTGTCTCGATCCAACAAGTGGTTTATTGAGGAGACAACCGCGTGCCGCATCCATATTGCCCTCAGAGTAACAAACACTCATCTTGGTTGGGCTTCTTCGGCAGATCAGGATGGGGTTCGTCAGCTATGCCTGGGAATTCCATCGGCTGAACGACGGGTTTTGAGTAAAGCGGCATACATCACTCGCTGATCTTTGCGAAAGTGACCATAGCGAGCGTGACTGAGCTGTCGCTCTTATTAGGATCTATGATCGATAGAACTGGTGAGTCGTACGTTCCCGCTATAGGCTGAGACGAATCCAATTACATTGGTGGCAACGTGAAGAGAACGAGAAGTTCCGTGTCCGTGTTGACAGCTCGGGTTTGCCAGTCTCCAAACAGAAATAGTAGCCCCAAAAAAAAGGAAGAAGCTCGTGACGAGCTCCTTCCTTTAGTAGAAAACTTACGCGGGGGGCGAGTCGCTAACTGCGACGCCGGCGGATGCCCGCGAGCCCCAAGAGTCCGACACCCAACAACGCCAATACACCCGGCTCTGGTACTGGGAATAGACGCACCGGATCGTTGCTTGCAAATCCCCATTGGGAATTGCCGCCCGCGAAGAACCCGCTTGTGTGAGTTTCGATCTCTGCTGTCAGAACGAATTCGTTACAGCGAAACGGCACCGGACCTGCAGGATCATCCAAACCAATGCTCGCGCAGTCCCCATTGGGAAGAATGTTCGACGCAAAACCACCGCCACCCCCAGGCATCGTGGATTCGTTCTCCTGCGGATCGTTGATCGCTGCTAATGGAGGTAGGTTATAAGCCGCGCCTTTCACCAGATTGTTTAACCCAAACACGGCGCGAGACTCAAACGTTGCCAAATCTTGTGCTAGATCCGCGTGCGAGTACGCGTACCCGTCAGTGCAATCGTCGGTATCGTCGCATATCCCCATGTCAACGCCCCAGATGGCCCATAGCGTGCCATCTGTCGCATTGTCAACATCATCCTGAATATCCGCACTATTGTTGGTGAACACTGTTCCAGCATCCATACCCGTCATATCTCGGTAAAGTGCAAACATTTCATTATTCGCAGTGTTAAGAATACCGAACGGGTCTGCACTAGAGGGCCCAAGTTCTATGTGATCGAGTAGGGTTTGGTTGTTGTCGTATGGGTCATCACCGGGATTTCCACTAGTGAAATTTACGGCTTTGACCTCCTGGGCAAAATAGCCGGTCAGCGTGTCTATTGAAGGACCCACATTATCGGAGGACCATGTCTCCGAAGGAGTCGCGCCACTTGCCGTGATACGGCCAACTTGGAAAATTCCAGCAAAGACATCCCCCATTGCCAAATTATCTGGTAGCGCTGCGTTAACTGTTCGGTACCCAGCCGGATCCCGATTGGCATCGAATGGTAAACAACCCGCGCATGTGGCATTGTCGGGTCCGGTGAACGGTCGATATAGATTCTCGAAATTGCCGAACTCCATCTCGTTGAGCTCGGGACCAAACACCGGCGCCGCTTGTGCGCCTCCCATAGCGAACAGCACCCCTAGGGCAGCCGCCGCGGTTGCCAGTTGTGTCAATTTCTTTTGCATGGTTTGTCCTCCTGTTAACTTTTTAGCGTTCGCCGCAAAGACGGATGTTTGAAAACTGGTTTAGACCCTGCGCTGGGTCCTCTCTCGCTGGAGACTTGATGGTTTATAAAGCAAGCAACATGCGTGCCACATATGAGCCGATATCCTCTATCCTATTGTTATTATTTAGAAAAAACCACAAACTTCTGAAGTTCGAACAATGGCCGGGCCCCTTCTTGCATTCACGTTGTAAAGTATTCTGACACCAGTTAACTGAACTTAGGTATTCATTTTGGGTTCAGTGGTCTCTTCTGGGTTCAGTGGTCTCTTCGCGATGATTGCTAGTTTTTATAACCTATTGATAAATTGTGAATTTCTTAGGGTGTAAATAATGCCGACAGTCGCCACTACTCTGCCCTTTGCTCGACCATGAATAAACACTCGTTGAGCCCGAGCTTCGCCTTGGGTCCTGGATCACGGGGTGACCGGGCCCTCAGTAGCTCCTAATTCGTTCCTGCGAAACCTCGATGTTGGCTGCATACATAAGACCGTGAATGTATTCAACACGTTACCCAAGAGCGTGCAGCCTAAAGCCAAACGTTTTTTACACGACGTCTGGCAGACAGGGACTCTTCAGGACGCTCAGCATTCGTTCGATCAGTTGATTGTCACCTACGAACCGAACTATCCCGAGGTGATGGCATGCTTGATTAAGGACGGGGATAGATTGATCGCGTTCTACGCCCACGCGGCAGGAAATGATTGATGGGAAGCATGCATTGCCGGTGAAGCGCCATAACTTTAGCTTAACTATTCGACAACTGTGTGTGGACGTGACTTCCGCATATGTCGAAAAAATTTACAGTATCGAAATGTTCGAAATAGTGGTTCGAGTGCACCCAATTGTTTTCTAAAGATAATTAGAATCTTGGTACAAAAATTGCTACTTACGACTAATCATGACTTGAAGAACGCAGGAGACGCACGTTCCGCTCGGTGGCAGAGTCAGTGACTCCAGCGGTCTGAATAAATGTACTAATCAGGTAGGGGAATAGTGTAATGACGACGGCCTTGAAGATACGTACGAGGGCGACGGTACGGGTGTCGCAAATCGTACTGTTATTTGTGTTTCTGGTAATTTGGGCAATGGTGGGGCCGGTGTACGGTGCGCCGGCGTTTGGTCCTGTCGG
>CALZJG010000135.1 GCA_945787555.1 uncultured Chromatiaceae bacterium | reverse complement strand
ATGATGCCGGCGGCGATGATGGCGCCAACGGCTTCACCGGCCAAGGCGTCATCACCACGCCCACGTCGACAGTGAATGTGACATACAACAATCCCCAAGGCATCTCCTTTTTCCAGGCCAGCGGCGGAGCGGATTATTACCAAAACAATCGTAGCGGCCGTAATCCGGCCACCTCGCCCTACACCAGCGCCCTGGTGGACAATATTCCCACCGGCACGGACATCGTTGCGCTAAATAGAGCTGGCAGTCAAACCCTGTCGTTCTCGGAAACCATCGCCAACCCGGTGTTCTCCTATGTCAGCCTCAACGGCAACGGTTATGCCTTCGATCAAGATTTCGACATATTGAGCTTTGGCGATTCCTCCGATGGGAATGACTGTGGCTATTGGGGCTGCGGCACCTCCTCCAAACAAGTCGTTGACTTAGGCGCCGGGGTTTTCGAATACCGGCTGCTGGGCACCGGCGAACCGCACGGCACCTTACGCTTCACCGGCGCATTCGACACCGTCTCCTGGCGCAGCCTCAGTAACGAGAACTGGAATGGTTTCACCGTCGGCGTGCAGGGCACGGCCGCCGAAGTCTTTAACGGTATCCCCGAGCCGTCGACACTGGCACTGCTAGGCGCCGTGTTGGCCGGCTTGGGGTTTGCTCGGAGAAAAAAGCGCGCATAACCCAGTCATTCGCATCTAGCGTCGAAGAAAGCCCCGGCCAAAAAGCGGGGCTTTCTTCATACCTGACTCAGCGCCGACAACACTCATTCCTTGGCGCAGAAGATTAGCCGGATGAAGCTGTGCATACGGGCTCAGCCTAGGCAACTCGGATGGAATGAAATGGAATCCGGGAACAACGGCGAACAGAGGGTTTGAATCGGACGCGGATGGTAGCGTGTCGCTAGGAATTATCTCCCGGATTCCGCGACGCCCCATCCGGACCACATCCTACAGCGACTCAGCAATCACGAACCGTACGCGCCTGGAGCAGCAAAAGCTGAGTCATAGCGCCCCTCCGCCCGCGAGAGAGGGAGTCGGACTCATTGCAATAGCCCGGGACTCCTTTATCCCTTGTCTTTCCCCGTGCGCTGCGCGTCCTCCGCAGTGACGTTCTCTACGCAGCGCCCGTGCCACCCACGGTAAGACCGTCGACGCGCAGGGTCGGCTGGCCCACGCCCACCGGCACGCTCTGGCCTTCTTTGCCGCAGGTGCCGACGCCGGCGTCGAGTTGCAGGTCATCACCCACCATGCTGACGCGCGTCAGCACATCGGGGCCGTTGCCGACCAAGGTCGCGCCTTTCACCGGGTGGGTAACCTTACCGTTCTCGATCATATAGGCCTCGCTGGCGGAGAACACGAACTTGCCGGAAGTGATGTCCACCTGGCCGCCGCCGAAGTTGACAGCGTAGAGTCCCTTGCTCACTGAGGCGATGATTTCTTGCGGATTACTTTCGCCGGCCAGCATATAGGTGTTGGTCATACGTGGCATGGGCAGGTGAGCGTAGGATTCGCGCCGGCCATTGCCGGTGGGTGCCACCCCCATCAAGTGCGCGTTCATCTTGTCTTGCAGATACCCCTTGAGTACGCCCTTTTCGATCAGCACGGTACATTGGGTGGACGTGCCTTCGTCATCAATATTGAGCGAGCCACGCCGACTTTCCAAGGTGCCGTCATCCACCACCGTGCACAACGGCGAGGCGACGCGCTCGCCGACACGACCCGAGAACGCCGAACTGCCCTTGCGATTGAAATCGCCTTCCAAACCGTGACCCACCGCCTCGTGCAATAACACGCCGGGCCAGCCGGGGCCGAGCACCACGGTCATGGTGCCGGCGGGCGCATCACGCGCTTCCAGGTTCACTAAGGCTTGGCGCACCGCTTCGCGCGCATAACCCAGACCGCGCTCTTGATCGAGAAAGAAGTCGTAGGCGACGCGCGCGCCGCCGCCGGCCGAGCCTTGCTCGCGACGGCCGTTGTCTTCGGCCACCACGCTCACATTCAAACGCACCAAGGGGCGCACGTCAGCGGCCAAAGTACCGTCGCTGGCGGCCACCAAAACCACGTCGTGCACGGCGGCGAGGCCGACCATTACTTGTTTCACGCGCGGGTCTTGTTTACGCGCCTCGGCGTCCACCGCTTGCAGCAACGCAACTTTGTCTTCGGCTTGCAGGGTATCGATGGGGTCGACGGGACGATATAGATCACGACCGGTGCGACGCGCCCAAGCTTGTACTCGGCCGTTTTGGCCGGCGCGGGCGATGGCGCGCGCGGCGCTGGCGGCGTTGCTGAGCGCGGGCATGACGATTTCATCGGAATAGGCGAAACCGCTTTTCTCGCCGCTCACCGCGCGCACGCCCACACCGCGCTCGATGCTGTGATTGCCGCTCTTGACGATACCGTCTTCCAGGCCCCACGCTTCGTGGCGGCTGGTCTGGAAATAAAGATCGGCGCTGTCCACGGTGTGGGACAGCAGTTGATCCAGCACTTGCTCCAAATCGCTTTCCTGCAAGCCAACGGGAGCGAGGATCAGGTTCTTTGCGAAGTCCAATGAGGCTGTCATGGCGATTACACCGAAGATAATGAAGAGTGACTAAGCCACACGATACCCGCGCCCCGTGGCGGGCACAACCCACTACGGGCGAGGATTAAGCAGTCTCAAGGGAGGCTGCAATGCAGGCGACGATGACGCGTCGCGGGGAAGTTGCGGCGAATGCCTTCCAAACGTTTACGCTCGATGTCGGCGCTCACCACGCCCGAGCCGCGCGGCAGGCGATCCAAGACCACGCCCCAAGGATCGACGATCATGCTGTCGCCGTGGGTTTCGCGACCGTTGGCGTGATAACCGCCTTGTGCGGACGCGATGACGTAGCAAAGATTTTCCAGCGCCCGCGCCCGCACCAGCGTTTCCCAATGCGCGGCGCCGGTGATGGCGGTAAAGGCCGAAGGCACTGCCAACACTTCCATGCCTTGGTCGAGCAGGGCACGGAACAGCTCGGGGAAACGCAAGTCGTAGCAGACCGCCAGACCGAGCCTGCCGAAGGGCGTATCCACCACCACGGTGTGGTCACCGGGCTCGATGGTCAACGACTCTTTGTAATTTTCACCCGACTCGTGAATATGCACGTCGAACAAGTGCATCTTGTCATAGCGGGCAACTTCCTGGCCACGATCGTTGTACAGCAAGCACGCCGCACGCACTTTCTTGTCATGCTCGGCCACCAATGGCAGCGTGCCGCCCACCAACCATACGCCATAGCGCGCAGCTTGATGGGCGAGAAAATCCTGTAACGGGCCTTCGCCTTCTGATTCGCGCATCTTCACTTTGTCCACCTCGGACATTCCGATGATGGCGAAATTCTCCGGCAACACCACCAACTTGGCGCCGTGTTGTTCGGCGGCGATGCCGATCAAGCGGCCCGCCTCGATAAGGTTGGCACTGACGTTGGGGCCTGAGGCCATTTGTATTGCTGCTACCCGGCTCATCACTTTTCCTCACTTTTTGCGCTGGGTTTCTTGCTCATCTTGATTACGCCGCACCACTAATTGCAGGTTCTCCGCCGTCGCATCACCCGCCTCCAGCGCCAAACGCGCCGAGGGTACGCCCAACGCGATCAACCAGCCGCGCAACTCTTCGGCCCACAACAGGCCCTCCTCGCGGGCGGGATGACGCAGCACCAATTGGGTATCGGCCGCGGTGAGCAGGGCCTGTACCGCCTCGCTCAGCGGCGCCATGGTCGCAACAGTGGCACCGCTGCGCGGCATGGCCCAAGTTTCGGCCAACAGAGTCCAGGAGGGCGCTGCCTGGGCGGCGGACATGATCAGCAAAGACGCTGCCACCACCACTGCGGCCCCCGGCCGACGCCGCACTGTTATCTGGGACCCGTCCTTACCGGTGCCGTGTTCCATGGCCGTCCTCACTTGCCACCCCCCTTACCCAAACGCTCGATTTGCGGCGCATGCCACGAGCCCGTGACATGGTATTCAGCACGCGTCATTTCATCGACCCCCGGCTTGAGTAGTTTCTCCACCACGAAAACCGCCGCCCCCACGCCAACGCCGCCGGCCAGCACACCGGCCAAGGGCAAACCCGCCGTCACATTCGGCACCACGGTGACGCGCTGATCGTAATCCTCGACCAGCAGACCCACGCGGCCCTTGGCCTCTATACGCGCGGCCGGGCCTTCCATGTGCAGATTGTCGGTGTAGGCATTGCCGGCCTCCAATATGAACTCGCCGCCCAGGCGATCGAAGCCGAATCCCTTTTGGAAGAAATCGCTGAAATCCAAGGCCAGACGCCGTGGCAAGGCCTGAAAACTGACCAGCCCCAGGAAGCGTCCCGCGCCGGGCTCCACTTCCAGCAAACGCCCGTCTTTGACGGTGAAATTCAAAGTGCCGGTGGAGCGCCCCAAGGAAAAATCCGCCGGTCCGCCTGCCCAGCGCGCCCGCATCGAGGCCTCGCCTTTACCTTCTTGAATTACGTCGCTGTAGCCTAGACCGGCCAGCATGCCGCCAAAATCCTCGCTATGCAAGCTCACCTCAAAGTCGGAGGTCACGCCCTCAGGGCCGCGCAACCACGCCCCGTCGATCTGCAAGCGGTGGCTGGCCGACTCGGTGGTTAGCGTCTCCACACGCAATCCGCCGGTTTGGCGCACCGCCTTGAGATTCAAGCGTCCCAACTCCAAATCGGCGTAGCGAAAACTGGTGCTGGTAATCTCCAACGGCGGTAACTCGCGCGGATCCAACTCGGCCTGCAGCGACGCCGTCTCCGCCTCGCCGTCGGCAGCAGGAGTATCGTTGCGCGCCAACACCAACCGCTCCATATTCAGCGTCAGCGGCTGGGTCGACTGGTGCGGCAAAGTCACATGACCGACCGCCAGTGGACTGTTCACCTCGGCCTTCCAGGCCTGGGGCCCGCGTTGGGCGGAAAGTTGCACGGCGGGAAATACCCGGCCTAGTAACAACAATTCATCCAGCGTCAGCGTCACTTGACGTACCAGCGGCGCGCTCACTTCCCCTGGCGCGGATTCTTTGTCGCCGCCCCTGGGCCATAATATCGGCGCCCACGCCGGCTCATCGAAATGCGCCATCACCCCCGCCACCCGCAGGCCGGGCGCTTCGGGCAGGAGTGCCGGCTCGCCGCCAAAACGGACTTCACCGCGTTCCACGGCGAGTCCGCGGGGGCCCCGCTTGAGCGCCAAGGTCACAGCCACGTCATCACCATATCGCAGATCGAGAGGCTCCGCGGGCGTAATCGGCAAGACCAGCTCCACGACCAAGTTGCGCGCCTCTTGCGCCGGCTTGGCCAAGGGCGCCGGCAATTTCAACTCCACACCGCCCAGGGGCGCCTCGATACTCAAACGATTACCGTCCGGGCCATCGCCCACGAGCAGGGTGCCTCGCCAGGCACTGGGACCCGCCACATAGGGCGCGATGAACCCCGCATAGCGCTGCGCCACCACCGCCGCGTCGGCCACGCCGCGCGCCTCGAACAGAGTGACTCTGGCGCCGTCACGCGTTTCGGTGTGGATGTCCACGAGGGTGGGCTGATCGAAGAGCTGCGCGTGGATATCATTCGCGGACAGCCCCGCTTGAGTAAAGCTCAGCGTCCCTTGCACGCGATTCATGTCCAGGTCAGCCTCCTGGAGCCGCAGCCGCGCGTTCTCCAAACGTAAGTCGCCCGTCACTTGCGCCGGCGCCCCCAAGGGCAAACGCACATCAAGATCGAGTAGCACCGTGCCGCTGGCTTCCATACCCGCGAGATAACGTCCGAACTTGTTCTTGAGCGGGCTCTCGGTCACATAGCGCACTGCATCGGCCGCGCCGCCCCGCGCCCGGCCTTGGATAGTCACCAGCGCCGGCTTTGCCGTGATATCGGCGATCATCACCCGCGCCTGCTCCAGCTGAGTGGAATAGATCTTGCCGGACGTGATGTCGATATTCATGCCGCGATTGAGAAACACCGCATCGGTAGTCAGCCGGGTCAAGCTCGGCCAACCCGGAGCATAATTGAGCACCCCATCGACAGCCTGAAAGCGCACTTCGAAACGCCCCTCGCCACGATCGAAGGGAAAGTCAGATACCTTGCCACGGAATTGCGCCGAACCTTGCGTGATGCGCCCGGCGACTAGCGCTCTGTCCAACCACGCCACCGCACCCGCCGGCATGACCTTGGCGGGCAGATAGCGCGAGGTGTTTTGTATATTGCCGTCACTGAAGGCGGCGCTCACATCCACATAGGGCGCACCGCCTTCGGCAGGCAGATCCAGGCGCAGGTCGGCGCTCAGCTTGATGTCGGCGTTGCGCAGGGTGAGATCCTTGGACATGAGGCGCCAATCACCCGCCGCACCGCGCCGCCACGCCAAGGAGGCGTCCACCCGGTCTAGCGGTAAGGCGGCACGAAATAAATGGGCCGCATCGAGGCTCAACTGCTCAGCCTCGAGATCGAGCACGCCGCGCAAGTTGTCGACGGTGAACAACCCCGCCAATCCCGCCGCTCCCGGCACGCGCCCCTGGGCTTGCGCCGTCACGTCTTCGAAGGCGCTGTGTAATAGCCATGCCGGCGCCGCATCGGCGAGTCGCAGCACTCTCACATATCCGTCGCGCAGCACCCCGGTCGGCTGCGCCGCTTTCCAGGGCTTGCGCCACTGCTCAGGCAGCATGCCGCTTTGCGTCAGGACTTCCGCTACGTCATCGAGGCGCAGATAGTCATAACCGAACTGAATTTGATAATTCTGCGACGCGCTCGCCTCGCGCGTCAGCCGCATCCCCCAATTGGACAGCGGCCAGGAGCGTCCCGCGCGCGTGACGCTGAACTGCTCGGCGTCAAGACTCCAGCCATTGATGTGACGTCGCCACACGCCACGACCTTGCAGCAAATCAATAGCGTAGTCTCGCGACCCTTCGCCACTGTCAGCCGCCACTTGCAGCTCGCGCACATCCACTGTGCCCGCCACCCGCTGTAGGCCACCGTCGGACCACTCGCCCCACACCTCGAAATCCGCCCCGCCATGCGTCGTGGCGAGCTTGTTCCAAGTGCGTCCCGCCGTCCAGCGCGCCAGCTCCACCGCGGCGCCGCGCGCGTACAGTTGACCGCGCCAATGCGCCGGCTCGAATATGTCGCCGCGCACATCCAACGCGAACGCCAACTCACTCCCTAATTGCTCCGGTAAGGTGACGTAGCCATCCGCCTGATGCCGGTCATCAAGATTGTGCAGTTGCAAGCGCACATTGCGGAACAGCAGCGTCTCACCTGCGTTCTGCATATCGCGCCACAACAGCGTGGCCTCTTCCAACGCCAAGCGACGTTGACGCTGCAACCATTGCCGTAGCGCCGTCGTGCTTTGGTCCGCGCCGTTCGTTCCACTGATGCCTTCCAAGCCGACACGTCCGTCGGCGTGCCGCACCAGGGACACCGTCACGCCGCGCATCGTAAGACGCCCGGGCTCGAATTGACGGTGAATCAAGGTGGCCAGCAAATCAATGTCAACGCGCGCCGCCTCGAAGCGCAACAGCGCGCGCTCGCCGGTCGGCTCCAATACCGTGACGCCTTCCAGCTCGATGCTCGGACCCCAGCCGTGCCAAGCGGCGTCTAAATGCTCGACCTGCACCGGCAAGCCCAGCGCGGCACTCACCCGCTGCGCCACTTGCTCGCGGTAGTCGCTCGCCACGGGCAACAACAGACGCGCGGCGCTGAGCAGCGCCGCGGCAAATATCACCAACAGCGCCAACACCAGCCAACAACCGCGGAGGAATCTTTTCACCAAGACAGGCACGACCTCTTACTGTGAGCCACATCCCCCACGCACGGGGCTAGACCAGCACCACGTCAAAGTGCTCTTGGGTATAGAGCGCCTCAACTTGCAGCTTGATAGGCTTGCCGATGAAGGATTCCAATTCGGCGAGGCTGGTGGACTCTTCGTCCAGCAACAGATCCACCACTTCCTGGGAAGCCAGCACCAAGAATTGCTCCACGTCGAATTGCCGCGCCTCCCGCAGCAACTCACGGAAAATTTCATAGCACACGGTCTCGGGCGTCTTGAGCGAGCCGCGACCGGTGCAGGTCGGGCAGGGTGCGCACAAGACATGCTCCAAACTTTCACGGGTGCGTTTACGCGTCATCTGCACCAATCCCAGGCTCGATACCTCGCTGATGTGACTCTTGGCTCGATCGCGCTCCAAATGCTTCTGCAGCGCAGCTAACACCTGACGTTTGTGCTCTTCTTCCTCCATGTCGATGAAATCGAGAATGATGATGCCGCCCAAGTTGCGCAGACGCAGTTGCCGGGCGAGGGCTTGCGTCGCCTCGAGATTGGTCTTGAAGATGGTTTCCTCGAGATTGCGGTGCCCCACATAAGCGCCCGTATTGACATCGATGGTGGTCATGGCCTCGGTCTGATCGATGATCAAATGCCCGCCGGACTTCAACAACACTTTGCGCTCCAGCGCCTTTTGAATCTCGTCCTCGACGCCGTACAGATCGAAGATCGGCCGCTCGCCGGGGTAATACTCAATGCGCGGCGCCACTTGTGGCACGAACTGCGCGGTGAAATCCACCGCACGGCGAAAAGTCTCCCGTGAATCGATGCGCACTTTCTCCACGTCAACGTCCACCAGATCGCGCAACGCCCGCAACACCAACGGCAAGTCCTCGTGGATCACTGAATCAGGCAAAGCACCCTGGGCACGCTCATTGATGGACAACCATAAACGACGCAGGAATTGCGTATCAGCGCGCAACGCCTCCTCGGCAGCCCCCTCGGCGGCGGTGCGGATGATGTAACCACCTTCCTCCATCTCACCGGCCAACTCCGCGACCAACGCCTTGAGCCGCGCGCGCTCCTCTTCGCTCTCGATTTTTTGCGACACCCCGACGCTGCGTGTGGCGGGCATCAGCACCAGATAACGCGACGGTATCGTGATATGCGTGGTCAGGCGCGCGCCCTTGCTGCCGAGCGGATCCTTGATGACTTGCACCATCAAATCCTGGCCTTCGCGCAGCAACTCGGTGATGAGCGCCGTGCTGCGCGGTTTGGGGGGTTGATCGGAGACCACCCCTTCGATGCCATTGCCAATGATGTCCGAGGCGTGCAAAAAAGCGGCACGCTCCAAACCGATGTCCACGAAGGCCGCCTGCATGCCGGGCAACACGCGGCTCACGCGGCCCTTGTAGATATTGCCCACGATACCGCGCTGCCGCGCACGTTCGATGTAAACCTCCTGCAACACACCGTTCTCAACCACTGCGACGCGCGTTTCCTGGGGGGTGATATTGATGAGTATTTCTTCGCTCATGGGTGCGCCAGCCTGCCTGTCAGATATGAATTATGCTTGTTAGAACTGAATTGAAGCTGAGCACGCTGCCTCACAACAACTCGACGCCGAACTCGTTGAGCAATTGCCCCGCCTCGAACAGCGGCAAGCCCATTACGCCGGAATAACTGCCCTCCACACGCGCGATGAACTGCGCCGCGCGGCCTTGCACGGCGTAGGCGCCGGCCTTGTCGGCGGGCTCGCCCGTGGCCCAGTAGCGTTCGCACTCCGCCTCGCTCAGCGAGCGGAAAGTCACCGCGCTCACGCTGAGCCGCGTCGCCTCGCGCTCACCGCTCACCAGCGCCACGCCAGTGTACACATGGTGCGTCTGGCCCGACAGGCGACGCAGCATCGCTAGGCCCGCATCACGATCGGCGGGCTTGCCGAGAATATGATCGTCGATCACCACCGCGGTGTCGGCACCCAATACCGGTAGTGCCTCACCACGCAACAAATGTCCGGCACGCGCCTTTTCCAACGCCAGGCGCGACACATACAGTTCCGCTGCTTCTCCGGGACGTACGCCCTCTTCCACATTAATGTTAAGCACGTGGTGTTTGACACCCAACTGCGCCAGCAATTCGCGGCGCCGGGGCGAGGCGGAGGCGAGATAGACCAGAGGCGCGTCGGACATGTGCTCATACTCGATGATAGGGGTGACCTTGGAGCACGCTCCAGGCACGGTAGAGCCCTTCGGCGACCACGATCCGCACCAACATATGCGGCAAAGTCAGCGGCGAGAGACTCCAGCGTTGTTGGGCGCGCTCGCGGCAGGCCGGCGCCAAGCCCTCGGGACCGCCGATCAGCAACGCCACGTCGCGCCCGTCCTGCAGCCAGGTCTGCAGCTCCGCGGCCAACTGCTCCGTGGAACTCGCCCTACCGCCGACATCCAAGGCGATGACGCGGGCGTCCTTGGGGACGGCCGCTAACATACGCTCGCCCTCGTCACGGGTGATGCGCGCCACATCGGCGTTCTTTCCGCGTTTACCGGCGGCGATTTCCACCAACTCCAAACGACATTCGGGCGGCAAGCGGGTGGCGAAATCATGATAACCGGTGCCCACCCACTCCGGCATGCGTTGACCGACGGCGATGAGATGGATGCGCATGCCGAGGCCCCGCTCTTACTCAACGCCGCGTCGGCTCGGCGGCGGCCTCTTCCATACTCCACAGCTTCTCGAGCTGATAGAACTCGCGCGTGCGCGGCAACATCACATGCACCACGGCGTCGGACAAATCCACCAAAATCCACTCCGCCTCGCGTTCGCCCTCGACACTGAGCGGGCGGCAACCGGCCGCCTTGGCTTTGTCGATGACGTTGTCGGCGATGGCTTTGACGTGACGACTGGAAGTACCGCTGGCGATGATCATCGTATCGGTAACGCTGGTCATACGTCGCACGTCCAACACCTTCACGTCTTGGGCCTTGAGATCCTCCAGCGCGGCGACCACCAAGTCTGCTAATTTTTCACATTCCATCATAACTAACCATTTGAGATTGATTCAGGTTCGATATAAGTTTTCGGCGCGCAGATAATCCACCACCGCGTCGGGCAGCAAATAGCGCGCACTGCGCTCGGCGGCGACCAAGGCGCGAATACGCGAGGCAGCAATGTCGAGCTGCGTAACCTCCTGGAACCACACACGGCCGGCCGCGGCGGCATGCAAGGCGGCAGTATCGGCGACGACTCGCGGTTCCAACCACTCAGCCAAGGCGGCGCGCGGTTCCGGCACCCAACCAGGTCGATGCGCCACCACGATATGCGCCAATTCGCCCAATTGCAGCCAGCGGTGCCAAGTGGGTAAACCGAGAAAAGCATCGGTGCCGACGATCAAGGCCAGCGGTGTGGCGCCCACTTCCGCGCGCAGCGAACGCAGCGTGTCCACCATGTACGACGGTCCCGGCCGTTCCAGCTCGCGCGTGTCTACCACCCAGCCGGGCTCATCCGCCACGGCGAGACGGACCATCGCCAAGCGTTGCGCGCCGCTGGCCACGGGGGGCGCGCGATGCGGCGGTGTGCCGCACGGCAACAAACGCAGCTCACGCAACGCCAACGCTTGCACCATGTCCATACCTGTACGCAGGTGACCGAAATGGATCGGGTCGAAGGTGCCGCCGAGGATGCCGATCATAGACGCGGCTTGCGCGTGGTCGCCACACGCCGTCCAGCGACGCACACTCCTCCTCCCACTCGACATGTCACAGGCCTGTCAGGCAAACACTACCCCCTGACCTGGCCGTCGCCCAGCACGATGTATTTCTGGCTGGTCAAGCCTTCCAATCCTACCGGACCGCGGGCATGTATCTTGTCGGTGCTGATGCCGATCTCTGCGCCCAATCCGTACTCGAAGCCGTCGGCGAAACGTGTCGAGGCATTGACCATCACCGAACTGGAATCCACTTCGCGCAGAAAACGCCGTGCACGGGTGTAGTCCTCGGTGACGATAGCCTCAGTGTGCTGCGAACCACAGCGGCTGATGTGGTCGATGGCGGCATCCAGGTCGGCCACCACGCGGATGGCCAGGATGGGGGCCAGATATTCCGTGTGCCAATCCTCCGCCTCGGCGGCCTTAATCCCGGAAAGAATTTCGCGCGCGCGCTCACAACCGCGCAGCTCGACGCCCTGCTCCGCATACATCTTGCCTAGCCGCGGCAACACCTGGGCCGCGATGCCCTCGGCCACCAGCAAGGTTTCCATGGTATTGCAGGTGCCGTAGCGCTGCGTCTTGGCGTTGTAGGCGATGGCGATGGCTTTCTCCGCATCGGCCTTATCGTCGAGGTAGACATGGCAATTGCCATGCAAATGCTTGATGACCGGCACCAACGCCTCGGCGCTGACGCGCTCGATCAAGCCCTTGCCGCCGCGTGGCACGATCACGTCCACATAGTCTTTCATGCGGATCAGTTCACCCACCGCGGCGCGGTCAGTGGTCTCCACCACTTGCACCGCATCCAGCGGCAAACCGGCCTGCTCCAGCCCGGCGTGGATGCAGCCGGCGATGGCTTGATTGGAGCGGATGGCCTCGGAGCCGCCGCGCAAGACAGTGGCGTTGCCTGATTTTAAGCACAGTCCCGCCGCATCGGCCGTCACATTGGGCCGCGCCTCGTATATGATGCCGATGACGCCCAACGGCACGCGCATCTTGCCCACTTGGATGCCGGAAGGGCGATAGTTAAGATCGGTGATAGTGCCGACTGGATCGGGCAAGGCGGCGATTTGGCGCAGGCCTTCCGCCATCGCCGCGACGCGCTCGGGGTTAAGCGCCAAGCGATCCAGCAGCGCCTCGTCCAGCCCCGCCTGGGCGCCGGCCTCCATATCTTGACGGTTGGCGGCCAACAGCGCGGCTGCCTGGGCCTCGACGGACTCGGCCATGGCCAGCAAGGCCACGTTCTTAACCGCCGTCGCCGCTGTCCCCAGTTGGCGTGACGCCGCCCGGGCGCGGCGGCCCACGTCATGCATGTACTTCTGTATGTCCGTCATACTGAAATCTCGATTATCTACCACCGAAGACTGGGAGACTAAGGCAAATATCCACCTAATGTCAGGTCGGCGTGATGTCGCTCCCTCCACCTACAGATTGCCAAGTTTTTCTGTGCAGACTCTGTGGTTACACAGTCATCGCGGCGGGCAGCACGGCCACCCCCGCCAAGGCCAGCGCCAATTGTAACAATTCGTCCCAGGCATTGCCCGGACGCTGCCCTTTGATGAGACGATCTACCTGCCCGGCGCGGCGCAACAGCCCCTGCCAGGCCGCCGGGCGATGGCGCTGCAAGGCGGCCTTGACCAAGGGTTTGCGCTTGTCCCAGACGCGATGAGCAGCGAACACGCGCTCCTGTGACGTACCGCTGCGCACCGCCGCGGCCATCTGCGCCAAGGCGCGGATTTCACGCGTCAGCGCCCACAGCAACAGGGTCAATTCCGCACCTTCGCCTCGCAAACCGTTGAGGATACGCGCCACCGCCGCGGCCTCGCCTGCCAGGGCGCGGTCGGCCAAATCGTAGACGCTGTAACGGGCGCTGTCCGCCACGGCCGCAGCCACGGCCGCGGCGTCCAACGGCCCCGGCTCATGCAACAACACCAATTTCTCAATCTCCTGCACGGCGGCCAGCAAATTGCCCTCCACCCGTTCCGCCAACAACTGCGCCGCCTCCTGGTCCGGCTGCAAACCTTGGGCCCGCAAACGCGCCGCAATCCAGGCCGGCAAGCGTGCCGGCTCCAGCGGCCAAACTTGCACCATCACGCCGGCCCGCTCGACAGCGGCGAACCATTTCGTGCGTTGCGTGGCTTTATCCAGTTTGCCGCTACTGACAAGCAACACATCATCCGCAGGCGGCCGCGCCGCATACTCGACGAGCGCCTTGGCACCCTGCTCGCCGGGCTTAGCGCTGGGCAGGCGCACTTCGAGCAAGCGCTGTTCGGCGAACAGCGACAGGGTGTCGCGCGCCGCGCTCAACGTGCCCCAATCGAAGCCCGTCTCCACATTGAATACCAGCCGTTCGTTGCACCCGGAATCACGGGCGCGGGCGCGGATTGCGTCGCAGGCTTCCATCACTTGCAGTGGCTCGTCGCCGGACACCCAATAGATGGGCGCCAGCTGCTTGGGTAAGTGGCGGGCGAGTTGCTCGGCGGACAGCTTCATGGCGCGAGAGGCTCCACGGTGGAGGACAAGTTCTGTAGGCGCCGCAGGATTTGCCCAACGGCATCACGACGCATATCCTGGACCAAGGTTTCCTGCTCGACATCCTTGCCCAGCACCTCGGTTTCGGAAAAGGCGTAGCTGCGCACTTGTGTCAGCGTTTCGGGGGCGATGAGCGGGGCGCCTTTGACACCGTCCACGGCGTAAGTAACAGCGTAATGCAGTTCATATTCCTCCACCGTGCCGGCGGCACCCACCGACAACACGCGCCGATCCACACGCTCTCCCAACAAGCGCACCACGCGCTGCGCCTGCGCGGTTTCGCCCACCAAGGTGGTACCGCCCTTCGTGAGCGCGCGCTGGATCGCTTGCCGCAGCGAACCGGCCTCCGCGGCGAGATAAGTGGGCGGCAACATCACCTGCGTGACATCGCTGCCGCGCAGATGGAAACCGCAGGCGGACAAGACCAGCGTGGCGCACACCATCAAATATCCAAGGTAGCGATGACCACGCAACAGTACTCCACTCCCACTAGTCTTATCTTTGAAGCAAACTGCTATGGTCCTCCCAGCGGCAGGCTGCGCGGACTGCGCGGCAACCGGATACGACGATTCATCGGACTCTGCGCGGCTGTACTTCCCCCTCTCCCGCGAGCGGGGTGGGGGTGAGGGCGTAAAGACGGATCGCCACATTTCGAGTGCACCGCACAGTTTCATTTCCCTCACCCTAGCCCTCTCCCGCCTGCGGGAGAGGGGACAAGATTGCTTGAACGGTACAGTGATACCCATACCGGCTAACGAATGTGGGCGCAATGAGGACGCTGGGATAGCACGGCCCTCGAAATCTCATGCACGGGGTACCACGATCAGCCCACCACGATATTCACCAAGCGTCCCGGCACCACCACGATCTTGCGGATGGTTTGCCCTTCAACATGGCGGCTGACGTTCTCATCGGCCAGCGCAGCCTGTTCCAGGGCTTCTTTGCCCGCCTCGGCGGGCACGCTGATACGGCCGCGCAGTTTGCCATTCACTTGCACCACCAGCTCGATGCTGTCCTTGACCAGCGCGCTGTCGTCCACTTGCGGCCAACGTTCGTCGAGCACGGCGCGGTGGTGACCCAGCGCCTGCCACAAACTGTGGCAGATATGCGGCGCGATAGGTGCGAGCATGCGCACCACCGCCTCCAGCGCCTCCTGCATCAGGGCGCGGCCTGGCGGACTGTCGTCGTCGAACTTGTACAGCGCGTTGATAAGCTCCATGTTGGCGGCGATGGCGGTGTTGAAAGTCGTGCGGCGACCCACATCGTCGCTAACTTTTGCGATGGTTTGATGGAGCTGGCCGCGCAGGTGTCTTTGCCCGGCGTTGAGCGCGTTGACGTCCAATTCCGGTGCGGGTCCGCGACTCAGGTGTTGATGCACCAACTTCCATAACCGTTTGAGGAAACGTTGCGCGCCCTCCACGCCGCTGTCCGACCACTCCAAGGACATATCCGGCGGCGCCGCGAACATCATGAACAGGCGCGCGGTGTCAGCGCCGTACTGATCGATCAGCGCCTGTGGGTCGACGCCGTTGTTCTTCGACTTGGCCATCTTCTCCGTGGCGCCCAATACGACAGGCTGGCCGTCGGCCTGGAGCGTCACCGCCATGGGACGCCCGCGCTCGTCGCTCTGCACGTTCACTTCGGCGGGATTGTAGTACTTCTTCTTGCCCTCGCCATCGACACGAAAGAAGGCCGGCGCCACCACCATACCCTGGGTTAGCAGCTTGGTGAAGGGTTCGTCGCCAGGGACGATCCCGACGTCACGCATCAGCTTGTGATAGAAGCGCGCATACAACAGATGCAGGATGGCATGCTCGATGCCGCCGATGTACTGATCCACCGGCAACCAATAGCGGGCGCGCTCGTCGAGCATGGCCGCGTCATTGTCGGGGCAGGCGAAGCGCGCGTAATACCAGCTCGACTCCATGAACGTGTCGAAGGTGTCGGTCTCGCGCTGCGCCGCGCCGCCGCACTTCGGGCAGCTCGTTTCATAAAACGACGGCATTTTTTTAATCGGCGAACCCACGCCCTCGAACTGCACGTCCTCCGGCAACACCACCGGCAGCTGATCCTCGGGCACCGGCAGCGTGCCGCAATGGGCGCAATTGATCATGGGAATCGGCGCGCCCCAATAGCGCTGGCGTGACACGCCCCAGTCGCGCAAACGGAAGTTGACGCGTTTCTGACCCCGGGCTTGCGCCTGCAAATGGTCGGCAATGGCGTCGAAAGCTTGTTCTGAGCTCAAGCCGCTGAATGGGCCCGAATCGATGAGCATCCCCTTGTCCACATAGGCGGCGGCGCTCAAATCCACAGCGCCGCCATCAGCGGGGGCGATGACTTGTTTGATAGGCAGTTGGTACTTGTGGGCGAACTCCCAATCGCGCTGATCATGCGCCGGCACCGCCATCACCGCGCCTTCGCCGTAGCCCATGAGCACGAAGTTGGCGACGTAGACCGGCACCGGCTCGCCGCCGATGGGATGCACGGCCTGCAGGCCGGTGGCGATGCCTTGCTTCTCCATGGTCTCCAGCGTGGCCTCGGCGGTACCCAAACGGCGGCATTCGGCGATGAATTCGGCCAGCGCGGGATTCGTCTCCGCCGCACGCAAGGCCAACGGATGTTCGGGGGCTACCGCGACATAGGTCACGCCCATGAGGGTGTCCGGGCGGGTGGTGTAGACCTTGAGCGCCTCGCCGCTGCCGGCCAGGGTGAATTGCAGCTCCACGCCCTCGGAACGGCCGATCCAGTTGCGCTGCATGGTGCGCACTTGTTCGGGCCAACCGTCGAGTTTATCCAGGTCGGCCAGCAGCTCCTCGGCATAAGCGGTGATCTTCATGAAGTACTGGGGAATCTCCTTGCGTTCCACCGGCGTGTCACAACGCCAACAGCAGCCTTCTATCACCTGCTCATTGGCCAGCACGGTCTGGTCGTTGGGGCACCAGTTGACCGGTGCGGTCTTTTTGTAGACCAGGCCTTTTTCATGAAGCTTGAGGAACAGCCATTGCTCCCAGCGGTAATAAGCGGGGTCGCAGGTGGCGAGTTCACGCTCCCAGTCATAGCCCAGACCCAGGCGTTTGAGCTGATTGCGCATATAGGCGATGTTCTCGCGCGTCCATTTACCCGGCGCCACTTTATTTTGTAGCGCGGCATTCTCGGCGGGCAGGCCGAAGGCATCCCAACCCATGGGCTGCAACACGTTCTTGCCCAACATACGCTGATAACGGGCAATGACGTCGCCGATAGTGTAATTGCGCACATGGCCCATGTGCAGGCGGCCGCTGGGATAAGGAAACATGGCCAGGCAGTAGAATTTCTCCCGACCGGGGTCTTCCACCGCCTTGAAACTCTGCTGCTGCTCCCAATAGCGCTGTGCGCCCTCTTCGACCTGGCGGGGATCGTAAAACTCGTCCATCGACTGTCCTGCTACACGGATTTGCGGAACTGCGAAGGATACCGTAGCGCGCTCGCCGCGGAAACAACCAGACCCGCTACGGCACGCGGCACAGCATCTAATGTAGGTCCTCGAGCAGGGCTTGAGTTTCCAAGCGCTCCAAGCTGGCGAACACTTCGGTGGCGTTGCGCGTCAGCTCGCTCAGCACGTCCGCCACGGCGCCCCGGTCGGCACCGGCACTGAGACTGTCGCATAACAGCCGACAGACCAGGTGCATGAGGCGATGCGGCTTTTCCAAGTTAACAAAATCGGGGTAACCGGCGAAGCGCTGACCGATGCCGTAATACCACTGGCCCAGCACACATTCGCTGACGTCCATGTGCATGGCGTGCAATACCTCGGCACCCACGGACTCATCGCCCAGATAGGCATAAGCCATATCCATCAGCATCTTGTGCTGCCACACATGCCCAAGCTGGGCCATACGCAACAAACCCACGGAGGAGGCTGGCCACTGCCGGCGGTTCTGCAACAGGGTGACGAAGTCCTCGCGCGGCAAAGGCTTGCTGAGCCAATAGCCCTGGCCCTCCATGCCGCCGCTATGCAGCAAGGCGGCATAGGCGCCATGGGTCTCGATGCCTTCGATAACGGTCTTGAGCCCCAACATTTGCGCCATCGCCACGGTGGCCTTGACCAAAGTCGCACTCTTGCTGGATTCGAACATGCGCGTCACGAACCCTTGGTCCACCTTGAGCGTCGAGAAGGGCAAGTGCTCGAGCGTCTCCAGCGACGAATAACCGGTGCCGTAGTCGTCCATGGACAGCGGTATGCCGCTGTCGACCAACGCGCAGAGATTATGCTCGATGGCCTCCTCATGGGCCAAGACGCTGGCTTCGGTGATTTCCAACTCCAGACGTTCGCCGTTCACACGCCGCCGCCCCACCGCCTCGTCCACCAGTCCAGTGAAGCGCTGGCCAAGCAAGTCTTGCGCCGAAATATTGAAGGCCATATGCAGGGGATCACCCGACTCGGCGGCGATATGATCCATGTCAAAGAGCAGGCGCGGGAACATTTCCGCCGTGATGGTGGTGATATAGCCGCTGGCCTCGGCCAACGGAATGAAGCTATCAGGCTCAAGCAAGGCCCCATTGTCGCGCCGCCATCGCAACAAGGCCTCGGCCCCGCTCACCTCACCGGTGAGAAAGGACACTTTGGGCTGGAAATAGAATTCAAGCTCGCGCCGCTGCACGGCGTTATGCAGCTCATCCAGGGTAACGGGATAGGCGGACATTCACTGCCCTCCTTGGCAAGCTGAGCCACCACCGGTGGCCACTACCACCAACTATAGCCTACTCTGCGTCTCATGCTTTTCTCTCCACCCCGCTTGGGTCAAACTAGCCTTATTCCATTGCCATTGCAAAGAGGACACGCGCCATGACCCATCAAACCGATCACCCCCACGGCGAAAAACTGGTCCATGCCTACAACACCATGATGGAGCGGGTAAAAGCCGCGCTGGACATCGTCGATAAACAAACCGTCGCCACCGTGGACGAGGGCATAGAGCGAGCGAAGGAAAAAGCCGTGGAGCTGGGTGAACTGACCCGCGAAGAAGCGGAAAAGATCGGCGACTACCTGCGCCGCGATTTGGAAGACGCCGGCGAATACCTGGCCGACAGCGGCGAGGAACTCAAGCAATGGTTGCAATTCGATTTGGAACTCATCGAAGACCGGCTATGGGACATGTTCGCGCAAGCAGCGGACCAGACCAAACTGGCTTTCCTACAACTGGCCGAGCGCGCGCAACGCGCCTCGCAATATCACACCGGTGAAATCACCACCCTGGGTACGCTGCAATGCGTGCAATGCGGCGAGCTGCTGCACTTTCACGCCACCGGCCATATCCCGCCCTGCCCCAAATGCCACGGCAGTGTATTCAGACGCGGCCGTTCACGGCGCTGACCGCGCTCGCCGCGAGTTCACCGCCCCGGCGCTCAACATGAGCAACAGTGCAATCACCAACGGCGTATTGCCGACCAGCACATAGGGCGTGGCGCCGCGCATGGGTTGCACCGACGCGGACAAAGCGTAAATCTCGAACTGCGGCGCTATCGCCTGCACGCGCCCACCCGCGTCGATGACGGCGCTGATCCCGGTATTGGTGGCGCGCAGCAGGGGGCGACCCGTTTCCAAAGCACGCATGCGCGCGATCTGCAGATGCTGGTGCGGCGCAATGGATTCCCCGAACCAGGCATCGTTGCTCACGTTGACCAACAGCGTGGCTTCCGGCAAGCCCTGGATGACTTCCTCGCCGAAGGCGTCCTCGTAGCAGATGGAAATACCCACCTTCTGACCGGCAACAGGCAAGGGGCGCGGATCGCTACCGGCGCTGAAATCCGACATAGGCACTTGCATGAAGTCGATGATGCCACCCAAGAGTTTTTTCATGGGCAGATATTCCGTGAACGGAACCAGATGGCGTTTATGATAGAAATTCTGTACCTCCCCGACACTCACCATGCTGTTGTAATAGCGTTCCGTGGCCGGGTCTTGATAGAGAACGCCTAACAGCAGATCCGCACCATGCTCACGCGCCTCTGCTGCCAAACCGTCGAGGAAGGGTTCGGCATTGTGGAAGAAATCCGGCAGTGCCGTCTCCGGCCAGACAATCAATTCACTGTCCCAATGTTCGCGCGTTAGCCCGCTGTACAAATCTATGGTGGGACCACGCAAGTCCCACACCCACTTCAAATCCTGCGGAATATTGCCCTGCAATAAAGTCACTCGCAGGGGGCCATCCACCGGCTGGGTCCACGGCCGGCTCTTGAACGCGCCGGCGCCCAGCCACAGCGCCGTGAGAGCAATGAAATATACGGCGCGTTCCGCCCCACGCGGCGCACGTAACACCATCACCAAGCCGCCCGCACTCAGCGCCACCAGCAGCGACACGCCATACACGCCGGCGAGTGGCGCGATGCCGGCGAGTGGCGCGTCGATTTGACTATAGCCCAACAGCAACCAGGGAAAGCCGGTCAAAAACCAGCCGCGCACCCATTCGCACACCACCCAAGCGGCCGGGAAAATCACCAGCAACTGCCAGCGTGCGCCGGCGCGCGTGAAATAACGCCTGACGAGATAGCCCAGCAACGCGGGAAACAAGGCCAGCACCAGCACCATCAACACGGTGAGAAAGATCGACAAACCCAAACCCACGCCGCCGGGACCGTACATGCTCACGAACACCCAGCTCACGCCAATGCCGAACAGGCCTATACCGAACAAGAGACCGCGCCGCGCCGCGCCTCGGGGCGTGCTCTGCAACCACACATAGAACAGCGCCGCCGGCGCTAAAACCGCCAGCGGAAAAAAATTAAAGGGTGCATAGGCCAGCGGCAACAGCGCGCCGGCGAACAAGGCCAAGACGTCGCCACGCCAGCCGCGGGTGATGCGCTGTGATCGCGCGGCGACGTCCGGCTCCGAGTAGAGTTCAGTCACAATGCAGACCCGAGGCTGATAGTAGTTGGTGTTATTGACTCGGCACGGCGACGTGTTCTGGATCGCCATTGTGGGCGTGCGGCATCACCTGCAGCAGATGAATCCGACGGCTGTCTGCATTGAGCACTTTGAAACGAAAGCGGTCGATGGAGATGCTCTCGCCGCGTTTGGGGAGTCGGCCGAAGCTGTGCATCACCAAGCCGCCGATGGTATCGAACTCTTCATCGCTGAACTCAGCCTTGAAATATTCGTTGAACTCATCGATGGGCGTCAGCGCCTTGACCGCGTAAACACTATCCTTGTGCTTCTTGATGTAGGCGTCCTCCTCGATATCGTGCTCATCGATAATTTCACCCACGATCTGTTCCAACACATCCTCGATGGTCACCAAGCCGGCCACACCGCCAAATTCATCGACCACGATCGCCATGTGATTGCGGCTGGCGCGAAATTCTTTGAGCAACATATTGAGGCGTTTGCTCTCAGGGATGAACACCGCCGGACGCAGTATGTTGCGCACATTGAATTTGCCGGCCTGCTCGGGGCCAAAGTAGCTCAACAAATCCTTGGCCAACAGGATGCCCACCACTTCATCGCGGGTATCGCCGATGACGGGAAAGCGCGAGTGCGCGGATTCGATGACGATCGGCAGGATCTCCTCCAGAGTCGCGTCGCGCTCCACCACTGCCATCTGCGCACGTGGCACCATGATGTCGCGCACTTGCATATTAGCAACCTGCAGTACGCCCTCGATCATCGCCAAGGCATCGGCATCGAGCAATTCACGCTGCTGCGCGTCGCGCAGCAATTCGATCAATTGCTCGCGGTCCTTCGGCTCGCCCAACAGCGCTAGGCTGAGACGCTCAAACCAGGACCGCGGGGCCGGGTCGTTGCTCGTTCGCTCTACGTTCATGACTCTCCTGTATTAACGCAATGACAATATTATGGAAACTCTGAAAAATTTGTCCATGGACTGTTCAGAAAAGAAAAACGAAAAATGTGATCTTCGTTGTTCTCCATTCTTTCCAGTCGCTTTCGTGACTGGAAAAGGGTGATGCATCCCTGCACCACACGGAACCTCAAAATAAATCAGAGGCTGCTTAATGTAACCACCCTCGGGCCCGGGTCAATACGGCGCGCCTTCGAGGGCGAAACCGGCGACATAGGGGTCGGGAAACCCCAACTCGGCGAGGATGAGTGTTTCCAGCTTTTCCATCGCCTCGGCTTCCTGGGGCAGCTCGTGATCATAACCCAGCAGATGCAGCATACCGTGCACGGTCATGTGCGCCCAATGCGCCTCGACACTCTTGGCCTGCTCGCGCGCCTCGCGCGCCACCACCGGCGCGCAGATCACCAAATCGCCCAACAGGGGCAAGTCCAATCCGGGCGGAGACTCGCAGGGGAATGACAGCACATTGGTGGGGCCGGTCTTGTGACGATAGGTCTGATTGAGTTCGGCGCCCTCGGCGGCAGCAACGATTCGAATACTCAATTCGGCCTCTGGGCGCCTTCCCTTGAGCACCGCCCGCGCCCAGCGACGAAACATCGCCGGGCGCGGCACGCGACTGTGATCCTCGCCCGATTCCTCGAGGGCGTATTGCACGTCCACGACGATACTCACGAACGGCGCCTCTTTTGTGGCTGGTCGCCCTCGTTCTCGAAGGACTCGTAAGCCGTGACGATACGTTGCACCATAGGGTGACGCACCACGTCCTTGGCCTTGAAGAAGGCAAAGCTGATGCCTTCGACGTCCTTGAGCACCTCCACCACATGACGCAATCCGGACAAGCGCTCGCGCGGCAAATCCACTTGGGTAACGTCGCCGGTAATCACCGCCTTGGATCCGAAGCCGATGCGGGTGAGAAACATTTTCATTTGTTCTACGGTGGTGTTCTGTGCTTCGTCGAGAATGATATAGGCGTCATTCAAGGTGCGGCCGCGCATATAGGCCAAGGGGGCGATTTCGATCACGTTACGCTCCACCAGCTTGGCTACTTTCTCGAACCCCAGCATCTCCCACAGCGCGTCATAGAGCGGGCGCAAATAAGGATCGATCTTCTGCACCAAGTCACCGGGCAGAAAACCCAGCCGCTCACCGGCCTCGACCGCCGGCCGGGTCAACACCAAGCGACTGACCTGCTCCTTCTCCAAGGCCTCGACCGCGCAAGCCACGGCCAGATAGGTTTTGCCAGTGCCGGCGGGACCGACGCCGAAATTGATGTCGTGAGTCATGATGTTGTGTAGATAGCGCTGCTGGTTGACCCCCCGCCCCTGCACCCGCCCGCGCCGCGTTTGGATGCTGACCGGCTGGATGGACGTGTCGGTGGGTTCGATCACGGCATCGGCGCCGGCTTGTTGCAGAAACAGATGCACCCGCGCCGGCGTCAAGCGCTCCGAGGCCGTCTCGCTATACAAATCACGCAGCAATTGGCCGGCCATGCGCACGGGTTGCGCATCGCCGATAACCCGAAAACGGTTACCGCGGTTGGAGACCTCCACGCCCAGGCGCCCTTCCACTTGCCGCAGGTGCTCATCGAATTGGCCACAGAGGTTGGCGAGCCGCTCGTTATCGGCGGGCTCGAGTACGACGTCGCAGGAATCAGTTTGTGTATTCAAATACAGATGGGAAATAGGGACTTAAACATACGATAGTCAAAAAGCGCCGGCGGCGCAATCCGGTCTATCCCCCAGCGCCATCACCATGCGACGGCTGGGCGCGGCGCCGCGGTAGCGGTGACGGTGGGGGAAATCAGCTCACCACGCAGTGAATTGGGCAACGCCTCGCTGATGCGCACCTCGACGAAGCGACCGATCAGGGCCGCATCGCCGGCGAAATTGACCACCCGATTATTCTCGGTACGGCCGGACATGTGCGCCAGATTCTTGCGTGACGGCCCTTCGACCAATATCCGCTGCACCGTGCCCACCATGGCCCGGCTGATGGCCTCGGCCGTTTCGCGTATGCGCCGCTGGAGAATGGCGAGGCGGTGTTTTTTGACCTCCATGGGCACGTCGTCGGGGTAATTGGACGCCGGCGTGCCGGGACGGGGACTATAAATGAAGCTGAAGGAATTATCGAAGCCAACGCTTTCGATCAACTGCATGGTCGCCTCAAAGTCCGCCTCGGTTTCGCCGGGAAAACCGATGATGAAATCGGACGACAAGCTGAGGTCCGGTCGCACGGCGCGCAATTTGCGGATTTTAGCCTTATATTCCAAAGCGGTATGGCCGCGCTTCATCGCCACCAGGATCCGGTCCGAGCCGCTCTGCACCGGCAAGTGTAAATGGCTTACCAGCTTAGGCACTTCGGCATAGACCTGGATCAGGCGCTCGGAGAACTCCACCGGGTGCGAGGTGGTGTAGCGGATACGCTCGATGGCGTCGATCTCGGCGATATAGGTGATCAGCAGCGCCAAATCCGCGTCCGTGCCATCGTGCATCAGTCCGCGATAAGCGTTAACGTTCTGCCCCAGCAAGGTCACCTCGCGCACGCCCTTGGCGGCGAGCTGGGCGATTTCGGCGATGACATCATCAAACGGCCGGCTCACTTCCTCGCCGCGGGTGTAGGGCACCACGCAAAACGTGCAGTACTTGCTGCAACCCTCCATCACTGAGACATAGGCGGTCGCCCCTTGGGCGCGTGGCGCGGGTAGGTGGTCGAATTTCTCGATTTCGGGGAAACTAATGTCCACCGCCGGACGGCGATCCTTTTCCACCTGATCCAGCATCTGTGGCAGGCGGTGCAGGGTCTGCGGGCCAAACACAATGTCCACATAGGGCGCACGGCGGCGGATGTTGTCGCCTTCCTGACTGGCCACGCAGCCGCCCACGCCGATCACCACCCCAGGCCGCTGCGCTTTCAATTCCTTCCACATGCCCAGCAGCGAGAAGACCTTCTCCTCGGCCTTCTCGCGCACCGAGCAAGTGTTGAGCAAGAGCACGTCGGCCTCTTCGGGGCCGGTCGCCGCCGTCAGGCCGTGCGATGCCGCTAGCACGTCCGTCATCTTAGCGGAGTCGTACTCGTTCATCTGGCAACCGAAAGTTTTAATATAAAGCGTCTTGGCCATGTACCTTAAGCCCGGAAAATGGGCCGATACGTTACTACGAATGGTCCGCGATTTCCATGCCGACCGCGATCGCGCACCGAGAATGAAGGCGCATGACGTCCCGACGACACGCCCACCCGGAATCCGCACCTTACTGAATAGGCATGCCGTCCGCCTTGGTTGTCACCTGGCGCGCCACGGGCGAGACGGAGAAATCGACAGACTCCCATACCAGCCCGGGGCGATATTGATCTTTGAACACCCATCTTAGCGTCTGCCCGAGGGGATGATCGCCGTCGCAGGGCAGCCTATCGTCCACGCAAAATCACCCGATCGTCACTGTGACCGGCGACGACGTCCCAGTTGCCCACCCGTACGCCGACTCGGAACCTTGACCGTCTCCGGGGGAGCTAAAGACGCTAATGAGATTGTCAGGTTAGGTGATTCCTTCGAATCCCACCAAGGACTGCTCCAGTGCGTCTCGGGTACTCTTGCCCGGCTCGCGCATCACAGCATGTACAGCCTATCCTTGCCACTCAATGCCCACCCATTCACTCCCTCACCACTAGACATAGATGGCGCGCTGCGGCAGGGGAGCAGGGGGCGCTAATCCCAGCGCCGATTGCACCACGCAGACCACCGGGGTCTTCACATACGGGACGCAGGTCAAAACATATTGCAACGGATCCAGGTCAGGTGGGCGTCCCACCCGACCCAACGGGTACCCATTCATAACGACGGCCTCAATCCGGCTACCGCAACCGATGTTCTTTGGAGACCCGCGACTTCGGCACCAGAATGCGCGCGCCCAATGCCTTCCCCCCTGCTGCTGAAGCGGCCGCCCCATCGCCACATCCGGCGACGCAGATGGAAGCGCCACAGGTACAACGTCATCTCAGCATAGACCAGGGCCGCTCGTGTAATTGTCCCTGACTCAATCCCGCATGCTACTCGGCGGCTCGGCGCCGATCTTGTGGATGCTGAGATCGGCGCCTAGATATTCTTCTTCCTGACTAAGGCGCAAGCCGACCGTCATTTTCAGGGCACCGTACACCACGCCGCCGCCGATCAGCGCTACCACCACACCCAACAACGTGCCGACGACTTGCGCCGCTAGGCTAACGCCACCCATGCCGCCCAGTGCTTCCATGCCGAAGATGCCGGCTGCGATACCGCCCCACACGCCGCACAAACCGTGCAGCGGCCACACACCCAGCACGTCGTCGATCTTCCATTTGTTCTGCGTCAAGGTGAAGGTCCACACGAACAAGGCGCCGGCCACGGCGCCGGTCACCAGCGCGCCCACCGGGTGCATCAAATCCGACCCGGCGCAGATCGCCACCAAGCCGGCCAAGGGACCGTTGTGGACGAAGCCCGGGTCGTTACGCCCGACGAACAATGCCGCCAACACGCCGCCCACCATGGCCATCAGCGAATTGAGCGCCACCAACCCATTGACCGCCTCAACGCTTTGCGCCGACATGACGTTGAAGCCGAACCAACCCACCGTGAGTATCCAGGCGCCCAAGGCCAAAAACGGTATGCTTGAAGGCGGATGAGCGGACATCGTCCCGTCCTTGCCATAGCGGCCGTGGCGCGCGCCGAGCAGCAACACCGCCACCAGCGCCAACCACCCCCCCATGGCATGCACCACCACCGACCCGGCGAAGTCATGGAAGCCGGCACCAAATTGGGCTTCCAACCACGCCTGTATACCCAAATTGCCGTTCCAGGTGATGCCTTCGAAGAAGGGATAAATCACACCCACCAGTGCCGCCGTGGCGGCCAGCTGCGGATAGAATCTGGCGCGTTCGGCGATGCCACCGGATATGATGGCGGGGATGGCGGCGGCAAAAGTCAGCAGAAAGAAAAACTTCACCAACTCGTAGCCGCTCTTCTCCACCAAAGTGGGCGCGCCGCTCAAGAACGACGTGCCATAGGCCACCGCATAGCCGATGAAAAAATAGAAAATCGTGGACATGGCGAAATCCGCAATGATCTTCACCAGCGCATTGACTTGGTTCTTCTTGCGCACCGTACCCACTTCCAGAAAAGCGAAACCGGCGTGCATGGCCAAGACCATCACGGCGCCCATCAACACGAACAGTACGTCACCACCGGATTGGAATGCTTCCATTGCTCTAGCCTCGCGCGAACGAATATGGCGCAGAGTTGAGCAAGATCCGCACCAGATTCGAGCCAATATTATAAATCAATGAGTTGATTCGATTTGCTGACTAAGAACAGCCATCATAACGCATCATTAATGGGCGCGCATTTGAATTTATGACCCATATTTAGTTCGTCGTCCAAACAAATAGAAACGCTTGCACTACGCCCGAAAACTGTATAAAAATAAGGGGTATCCACTTAGCTCCAGCTAGGCGGATTTTCGGGGTTTTAGGGCTACGACGTCGCGGTAGGTAATCGGATCTGTGACGACAGCCTGCTGCATCAATCGGTAGAAGAGCATGCCGCGCGAACGAGACGTTCGGCGGTTGAACCGGAAGACGAATTCATCCAGATAGGAACCGATCTGATTGGGCTGAATGGCCCCATGGTGGGTTCCCATCATCCATCGCTTGATAAGTGACGCAACCCGATGGACACCTGCCAACGAAACATGTGCAGGAGTCTCAGAACCGAGCATCACATGCGGCTGGTGATCATACCCGGCAATGGCAAGAGAGCGATAAGCGGCCGAACCGTCGGTCGAGATTTTGCTGCCTGGTTCGACGGACTCTTGGATGAACGGAAGAATGTGCGCTTCGGCTTCTTTGGGGATCTGGCGCAAGCGAATGCGACCGAATCCCTTCGGATCAAGGCGTTCGACCGCGATGACGATCAGCAGCTTGGCGGTATTGCTTTTCCTTTTTGATGAATTGGTTACGCTCTGGCGGTCCGTGATGTCGAGGTAGGTTTCATCGACCTCGACATGTCCGCTCAGCTTATCCCGGTCAGGACGAACCATGGCGCGACGAAGGCGATGAAGCATCGTCCAAGCGGTTTGGTAGCTGCCCAATCCGAGGACGCGCTGCAACCCTAACGCGCTTACCCCTTGTTTCTGATTGGTCAAATACCAGGCTGCAGCAAACCAGACACACAGCGGTGTTCGCGTCTTGTCGAAGATCGTTCCAGCCGTAATGGATGCTTGGTGGCCGCACTGGCGGCACATCAATCGCAGTCGGCTCGCTCGGTATGGTGACTCTCGGTTTCCGCACGAAGGGCAGGCGAACCCATTGGGCCAGCGCAGCCGTTCAAGATAGGACTGGCACGCTTCTTCGCTACTAAACCACTCCAGAAATTCGTTCCAGGTGCGAGGGTAGTCTCTTGAGGGAACTGGTGTATTATGCTGGACATCCATCCAGTATATAATACATTAACTGGAGCTAAGTGGATACCCCTTATAAAAATACAGTGATCGGGAGGCATAGCATGGACACACTCACACCACGTCAACAACAAATTCTGGATCTGATCCGCGAGCATATCGCCCGCACCGGCGCTCCCCCCACGCGCGCGGAAATCGCGCTGGCCTTCGGCTTTCGCTCCCCCAACGCCGCCGAAGAACATCTGCGTGCCTTGGCCCGCAAGGGTCATATCGAAATGCTCGCCGGCACCTCACGCGGCATCGTACTACGACAACGCCGACCGGCCGGCTTGGCGGTCGTGGGCCACGTCGCGGCGGGCAGCCCTATCCTGGCCGAGGAACATATCGAGGCCCGCTACCGAGTCGCTGCCGACCTATTTCAACCTCGCGCCGACTATTTATTGAGAGTGCACGGCATGAGCATGCGCGAGGCGGGCATCTTCGACGGCGACCTACTGGCGGTGCACCGCACCCCCGAAGCGCGCAGCGGTCAAATCGTCGTGGCGAGATTGGACGATGAGGTCACCGTCAAGCGCCTGCAGCGTGACCGCAAACGCCGCCACCAGGTGCGTCTGCTGCCTGAAAACCCCGAATACAATCCCATCGAGGTCGACTTGCGCCACCAATCGCTAGTCATAGAAGGCTTGGGTGTAGGCGTGATACGTGCCGGGAGCCCGCTGTGAGCACCGCCCTAGAAGAACTGCTTCTCCACCGCGCGACGCTATACGCCGCCCAGGCGCCGGGCCCCTCTGTCATGGGCCTGTCCACCGGCTACAGCCAACTCGACGCCGTCCTTCCCGAGGGCGGCTGGCGCTTGGGCGCGCTCACCGAAATCATCCACTCGGGCGCGAGCGGCGAAGAATTACAGCTGGTGCTACCGGCCCTGGCACACTTGAGCCGCACCAATCGCTGGCTCGCCTGTATCGCGCCGCCGCAACTCCCCCAGCTCGCCATGCTGGCTGCACACGGCGTGGAAGTCTCGCGATTACTGCTCGTCCACCCCCGCGCCGGCGCTGACGGGCTGCGCACAGTGGAGCGCGCCTTGCGTCTTGGCACCTGCGGCGCAGTATTGGCCTGGCCGGAGTGCGGCGACCCGGGCACCCTGCAACAACTACAGCATACAGCGCTGACGAGTGGGGCTTGGGGCGTGTTGTTTCGCCGCGCGCGCAGCGCACCCGCCACCTCGCCGCTGGCGCTGCGCCTACAGGTCACGACCGGGAACGACGGCCTGACGGTGGACGTGCTACAGCGTGACACTGATAAGACGAGGACGTCGTTGCGACTACCCTTGCCTGGCGCACGCCACATCACACCTCCTGCCGTCTCCACGCTCATGCATTGAGCGGCCCATCCCTGCTACGGTAGATTTCCACTCGACATGGTCGGGCGATTTAAGCCAACGTTAAGCGCGCTTTCAGATCGAATTCAGCCCTGCTTGCTTTAATGTCCTCGAACCTGGAAGCCAGGCCACATTCAAGCAACGGAGGACATCACCATGACGACTTATCAAACCCTGAACAATTTCAGCGGCTCGGAAAACATCACCTTAAGCGGGCGCATCGCGCGCATTGGCGTCGGCGCGGCATTGATCGCCGCGGCCTTCATCGGCCAGCAACCCTTAGGCCTGCTGGCCGTCTTACCGGGGGTAGCTACCTACCCCATCCTAACCGCCATCACCGGCTGGGACCCGCTTTATGCTTTGGTGAAATACCTGCGGCGTCACCACAGGTCGTCCGCCATCGTGCATACGCTCCCCAATTTGAGACAACGGCGCGCCGACCGCACTGTCGCCATGCCCCACAAGACAGCGGCATAATGCTGCCGATCCGATCCGCCGGACGTGACAGCGACACTCGGCGCGTCCGGCGGCATCGACCATGACTCAACATGAATCATCGTCCCGTCATGAATCGCCGCGCGATGCACACTCGTGAACACGATAGCCGGTTCGCCGTCTTCCTAAAGATCACCGACTCGGCTAGAATCCGCGCCGATCGCCGGCGGTTACTCGCAGCGTCGCCACGCAGAATACGGTGAAAAAAGGCAGGGTGTTGCTACAACGTCCCCGCCGTATCGCCGCATCGACCCCGACCGCTAGGCCTGGAACTTGCCCGCGTAACGCCCGTAATACCATTTCATCACCAACGGCGGCACTATCGTAGTCAGAGCAATCACGATGACCAACCCGGCATAGACTTCGTCACTGAATATGTTCCCCACGCGCCCCAGCTCGGCAAAGATCAAACCCACTTCGCCGCGCGGCACCATCGCCAACCCCACGATGATGCGCTCGGGCCACGGCTCGCGGATCATCAACGCACCCACCATTTTGCCTAGCAGCGCCACCCCCAACAGCGCCAGCGAAAACAACCAGATGAACGGTGACGACCAATCGATGGCGCGCAAATTCAGAGACAACCCCACCATGACGAAGAATATCGGCGTAAACAACAGCACAATGGGTTTCATTTGCTCTTCAATGTGATTGGCGAACACGTCGTCGGTGCGCAATGCCGCACCGAAGGGCAGAAAGAAACGTCGCGACAGCGCCAAGCCGGCCGCGAAACCGCCCAATAATTCCGGAGCGCCCATGGCATGCGCCAACCAGGCGAAGAACAACACCAGGGCCACGATGGTGGTCGGTATCAGGCCGGGAATCTGGCTTACTTCATCGAAACGCTTGATGACCAGTGACATGAGCTTGGCGGCGATGGGCGCCAAAAAAAAGAATGACCCAACAAAAATAAACACCTTACCGGCATTGGCCAGATTAACGCCGCCACCTTGGGAAAACTCATAGAGCATGGCCAGCAAAATCACACCCAACACATCATCGAGTACCGCCGCGCCGAGAACGATTTGACCTTCGGTGGAATGATGGCGCTTGAGATCGGTGAGGATGCGGACAGTGATGCCGATGCTGGTGGCGGTGAGCGTACCGCCGACGAACAAAGACACCAGCAAGGGCAAATCGAACAACCAACTGGCAACACCGTAACCGAAAAGAAACGGCAACAAGAAGCCGGCAATCGCGACAATCACCGATTTAGCGCCGGTGCGCGCCAGACGCACCAGATCCGTTTCCAGGCCTACTTCGAACAACAATAGAATGATGCCGATCTCGGCCATCAGCTTGATCGCCTCGACGGGCTCGATCCAGCCAAACATGCTGGGGCCGAGCAACACGCCGGCAAACAATTCACCGATCACCGAGGGCGCGCGCATTCTTACCGCCAGCTCGGCGAAAATGCGCGCCGTGAGCAGAATGATCAGCAGATAGAGAAAGAAATCATGGGCCGTCATACGACATGCAGCTTACGCGTTATCCCGACCATGATCCACGGTCTGTATGAACAGCGGCCGCGCGCAAGCTTGGTCCGTCAGCCTCTCACCGTTCAGCGCCTATCGATGAGCGCCAACACCTGGCCCAACGCCGCCTCCAAGCGCGTGTCATCCGCCATGCACAACGTCACGTGCCCGACCTTGCGCCCCGGCCGTGGCTCCTTGCCGTAAACATGCACATGCGCGCCCGGCACGGCCAACAATTCGCTGATTTCGGGAATCTCGCCGATCAAATTTACCATCGCCGCTTGACCGTTGGCCGCAGTGTCTCCGAGGGGATAGCCCATCACGGCGCGCAAGTGATTTTCGAATTGACTGGTCACCGCGCCTTCTATGGTCCAGTGCCCGGAGTTGTGCACGCGCGGCGCGATTTCATTGGCAAGCATACGCTCACCGACTTGAAACAATTCCAAGGTCAGAACACCGACATAATCGCAGGACTGCAGCAATCGCTCGGCGTAGTCCTCGGCCTGCGTCTGCAGCGGATGACCGGCACGACAGCGGGAAATATGCAAAATACCATTGCGATGCACGTTCTCCACCAGCGGGTAAAACGCCGTGTCGCCGTTACGGCCACGCGCCGCAATGATCGACAGCTCGCGCTCGAAGGACACCATTTTTTCGAGCAGGCAGGGCACGCCACCCATACGACTCCACGCAGCGGCCAATTTTGCGCGGTCGCGCAACACGACTTGCCCCTTGCCGTCATAGCCCAGAGTGCGGGTCTTGAGTATCGCCGGCAGGCCGAGGCTGTCCACTGCCGCGGTCAATGCCTCAACGCTTTCCACGGCGCGATACTCCGGCGTGGGGATGCCCAACTCGCGGAACAAGCTCTTCTCGCGTAACCGATCCTGCGCCACTGCCAAGGCGGCGGCGGGCGGATAGGCCGGAACACGTTCCGCCAATACGGTCATGGTCTCGGCCGGCACATTCTCGAACTCGAAGGTGACGACATGGGATAAATCGGCGAGCCGATGCAACGCCGCATGGTCGTGGTATTCGGCGGTGATGTGCCCACCCAAGTGACCCGCGCAGGCATCGGGGCTGGGATCGAGAAAGGCGAACTTTAGACCCAACGGATAGCCGGCCAAGGCCAACATGCGGGCGAGCTGCCCGCCACCCACCACCCCGACGATCACGGCGTGCTCCGCGGATCGGTGTGAGCTAAGACTTTGTCGGTCTGACGCTGACGGAAAGCGTGCAGGGCGGCGCGATGGGCAGGATATTTATTGGCCAAGATCGCCGTCGCCAGCAGCGCGGCATTGATGGCACCGGCTTTGCCGATGGCCAAGGTGCCGACCGGCACGCCGGCGGGCATTTGCACGATCGAGAGCAAGGAGTCGACGCCGTTGAGCACTTGCGACTGCACTGGCACGCCGAGCACCGGCACGGCGGTCTTGGCCGCGGCCATACCCGGCAGGTGCGCCGCGCCGCCGGCGCCGGCGATGATCACCTCCAAGCCGCGCGACTCGGCCGCCTCGGCGTAGGCGTACAATTGGTCCGGCGTGCGATGGGCGGAGATGACTTGCACCTCATGCGACACGCCCAGCTCATCCAGGGTATTGGCCGTATGCTGCAGGGTGCTCCAATCGGAGGTGGAGCCCATGATGATGCCCACCAAAGGCTGCATGTCGAACTCTCCACGAGTAGCGTATGGTGGACGTATGATAGCAATTCAAACCAGCGATTGCGCTAGGCCCGTCAGATTCCGGATGAACGCACGCTCATGTCTAGGCAACAGTTTCAAAAGCTTGCACTCCCACTGCCAGGCAACGCTCATTGAACGAGCGGTGCAATACTGATATCGCAGCTTCGGCCTGATGGGCATCGTTCAGCACTTGCGGGTGAGAAAGCCGCACCACCACGCAATAGCAGTACTTGTCCTGCTTGGTCAGCGCGCGCCCCGCGAAAACACCACGCACTCCGGGACGGGTCCCGGCCAACTGCCGGCATTCGCTGACCAGATTGGTGAATTCTTGTTCGCTCAAGGCATCATCGGCACACAGCCATATCTGCTGCACGACCGCCCAATGTTGGCAACGCGAGAGCACTTCCGCCGCACGCCCGGCACTGCCATACAAGCGCATGTGCCGCTCGGCCTCGATGCTGATTTCGTCCTGGAACGCGTGCAAGAAACTCACTTCGTTACTCGAAGAACGGCGCCCCAGCACCGCCCTGGCAACATCATCGATAGGTACGCTGACACCGATCTTGGCGACGCCCTTGAAGATCACACGGCGAATCTGGTCTTCACTCAATCCCACTGCGCCGTGCAACGCCAAGGGCGCGTTCACGGCAGCGTTGATGAGTTTCAGGCGTGGAAAATCAATCTTGGTTCTGGCGCCGCAACAGGGGGCATCCAGGGAAAAGACATCCAGACCAGAACGCTGCACCAAGGCCGCCGCTTCCGCTGCCGTAGGCCAGACTGCCGCCTCCGCACGCGCACCTTCCGAGGCCTCATCCTCCGCGGAGCACAACCAGCCGCCTTCCACGGGAACGCCGCAGTCACGCGCCCACTCGACCATCTCGCGCATTCTATTGACTACATTGGGGAAGGTGCACCATGCATGCATTGGATGGCAACGCCGTTGCAGCCCAATGCCATGGCGCGACGCATATCCTCCAGCGACGCCACCGAACTGCACTGTATGGCCACGGGTACGGACGAACGCCGCGCTGCGGTTTCGATCGCCGGCATCACTAGTTCCAAATCATTGCCAGCCCCATCGGCATCACCCACCATCAACAACACCGGCGCTCGACATCTCTCCGCCGCCTTCAAGGTCGCGGCGAGCACATCCACGCTCACCACTTCAAAAGCGGCCACCGCGTAATCATGCTCATAGGCATGACGCAACATATCGCGCATATCCACCAAAGCCATAGGATTACGCCCTCTTACAGATCCGCATTGCTACTCGAATTTTTCCGGCCACAATACACCCACATCAGCCACCATCACCCGCAAGTGGTGGCCCTTGCGACCCAGCTCCTCCAAGGCATCGAGCAACGCGCCGACTTTTGACAAGGGTACAACCACTTGAAAGACGATATTGGTGTCCACATCCAACATGCCCGATTGCTCCCCTGAAGTACCGGCGCCATGGGCGCGAAAAATCGTATACCCGGTTGCGCCGCGCTTCTTCACCGCTTGAATGAGGCGGTTCTCCAATACATCGGAAGTAATGACCGTAATCATCTTCTCAGCATGCAGCCTATGCATAACATCCTCCGAATACTCTTGCGCTCATAGTCCCACCACCCAATTAGTCAGCGCATGATAGAGCGGAATACCGAAAACCACATTGAACGGAAAGGTGATGCCTAGAGAAAGCGTCAAATAGAGTGACGCATTCGCTTCGGGCACGGCCAGCCTCATGGCCGGCGGCACCGCGATGTATGAAGCCGAAGCCGCGAGCACTGCCACTAGCAGCGTTCCGCCGACACCAAAACCCAGCACCCAATGGCCGACCAAGACACCTATCAAACCACCCAAGAGCGGCATGGCCACACCGAATACGATCAAGACGGCGCCGACACGACGAAACTCGCCGATACGGCGCGCCGCTTCCATACCCATCTCCAACAAAAATAAGCACAGCACACCCATGAAGATTTCTTCGATGAAGGGCTTGATCTTGACCATGCTTTGCGGCGCCGCCACCGCACCGATCACCATCGCGCCAATCAACAACACGACACTGCCATTGGTAAACGCATCGCGCAGTATATGTGTCAATTGGCCGCTGCCACCGCGATCATCACCGTTAGCCGTGCCGGCGGCTGACACACCCTGCTGTGCCGCCAAGCGGCGCCGCGACCAGGCCGCCAGCAATAAGCCCACGACGATAGCGGGCGACTCCATCACCGCAAGCATGATGACCGGGTAAGAGTCGTATTCGATTTGTAGACTATCGAGATACGCCACCGCGGTCAGAAAGGTTCCCGCGCTCACCGAGCCGTAATGCGCGGAGATGGCGGCGGCGTTCATGGCATCGACCTTCTTGGACAACACCAGGATGGTGTAGCCAATAAGCGGCATACCGAAGCCCAGCAACAACGCCCACATCACCGAATTCATTGCCGTCAGCAGGTCTGCCTTGCCCAGCTCATAACCACCGTGCAGACCTATCGCCATGAGCAAATAGATAGACAACGCCTTGGCCAAGTCGGCAGGAAAGCGCAGATCGGACTTGATCACTCTCGCCAAAAAGCCCAAAGCAAAGAATAAAACGGCCGGGATCAACAGATTGCTTAACATGTTTGATCACCTATACCTGTTGACCTGACCAAGCACCCAAGAGATGGCTGGCCACGCACCGCGTCATGCCCCCTCGACGGGTGATGACATTCCGTCACCGTCTTGACTCGCTTTCGACATCGCCACGCATGAGGCGTTGAAGATTTCCGCCAATTCAAGCAAAAGCGCGATGTCTTCCGCATTGGCCAACTCACGGTCCTGCCTGAAGGCCAACAACACACCATTGCGCACTTCCAGGTAGAAGCCTTTGTGACGCACCAGAAAATCTATCAGCTCGCGTGAGATAAACGGCACAGGGTCACGCCCTTCCTGACCATAAAGATGATAGCCCGCAGCAAAATCACTACTCCCCGGAAATTCCACCTCATTGAACTCCACCAAATAGCGCTCCAGATAGTGCCCGGGTGTGACCACGAAATCCGGCACTGCCGCGCCAGGGACAACCGGGCAGTGCAGGGTAATGATAGTGTGCCAGTGTTTGGAGTAGTAATCCGGTGCCGCCGTGTGACTGTAGTCGAACAATCTCACCTCGCAACCGAGAAAATCCCCCGTCATGACATTGCTTTCCTGCTTATCCGCGCCTCTGCGCAAATAGACGAAGCCCTCCTTATTGAGGATGCTCACCGTGGCGGGCAAGAACTCTAGGCCGCGACGCTTTGCCGATTTCTCCATCTGCTCTTCACGCTCGCTACGCTTGACCTCTTCCTTGATCAGAATGGCATCTTGCATGCGTGCCGAAAGCGAGTGACTGGTGAACTGGAAAAAATTTTCCAGTCCCATGAATTCAAATGCGCGCCCATCGCGCACACACTCCTCTTGGAACTGATGCAGATATTCCATACCGGTGTGATCGATGATGCGACCCGACTCGGTGACGATCAGCGTGATGCCCGCGCCGGGTGGCAAACTGGCGAGAAACTTGTCCAGCGGCAACAAGTTAAAGCACACGATAGAGGACAAAGACACCTCATAGTGGTGATTCCCGTCGTGATCCAGCTCTTTGACCTTGATCACCGGAGTGACAAACAGACTCCGCAGATTTTCCCACAATAAGGAGAACGAGTGATACAAAGTCAAACGCCCGTTCAAAACGAATCGAAACGACGGCATGAGCAAGTAAAGCAGCATCACCACCTCGGCCGCGACGCCGATCAGTATCCCCGACAACAAATCCGTACCCAGTATGGCGAACACCGTGATGACAAAAATCACGATCTGATCACGACCGATCGCGTATGTCTTGGTGAATACTTTGTACTCACACAGCTTCCATCCGACATAAATCAAGATCGCCGCGATAGCCGCCAGGGGCACGCGCGCGATGATGTCCGTGGCCAAGAACAAGAACATGAGCAAGAATACAGCGTTATAGAAATTCGCCCATAAGGTGCGGCCACCGGCATCGATGTTGGCGCGGCTCTTGATGCCGCCCGGGATGATGGTCAAGCCGCCGAAAATGCTCGACAAGGTGTTGGACACTCCCATTGCGCGCAATGTCACATTGGGATCGGACTTGCGCTGAAAGGGATCGATCTTATCCACCGCCCTGATCGTCGCCAACGACTCGACGCCATCGATCAGCGTCAGCGTGATCACCACCACCAGCACACCCCACCACAATTCAGGACGGCTGAGCACATCGCCAAAAGCCGGAAAGGTGATACTACCCTCCAGCACATTCTCTGGCATGGTGATGAGATACTTCGAATCCAGGTTGAATAGATAACCCAACACGATACCGAGCAAGGCCACGAACAGCGGCGGCGGCATCTTGCGCATCCATTGGTGACGCGCTTTATTGAGATAGAACATCAGGAACAAACTGAGGGCGCCGATGAAGAAAACACTCCATTCCAGCTGCATGATCGCCTGCGGCAATTTCGCCGTGGACGCCAGCATGCTCTTCGCCGCCGGCAAGATAGCGCCCATCAAGGGCGGGACTTGCTTGATGATGATGATCAGGCCGATGGCGGCAAGCATCGCCTCCACGACCGTCACCGGCAAGAAAATGGCGAAGCGACCCGCTTTGCAAAAGGCCAGCACGATTTGCACCAGCCCAGTGAGACAGATAGCGACCAACAACAACGGATAACCCGCCGCCAAATCACCGTCGCCCAACAACAACATACCCGATAACAAAGCCGGCGCGAGTCCAGCAGCGGGGCCGCTGATGGTGACATAGGCGCCACCTAGGAAAGGAAAGATCAGACCGGCGATGATCGCCGATATCAAACCGGTGACCGGTGGCGCGCCCGAAGCAATTGCGATACCTAGCGAAAGCGGCAGAGAGACCAACGCGACCTGCATCCCTGCCAGCAGATCGTATCGCCAGTGCTTTAATCCCTTAATGCCATTTTGCGGAGCTTCAGCCATAGATCCCCCAAATTTCCACGCATCACCGGACTGCCGCGCTACGGGCAGCCATGACAATCAATCTTGTATTCCTCGGAGTGGAGCCTCCCTCGGATCTACACCGCACCTTTGGCAACAGCGGGATGCACGCCCTCGGCTCATCGGGCTCCTAGATCAGTCCGGCCATACACGCCGACTGCTGAGGAGGCGCCGCGACTCTTCTTCAGGTATTTTTTCTTTCGCGTCGCGGCGCAGGGAAGGTTGTGATGCCGGTTCTTGCACTGTCGCACCCGGCGCCGTCATCTCGGCCGGGGATTGCGCAGACTCCTTGGTCTTACGTATGGAGTCCAACAATTGCTGGCTGGTCTTGTCGCGCTTACTCATGGTGCTATGACCTCCGTCACTAAATGTTCTATCTCCGCCGCCGCCTCGCGGCCGGCTCTACCCATATCGAATACCGTCTTTCCTTCCGCCATGGCGTTGCGGTAAACCGCGCGCCGATGGACATCGCTGTGCAATACCGGCAAACCCACCTCATCGATCACCTCGCGGATATCGCGCGATAAGATGGTGTGCGATTCAAGTTGACTGAGCACGATGTTCGCGCGCAGGCGGGGATGATCTCGGCGCGCGTCGTGGACGGCTTCCACCACGCTCACCGTCGCCCACAAATCCATGGGGGAGGGCTGCACCGGGACCAAAGCCTGGTCGACCAGACGCAGCGCTGTCTGTGTCTGCATGGCCTGTACCGAGGGCGGACAATCCACCACGACATAGCGGTACTTTGCTTTCAGTTGGCTGAGCAACTCATGGACATCGCCGTCACCGACATAGACATGCGCCGTCCAGTCTTCGTGCTCGGCGATACGCGCCCATTGCCAGGATGAGCGCTGCGGATCGAGATCCAGCAAGGCGGTCGGCGCCTTGCGCATCAAGCGCGCCGCCGCGTTCACGGCCAGCGTGGACTTGCCGGTCCCGCCCTTGTTGCCGACCATTGCGATGAGTCTTGCTGAACCAGACATGACGGTCACTCCCCCGTCCGTGTCGCGAGCTCATCGATGAGCCGTGCGATACGCCAGGTCGTTTCGTCCACTTCATTATCCTCAGCACCGGCGTCATCCTCAGCACCGGCGTTGAGGGTGATATTGACGTAGGTGCGGCCGAAACTCAGATTCGGATAGTTCTCTTCACGCTCCGACATCTCCGCCATCCGATCGAGAAAGTCGCGCGTCGCGGTGTAGTCGCTGAATTCCACCCGCCGTTCCAGGCGCGCCGGCCGTTTACGCACTTGCCAAGCTTCACTCATCGCCGCACCTCGTTAGAAGAAGGCCCGCCTGCCCTCGGCCGTCGCCGACTCCGCCGTCGCCAGCCACTGCGCCATCTCACGACCATGGGCGAGCTCCTCGTTCCATAGCGTTTCGAAAAACGCGCCGTTCTCTTGGTCCTGTATGCGCCGGCAGTAGCGCACCGCATCCTCGTAGAGCGCGATAGCGTCCAACTCGACGCGGTGATTCTTGTGCAGGCATTCGGCAAGGCTGGCTCCGAACTGCGCGGGACGCAGCTGGGAGGCACTGGGGGCCACGCCGAGCGCGATCATCCGGGAGATGATGCGTTCTGCATGCCCCATTTCCTCGGCCGCCTCATCGCGCAAGCGACCGGCCGCCTCCAGCAGTCCCCACGCCTCGACCAATTTCGATTGCGTGAGGTACTGCTGCACCGCCGATAACTCATGGCTCAGGGCTCGGCCCAAATAACCCAACACCCGCGGATTGACACTGGCGTATTGCATCGCTGTCACGCCTCGCTCTTCGAATCACGACTTCACGAAATACCGGGCAATCACACGCATCAGCTACGTTGCGGACGGTTACCGCTCACGCCGCTGCTCGGTGGTGTCAGCACGGGTTCCACTTCTTTGTGCGGGCGGGCGATGATGTGCGCAGCCACCAGGCCGTCTCCCACGCGCTCGCAGGCATCCGCACCGGCACGCACCGCCGCGTTCACCGCGCCGGTCTCGCCGCGCACCAACACCGTGACGTAACCGCCGCCGACGAACTCGCGCGCCACCAGACGCACTT
>CALZJG010000134.1 GCA_945787555.1 uncultured Chromatiaceae bacterium | reverse complement strand
GGGGAAGCATCGGTTTTCATACGACTTTGGGAGTAGGCAGCGAATTTTATTTTGAGCTGCCAATAGCGGCAACCAACAATAAGACTGTTTGATTTATAAAATATTGGTTCGATTGACCTAATGTAGAGGGACCCCAATGAATTCGTTTCCTAAGTTTTTTTCACGCTGTTCTTAGTATGTTAAAGTCTGCTGTCCGCCCCTGGACTGGGGCGATGAGTTTCCTTCTTTCGTTTTCAATATCGAGTGAGTTACACATGAAATGTCAACACTGGATCGGCGCCTGGATGCTGCTGGTGATAGGTCTCCACACGCCGCTTACCACGCTGGCAGAACCCGCCGCGACGCTGTCTCCGTTGGCGAAAATGGAGCGAGCGGCGGAAAGCGGTGATCGCTTCGCGCAGTCGGAGCTGGGCGTCGCTTATGCGCTGGGTCAGGGAGTCGAGCAGGATTATACGCGTGCGCTGCGCTGGCTGAAATTGGCCGCTGCGCAAAACGACATGGCGGCGCAGACTTTGCTCGGCTACATGCATCGTGACGGTATGGGCGTGAAGGTCGATGACGTCGCCGCCGTGCGCTGGTTCCGCGCCGCCGCCGAGCAGGGACATGCCGTCGCGCAAACCAATTTGGCCTTGTTATACAAAGAAGGGCGCGGCGTGGGTCGTGATCTGAAACAGACGGTGGCCTGGTTGCAAAAAGCCGCCGAGCGCGGCGATGTCTATGCGCAGGCCAATCTCGGCTTGATGTACGAGCAGGGCCAGGGGACCGAGCAAGACGATAAGGTGGCGTTCCAATGGTACCAACGCGCCGCCGAAAGCAGTCATCAGCCCTCACAGCGTAAACTGGCGTGGATGTATGAACAGGGCCGCGGTGTCAAGCAAGATCTGGTTGAGGCTTATGTGTGGTACAGCATCGCCGGCGTATGGGATGGTGAAGGTGAGGAATCATCACCCGACGATCCCCGCAGTCAATTGGTCGAACAGCTCACTCCGGAACAATTCGAGCAGGCCAATGCGCGAGCCATGGAGTGGTGGTCAGGGCATTTTCAGCGCTACGCCGGTGAAGGCGAGACACCGAGCGATGAGATGAAGTGATGCGGTGATGCAGTGGCGTTGACTGGGTGTGACCAAGTGTTAGTTCGATGAACGATCAGGGTTGGATGGCCGCTCATTTTGGAAATCCTCTCGTGCAGGTGATAGAGGACATGCAAAGGGCTGGGAGTGGGCTCACGGCCAAAGGCCGAAGGTTGAATCTCCTTTCGAGGCCCTCTCCCGCCTGCGGGAGAGGGGGTGAAGATGGCTTGGTGCCTTAGCAGCAAGCACCAGGCATTGATCAGTTGTGCCTCGCCAGCTCCGGACATGATGATCCTGGTCTAGGCGAGTAAGACCTTGCACACATGGGGTTTTCGGCAGACCGTCTCGTAGGCTTTGTCGTAGAGACGTTCTTTGCCGCGCCGCGTGCATTCGGCGTAGGCCAGATCCAGCATATTATGTGATTCCGACGCTGGGTCTTCGGCTTGTGCCAGTGACTTGCAGACGCATTTCTGCACTTCCTGGAATAACTCCCGATCGGGAGAATCTTCAATCAAGTCGCGAAATTCATCGAGTGTCATATCGGCCCCTCTCTTGCCAGTGAAAACGCTTGGCCATTAACTACTAGGGTCGACATTTCCCTGTCAGGTAGCCTTGCGACTACCGTTTAGTTCCTGTACCGCTTGTGTCGGCAGCGGTGAGACTTTCTTGATCAAGATCGCCGCTTCCTGCGGCGTCGAAGAGATTTTCCAGCAGATATGCATCATCGAAATGACGGCGCCCGATAAAGGCGGTGGCATGGCGGCCCCATTGCCGCATCGCGCCGGGATTGACGATGCCCATCGGCCACAACAGCCAGCGTTCGCCGCGTTGGGTGCCGGATACGAAGCCGCGCCGGTCGAACAGGCTACGTCGTTCGCCCTCTGGCTGCGGTAGTGACCGCAGCTCGTCATGGTCCCTCAACTCATAAGGAATGGTCGTGCCGTGCCCCGTCGTGTTCGTGAGACCGAGGACGTAATGCGTATGAGCAGCGACGTGTACCTCGGCTCGCTGACCCTCCTTGAGGGGCGGCGCCTGATGTGCGATCAAGATAGGTTCGACATAGAGTCCTTGCTGTTTTTTCGCTCGCAGAGCGCTGCTGGGAAAGAACGTGTGATAACAGCCACAGGGATGTATGGTGTCGTACAACCACGGCGTGCCGTCTGGGCCTAATGTCACCCGCCAGATCAAGCCATCCAGATGACCGCCGAGTATGTCCCACCACGAACTCTTGCGGCGCTCGGGAAACCACAGCAGATAGTTCAGTTGCAGCAAGGTTCGGCCCTGAAAGCGGGTATGAGACAGCTGTGTGTACAGCGTCGGCCGAGTAATGTCGATGCGGGGTGTTGTATCGTTGCTCCAGTACGGCGCGCCGATGCGATCCTCGTTCCGCGCTGTGCGTACCGAAACGATAGGGGCGTGAGTGGTGAATAGACTCTGGCGTTCCGCAACGCTGAGCTGCGGAAGATCGAGGGCGTCGCGCCGTGCATTGAGTAATCGCGCTGTCTCCGCGGCCGACAGGCTGCGCGTCGTAGCGGCAGGCCCATAATGCGTGAGCGAGCTCGGCGCGCGTGTTGGTTCTTCGACGCGCTCAGCGAGTGGCTTTTCGTTTCGCTCAGCGTGGTGCGTAAAGGCGTGCTGCATGCGTGCATGCCAATGTTTGATAGAGGCGCGCACCGCCAAGGCGGTGAGCGGATACAGCCCCGCCACGCGGCGGCCGGTGGAGTAATCATCGGGAACGTTGATCTGCCGCAGCAATTGGTCGCGGCGGAGGGGAGAGTCGAGTTCACTGTTGCGGAGCATATCGCCGCATTCGCCCAGTGTGGCATCCAAATTCGCGGTCTCATCGAACCCAGCCGCGCCCGGCAAGGTGGCCCGGAGTTGCGGTGCGAGATTGCTCAACTCGTAGCGACGCCCCTCGCGATCCAAGGTTCGCAGATGATTCACCCAGGTGTTGAAGCGTGTTTCGTCCATAGTGTCACCGCGATAGGATGCCAAATGACGATTCGCCCGCAAGTAGGGAAAGCCGGCGATACGGGTCGCTTGAGCGTCGTTGACGCCGTATTGGTCGGTGATCAGGTCCAACTCATCGAACAACACGCGACACAGGGTTTCGAGTGGCGTCGCCGCTAATGGTTCCGGCGCTGGACGGGGAATTGCGCAGGCGGACAGTAAGGTGACGATCAACACCCAGCCCAAGGAAAGCTGTAGCGAGGCGGCGACGTGGTGCAATGGACGGGACAGGCGCGATGGCCTATCGTTATAAAGCTGTGCTGCCAGGCGACGATAATTCACATATGACTCCATTACTGCCGGGGCCGTGCTCGCTCCTTAACCGGCGGCCTGCCCGATCAACACTATGGGTGCCGACATGTCTCTTAGAACAATAGCTTTCTTAATGGCGTTAGGCGCCATGCTCGGTGGCGCTATGACCTCCTCGTGGGCAGAAGAAGAGGAGAAGCCGGTCATCGCCCCGCCCCTTACGCCGCTGGCGGTCGATGGTATCCATGACCCTGACAATCCGGCCTTGCCGTCCCTGCAGAATCCCGTCGAATCCATGATCGACTTGCCCAAGGACCGGCGTGGCGAAGTGCAATGGGTGAAGGCGCTGCAAGAAGGGGTCATCAATCCGCGCCAGACCTTGACGGGTGATGCGGCGGATGGGCCCGAGCTGGAAGTGCTGGACCTGGATATCATCATGAAAGATACCGCGCAGATGCCCCATGTGCGTTTCCCTCATTTGGCGCACACCCAGTGGTTAGCGTGCAGCAACTGTCACTCGGAAATCTTCTTACCGAAGGACAATGGCAATCCGGTGTCCATGGAGAAGATACTCAAGGGCCAATACTGCGGTCGGTGTCACGACAAAGTTTCGTTTGCCTTGTGGACCTGCGAGCGCTGCCACAGCGTTCCGCACGCCGGGTCATCTCCTGCCTTTGTGCCGTGACTAAGGTGCACGAGAGCGGGTGAATCAGTCCATGCGGTCCACGTCGTTCAACGGTCCCGACCAATCTTCGGGATGGATCGCACTATCACTGTAACCGAGGTCATCTCGAGCCATTTCGTCGAAGGGAGCCGACCAGTCTTCCGGCGGCGCAGCGGGGGAGAGCACTAGCGTCTGCCAAGTGTCCATGTCGTACTGCCCCACGTCGCCTTCGTAGAGCTGGATGCCTACGGTGCCCTCATCGTCGTCCACCGCGACGATCTCGAACACCCGTCCCTGTTCGTCCTGGTACCAGTCGCCGACGACCGGCTGATACGGATTTTCATCGACCATACTGCACCTCCTCCGTCTTGGAGCTAGCTTGGAGCTGGGTGACGCCCGAGGATTTTTTACGGCGCCCCTCGTCTATTGTAATCCTCTAAGCGGGCAATACCAGGCCGCCAAAATACCGTTGTTGTCGCCGCCTCATCGCTTGCTCTACCATCAAGAGAGCGCCGTGCCGCAGCGATGGTTCGCACAGCGTAGAGGATGGGTATGGTTGTCTCTTTATTAGGCTAAGGAGGTGTCACGTTGAACATGGAAAAGAAATCCGCTGGAGGCGCTAAGAGCCCTCGCGAGCTGCAAGCCCGCCGCGCCGCACAGGCGTTGAGTCCCTTCGAGGAAATGGATCGCTGGTTCGAAAATTGGCTGTCGCGCGGCTGGCCCAGCCTGAACCGCTTATCTCGGCCGACCTTATCGGAATGGGCCACTGACTTTGAGACGCGTATCCCCGCCGTGGACGTCATAGATCGCGCCGAAAACATCATCGTGCGTGCCGAAGTGCCCGGCATCAACAAAGAGAACCTCGACGTGTCGGTGACCGACAATATGGTGACCATACGCGGGGCCACCCACCACGAAGAAGAAAAGGAAGAGGGTGAATATTATCGCTGTGAACGCAGTCGCGGGGAATTCTCTCGTAGCGTCGCCTTGCCTGCCGATGTCGATGGGAGTCAGGCCAAGGCCACCTTCAAGAACGGCGTATTGGAGCTGGTGTTACCTAAGACGACGATCACACCCCGTCGTTCCATCAAAGTCGAATAGTCGGGCCTGCCTCACCAATCCCGAGGGCTGTCACCAGCCCTCGGGGTGCGCCTCGCCTAAGCCTATCGGTCGGGTACCGCATTGATCGAATGGTATTTCGTTTATCCGCTGCTAGGTGCCGTCAGCGGCGTGCTCGCCGGGCTCCTGGGCATAGGTGGCGGCTTGGTCATCGTTCCCACGCTCATATTCGTCTTTCCGCTGTTAGACGTCGCCACTGACTACACCGCCCATGCCGCGGTGGCCACATCGCTCGCCACGGTATTGTTGACCTCTCTCTCCTCGACCTGGGCGCATCAGCGTCATAACGCGGTGGAGTGGCGTCTGGTACGGGGCTTGGGCATCGCCATGCTGGTGGGGGCTTGTGGTGGCGCTTTGTTAGCCCGCGAGCTGTCGAGCGATGTCTTGCGGCTGTGCTTCGCCATCTTCGCCTTGTCGGTTGCCGTGCAGATGGGCTGGCAGCGGTACCCACGGTTCCAACACCGTTTACCGGCGCGGCCGAGTTTGGCCGCGGCCGGGGGGATGATCGGGCTCATTTCAGCCTTGGTAGGCATAGGCGGCGGCACCATGACGGTGCCGTTCTTACGCTGGTGCCAAGTGCCGGTGCGCCATGCCATCGCCACCTCGGCCGCGTGCGGTTTTCCCATCGCTTTGGGCGGCGTACTGGGGTTTTCCCTCATACTATCGCAGCAGACGCCTGCCTTTGACGCAATCCAATGGTCGGCGGCGCTGACCATCGCCCTGGTGAGCGTCGTGACCGCGCCCGTGGGCGCGCGCTGGGCCCATCAGCTACCCACGACCCTATTAGTGCGCTTATTCGCCATCGTGCTCGCGCTGGTCGGAATCAGACTGCTGTTCAACTGACGTCACCTTCCTGAAGTTGTGAGTCGCTTCACAGTCTGCGGGTCTCTGCGCGCCTAGACTGCCTAACGTGGCGCGTTGAGTGCGCCGATACACTAAGCAACGAGACTAACAGGGGTGTGACATGAAAAAACGCGCTTTGCTCATTCAAGGCTTACTCGGCGTTGCTTTATTGAGCAGCACCGCCCTGGTTCAAGCCGACCAATATGTGGATGCCTTCACCGCCGCCGAATCAGGCAATTATCATCGGGCGGCCTCGCTCATGACGCCATTGGCCAACGAGGGCAACGCCCAGGCGCAATTCAATCTGGCCTTGATGTATCACGGCGGTTTAGGCGTCGAGCGTAACGAAGAAGAAGCGGTGCGCTGGTATCATCGCGCCGCGCGCAGTGGTTCGAAGCAGGCCCAGGAATTTCTCTCCGTCGGGTATCAAGAAGGCTGGTTCGGCTTGCCGCGTGATCCCGCCCGCGCCCGCTATTGGGAGGAACGGGTACACAATATGTGAGCGTAGCGAGCCCCGCCGTCGCAACGGCCTCTCAGCCTCAGCCTCACGACATCCGGCCCCTCGCGCTGAGGGGGCGGATTTTTATTATATTATTCCGTAGCATCCAGTAAAAAGATGTCTGAAATTGATGTAGTGTGACGAACTATGCTGATACAATGCCCGTAGTTCTGCTGGAGGCGTATTAGCATGCTGCAACAAGAAAGAGTCGCCGGTGAGCGGCGGGTTCGTTCCGTCGCCCTGATCAACAAGCTGGTCGAGGCACGCACTGAAATGCTGACCGTGTATGGTCAACTGGCATCCAAGCGTCCCTTGACCGACAATCCTGCTGTGCCGCCTTTGTTGCAAAGGTTTTGCCAGACGCTGGTCGATTACACCGCCCACGCACATTTTCAGCTCTATCGCCATTTCGCCGAGAACCGCGAGCGGCGTGGCGCCATTCTGGAAGTCGTCGAGGATATGTATCCGCGCATCCTCGACAGTACTCAAGTCATACTCGATTTCAATGACAAGTACGATTGCGAAGATCATTGCGAATTGGTGACCACCTTGGGCGAGGATTTATCCAAGCTTGGAGAAATGATGGCGGATCGCATCGAACTAGAGGATCGTTTGATCGCTGCGTTCACGCAAGGGCGCTAGATCGATCGTTTGCGTCATCATCGGGAGGTCAAGGCCACAGGTTTTCCCGCCACGCCAGCGTGAGCAGAATCGAGGGAGGTCATGACTGAAGTCAGTCCGTTGGCCCCGGAACAACTGTATCGACGCGTCGCCGTCGAAGAGTTGCCTTTCGAAACCACGGCCGATGTGGCCGATGTGGACGAGGTTCCGGGCCAGCCCCGCGCGCTAGAGGCGATACGCTTCGGCGTCGGCATCAAGAATTCCGGCTACAATATTTACGCCCTAGGGCCCGCGGGCACCGGCAAACATTCCGTCGTGCAGCGCTTGCTCAGTCAGCGTGCCAGCCAACAATCCACACCCTCCGATTGGGTGTATCTCTACAACTTCACCGACACTCAACGACCCCGCGCGGTAGAATTGCCCCCCGGCCGGGCGCGCGAACTGCGCCACGATATGTTGCGGTTGGTGGAAGATCTGCAATCCGCCATCCCGAGCGCCTTCGAAAGCGACGAGTATCGCACGCGGGTACAGGAGATCGAGCAGGAATTCAAAGACCGCCGTGAGGAAGCCATCGCCGCGATACAACGCGACGCTCGCACGCAAGGCGTGGATTTGCTGCGCACGCCCTCCGGTTTCGCCTTCGCACCCACGCGCGAAGGCGAAGTGCTAAGTCCGGACGAATACGAACATATGCCGGAGCCGGAAAAAAAACGTGTCGCACTAGCGATGGAGGGTTTTGAGGGAAAATTGCGCGCGGTGATCCGTCAGATTCCCCTGTGGCGTCAAGAAAGCCGCGAGAAGCTCAAGACCCTGAATCGCGACGTGGCCATGGCCGCGACCGGACATGAGATCGGCGCGCTGCTCGAGAAATACGCCGCCTATGAGGCGTTGATCGCGCATCTCAATGCCGTGCAAGAGGACGTCATTGAGAACATCGATGATTTTCGCCAACAGGAAGAGGGCGCCTCACCACTGTTGGCGCTGACAGGTAGCCACTCATCCGCGCTGCGTCGTTATGGCGTGAACGTCATCGTCGAGCAAGCCGATCATCAGGGCGCGCCGGTGCTATACGAAGATCATCCGACTTATCAAAACCTTGTCGGTCATTTGGAGCATGTGGCCATGATGGGGGCCCTGGTAACGGATTTTTCGTTGATACGAGGTGGCGCCCTGCATCGCGCCAACGGCGGTTACTTGATCCTCGATGCGCATAAACTATTGATGCAACCATTCGCGTGGGACGGCTTGAAGCGCGCTTTGCGCAGTCGTGAGTTGCGTATCGAGTCGGTGGAGCGGATGTTGAGTTTGGTGAGCACCGCTTCCCTGGAGCCCGAGCCGATTCCGCTGGATGTTAAAGTGGTGCTGTTGGGGGATCGGCTGCTCTATTATCTGTTGTGCGAACACGATCCGGAGTTCGCCGACCTATTCAAGGTGGCGGCGGATTTCGAGGACAGTATGGACCGCACTCCCGACAATCACCGGCTCTATGCCCACTTCATCGCCACCATGGCGCGGCAAGCCGAGTTGCGTCCTTACCGCCGCGAAGCGGTGGCGCGCGTCATCGAACACGCCGCACGTTTGGTAGGCGATGCGCACAAGATGTCCACTCATTTGCGTAGTATCGCCGATCTGCTCCGCGAGAGTGATTACTACGCCGGGGAGGCGGGCGCAGCATGCGTGGAGCGTGAGCATGTGTGTCTAGCCATCAGCGGGCAAGTCCATCGCGCCAGTCGCATAGAAGAGCGCGTGCGCGAGTCGATTCGGCGCGGCACCACTCTTATAGACACCGACGGCTTAGCGGTGGGGCAGGTCAATGGGTTGTCGGTGCTGCAACTGGGCGGTTATTCCTTCGGCGCGCCGCATCGCATCACCGCCCGCGTGCGTTTGGGAGAAGGCGAGGTCATCGATATCGAACGCGAAGTCGAACTGGGCGGACCCATTCATTCCAAGGGCGTGCTGATCCTCTCCGGGTGGTTGGGCTCGCGTTATGCGGCCGATGTGGCGCTGTCACTGTCGGCGACGCTGGTGTTCGAACAATCCTACGGTGAGGTGGAAGGCGACAGCGCTTCGTCGGCGGAACTCTACGCGTTATTGTCGGCGCTCGCGGACGCGCCGATTAAGCAATCACTGGCAGTCACCGGTTCGATCAATCAGCAAGGCCAGGTGCAGGCCATCGGTGGCGTCAATGAAAAGATCGAAGGCTACTTCGATGTCTGTCGTATGCGCGGATTGTCCGGCCACCAAGGCGTGCTGATTCCAGCCGCCAACATGCAACACTTGATGTTGCGCGAAGACGTCATCGAAGCGGTGCAGCAAGGCAAGTTTCTGATCTTTCCGGTCGAGACGGTGGATCAGGGCATCGCGCTGCTCACCGGTATGGCCGCGGGTGAAACGGATGCGGAGGGGCAGTTTAGCGACGGTAGTGTCAACGCCAGGGTGCAGACACGCTTGCGCGAACTCGCGCAATTACGGCAAGCCTTCGCCGAACACGCCAAGGACAAAGAGACACCATGAACCCGCCCTGCAACGCCTACACCGTGCAACGGTGTGCGGTCGCGGTGGATGTGTCTATGCACAGTCGCCCGGTCGTGGAAGTCGCTGCCTTGTTAGCGGCGAAGTGGGCTGTGGAGCTACGTGGTTTTTATGTTGAAGACATCAATCTGCTGCACTTGGCGCAATATCCCACCGCGCGCGAAGTCGACTGGTCTGCCACCGGCGCGACCATGCAACTCACCTATCAACGCATGGAGCGCCTGCTGCGGGTACATGCCGGGCGCGTGCGAGAGACCGTGGTGACGGTGACGGCGCAGCGCCATGTTCCCGCCACGCTACACGTGGCGCGGGGACGGGTGGTGGATGAATTAGTGGCGGCATCACGGAGTGTAGACTTGCTGGTGCTGGGCCGGGGTGGGGAGGGCGCGACAAGGCTCGGTTCGGTTGCGCACCGTGTCGCTGTGACGGCAGCGTGCTCGGTGATGTTGGTGGGGATAGCGTTAGGTGTTGGCCGCAGTATCCTGGTCATTTACGATGACGCGACGGTCAGTGATCGGGTCTTGTGCGCCGCCGCGCATTGCGCGACAGCGGTGGGGTTGTCTATGCAAGTACTCATCCCCTGCAGCGAAGAAAGCCAGTTCGCCGCTCGCCGTGACAGGGCGCGGGCCTGCCTCTTCGGAACTCAGATGATGGTCAGTTACCACGCGAGTACGGGGAGCGAAATCCTCGCCGTGCTGTGTGCGGTGCCGCAAGCCTTGGTCGTGGTGGCTGGCGCGGCTAGCCGGTACTGCGAGGCCGCCTTGACTCAGCATCGCGGATCACTGCTGGTGATACGATGACGACCACCGATAACCATGATATGCACTTTCATTATACAGCTCTATTTTTTCGCTAATGGTCAATGTTACCGATCTTAAAACCGGCGCTAGCAGCAAGGATAGCTTGGAAGTTGAGCGCTGGCTGGAGGCGCTGGCGAGCGACCGCTCCGAGCACGAATTGGCGTTGATACGCCAGGCGTGCGATTTCGCCCAGCGCGCCCATGACGGGCAGGAGCGCGCCTCGGGTGAACCGTTCTTTCAGCATGCCTTGGCGGTAGCCAATATATTGGTGAGTTTGCGCCTGGATCATGAAACGATCGCCGCCGCGTTGTTGCACGACGTTGTCGAAGACACCACCATTCCGTTGGAGAAAGTCAACGAGATTTTTGGTCCCGGTGTGGCGCGTTTAGTGGATGGCGTCACCAAAATGGATGTTACTCACGGCATCCAAAGCGCCACCGAGCACGGTAAGAAGGAGCGCCGCCAAACGGAAGCCTTGCGCAAAATGTTGTTGGCGATGGCCGATGACGTGCGCGTAGTGCTGATCAAACTCGCTGACAGGCTGCACAACATGCGCACCCTGGTCGCTTTGGACGCGGACAAACAGCGACGTATCGCCGATGAAACACTGAGTATCTATGCGCCGTTGGCCAACCGACTGGGCATCTGGCATGTCAAATGGGAACTGGAGGATCTTGCATTCCGTCACATGGAGCCGGCGATGTATAAGAACATCGCGCACTTGGTCGCTGAACGGCGCGTGGACCGCGAAAGCTACATCACTCATTTCATGGGACTCCTCTCCACCGAACTGGCCAAAGCCGGCATCCAAGCCGAGGTCATGGGGCGACCCAAGCATATCTACAGTATTTGGCGAAAAATGCAGCGCAAGGGGTTAGCTTATCAGCATATATATGACGTGCGCGCAGTGCGAGTACTGGTCAACAAGGTGCACGATTGCTATGCCGCCTTGGGTATAGTCCACAATCTATGGCAGTACATCCCGGGCGAATTCGATGATTACATCGCCACCCCCAAGGAGAACAATTACCGTTCCATACACACGGCGGTAATCGGCCCTCAAGGCAAGACTGTCGAAGTGCAAATCCGTACCCACAAAATGCACCAACACAATGAGCTGGGCGTGGCGGCGCATTGGCGTTACAAGGAAGGCAGTGGCCACGATCCCAGTTACGACCGCAAAATCACGCTGTTGCGCCAACTCCTGGAATGGAAAGAGGACATCACCGAGAGCGCCGATTCGGGCCAGGATATACATGCCGATCTGTTCGAGGATCGGGTTTATGTGTTCTCCCCTCAGGGTGACATCATCGACCTACCCCAAGACGCCACACCCCTGGATTTCGCCTATCACATCCATACCGAGTTGGGGCACCGCTGCCGGGGCGCCAAGGTCAACGGCAATATGGTCCCGCTGACCTATCGTCTGCAAACCGGTCAGCAGGTGGAAATCCTCACTATCAAGCGTGGCGTGCCGAGTCGCGATTGGCTCAATCCGCACCTGGGTTATCTCAAAACCCACCGCGCGCGCAGCAAGGTGCAGAACTGGTTCAAGCAACAAAATGTCGATGCCAATATCGCTGCCGGTCGCGCGTCGTTCGAAAAGGAGCTGCACCGTGTCGGTGCCTCGGGTATCAATTTCGAGGAACTGGCCAAACGGCTCCATTTTGCCAAGGCCGATGAGCTGTTCGCCGCGCTCGGTCGTGGCGACTTGAAGAACGGCCAAGTCATACACGCGGTACAGGAGATGCTCGCCCCCGCGCCGCGACCCTCGGATGAGGCCTTGCCCCTGGCCAAGCCGAGCGACACGCGTCGGGCCGCCGGCGGCGTGAAAGTGGTGGGCGTCGGCAATTTGATGACCAATCTGGCGCGCTGCTGTAAGCCCGTCGCAGGTGACAACATCGTCGGCTACATCACCCGTGGCCGGGGCGTGACCATACACCGTCGCGATTGCAGCAACGTATTACGCTACAATAGCGAGAGTCCTCAGCGCTTGATCGAAGTGGAATGGGGCGACGGCGCGCAGACCTATCCCGTGGATATCCACATCTTGTCGTATGACCGCCAGGGGTTGTTGCGCGATATCACCGCCGTGTTAGCCAACGAGAACATCAATGTGATCGCGGTGGAAACCTTATCAGACAAACAACGCCATAACGTCAACATGACCTTGATCCTGGAGGTGGTGGATATGGCGGAGCTTGGCCGTATCCTCACTAAAATCAGTCAGTTGCCAAATATTATTGAAGCAAAAAGATACGCGAAGTGACGCGTGGTGACCGCGGACACCTACGCCTGTATAGATTAATATTCGTCGTTGGAAGACCAATCATCCACGATCAGATCGTCGTCATCCAATAGCTCGTCGTAGCCCGCTTGCTCGTAATCGACACAGTCATAGGCTTCCGCCAATACCCCGTGGGGTGGGGCGATGACCGAGGGTGACATGCTGTCCCAGGTGTCCCTGTCCCATTCTTCGATGGTTCCATCCAAATATTGAATATCGATGGCATCGTCGTGCGGATCCACGGCCACCACTTCGAAGGTCTCGCCACCAGGTGTTCGATACCAGCTGCTGACTATCGGCAGATTTCTTCGAGCGAGCATTTTATTATCCTCTAATCTTAAGGTTAGCTGTCATGCCTGGTTCCGTGACGGGGGCGCATGGATCCCCGAGCGACTCTCAGTGAGTGCCCAGAATCCCTAATATTTGGAGGCCCCGACCGCTCCTTGGCGGCGCAAGCCGGGTCTGGTGCCTGAAGCAGACCAGCAAGGCTTGCAAATCGTGTATCGGCGCTTAGAGCGGCGGCTTAAATATCGCGCTTGGGTACTACCCGCAGGCGGCCTTATACTGGGGCACAGACCTTAACCCTGCCGGTTGTTGATGACGGAATGAAACTGGACTAATCGGTCCGGTGGAAAGGAGAGCGTAATGAAGTTACCTTTGCAAATCACTGCGCGACATATGTCTTTGTCCGAGGCGGCGGAAACCACGATAAGGGAGAAAGTAGCCAAGCTAGACACCTTCTGCGAACGCATCATGGGTTGTCGAGTCTTGGTGGAAGCGCCGCATCGTAGTCAGAATCAAGGCTCTATGTACAACGTGCGTATCGATATCACCGTGCCCGGCAGTGAAATGGTGGTCAAGCGCGAGCCGCACGAGGACCTGTATGTCGCCATTCGTGACGCTTTCGACGCCGCTCGCCGGCAGCTGCAAGCCTACACCCGCAAGCAACGCGGAGAGGTCAAAATCCATGAAGAAACCCCTATCGCACGCGTAGCGCGATTATTCCCCGAAGAAGGTTACGGTTTCCTTGAAACCCCGGATGGACGGGAAATCTATTTCCACGAAAATAGCGTTAGCAATGGCGGATTTCGCCATATCGCACCGGGGGCAGCCGTGCGATATAGCGAGGAGGTGGGAGAGCAAGGCCCGCAAGCCAGTGTAGTCATGCCGCTGGGCAAAGTCATCGAACAGGAGGGTGTCGGCCCACCCTGAGGAAAGCAAGCTTGGGGGAGGAGGCGTACTGGGTGGGTATAATCGGCCGCACGTCACTGTCGGCGGCTGCCAAATTATTCATCCAACACTCATGACTGTTGCTACATTCACTACCGAGTGCCGTCTCTGCCCCCGGCTGGCCGGCTTCCTGGACCAGGTGCGCGAGGAACACCCGGATTATCATGCCCGACCGGTGGCGCCCTTCGGGGCGCGGCGGCCACGCCTATTGATCGTCGGTTTGGCGCCCGGCATGCACGGCGCCAACGCCACTGGCCGTCCTTTTACCGGTGATTATGCCGGCATACTTTTGTACAAGACGCTCCACGAGTTTGGCTACAGCAACCAAGCGACCTCCGCGCATCGCGATGATGGCTTGCGCTTGCGCGGCTGCCGCATCACCAATGCGGTCAAGTGCCTCCCGCCGGAGAATAAGCCCACCGGTGAGGAAGTGCGGCGCTGCAATCCCTATTTGCGCACCGAGGTGGAGTCCTTGCCCCAGGGCTCAGTGGTCTTGGCCCTGGGCGTCATCGCCCACGGCGCAGTGCTGCGCGCGTTGGGCTTGCGGGCCGCTGCGCACAAATTCGGTCATGGCACCGAGCACGACCTGCCGGATGGGCGACATTTGATCGACTCCTATCATTGCAGTCGCTACAACACTCAGACGCGTCGATTGACCGAAAAGATGTTTCGCGCCGTGTTCGCGCAAATCCGTCGCCGGCTGGAGGCGTGAGTGGCACTCGCGCCTGGGATAGATGCCAGCGGCTTCGACGCCGCCGAGTTCCTCAAGAGCGTTACCTCGCACCCGGGCGTGTATCGCATGTTGAACGCCAAGAGCGAGATCCTCTATGTAGGCAAGGCTCGCAATCTAAAAAAGCGCCTGACGAGTTATTTTCGCGCCAGCGGCTTGACGGTAAAGACGCGTGCCTTGGTGAGGCAGATCCACGCCGTTGAAGTCACCGTCACCCACACCGAGAGCGAGGCGCTAATACTCGAGAACAACCTCATCAAGCAGTACAAACCGCGCTACAACATATTGCTGCGCGACGACAAAAGTTATCCCTACATTTACCTGTCCGCACATGACGATTTTCCGCGCCTGGGCTTTTACCGCGGCGCCAAGCGGGCCAAAGGCCGTTACTTCGGCCCTTATCCCAGTGCGGCGGCGGTGCGCGAAAGCCTTAATTTGCTGCAGAAGGTGTTTCCGGTACGCCAGTGTGAGGACGGTTTTTATCGCAACCGTTCTCGCCCCTGTTTGCAGCATCAGATCAAACGTTGCACAGCCCCGTGCGTGGGCTTAGTCAGCAAGGAGCGGTATCAAGAAGACGTGCGTCACGCCGTGATGTTTCTGGAGGGCAAGAACCAGCAAGTCATCGACGAGTTGGTGCAACGCATGGAGCGCGCCGCGCACGCCTTAGCCTTCGAGGAGGCGGCGCGTTATCGCGACCAAATTGCCAGCCTGCGTCGGGTACAGGAACGCCAATATGTGAGCGGCGAGGGCGGCGATCTCGACGTGTTGGCGGCCGCAGCGCGCGCTGGTTTGAGCTGTGTCGAGGTGTTTTTCGTGCGGGGCGGGCGCGTCTTGGGCAACAAAACGTTTTACCCCGCGCACAGCGACGACACCTCCGCCAGCGAAGTGCTGGGTGCCTTCATACCCCAGTATTACCTGGGAAAGGATATCCCGGACGCGCTATTGATCAATCAGCCACTGGAAAATGTCTCGGTGCTGCAAGAGGCGCTGAGCGCACATGCCAAGCACCGGGTCAGCGTGGCGTATAGTGTGCGCGGTGAACGGGCGCGTTGGGTCAAATTGGCAGCGGGCAACGCCGAGCACGCCTTGGCCCGCCAGTTATCCAGCAAAGCCAATATGAGGGCGCGCTACGAGGCCTTGCAGGAAACCTTGGGCCTGGACACGGCGCCGCTGCGTCTCGAATGTTTCGACATCAGTCATACGCTGGGCGAAGCGACCGTCGCGTCGTGCGTGGTCTTCGACGGCGAGGGCCCGGTCAAAACCGATTACCGCCGCTTCAACATCGAGGGCATCACGCCCGGCGATGATTACGCCGCCATGCATCAGGCGCTCACACGCCGCTACACGCGCCTCAAGGAAGGCGAGGGCCGCTTGCCCGACATGCTGTTGATCGACGGCGGCAAAGGCCAGGTGGGGGAGGCGCGTGCAGTGCTCGAAGAGCTGCAAGTGACAGATGTGCTCATCCTCGGGGTGGCCAAAGGGGCGGCGCGTCGTCCCGGAGCAGAGACCTTGTTCTTGTCCGGTGAAAATCGCCCCTTTATACTCCCCTCCGACTCGCCCGCCTTGCATCTCATACAACAAATACGCGACGAGGCGCATCGTTTTGCCATCACGGGTCACCGCCAACGCCGCGCCAAAGCACGCGGTCGCTCCCCATTGGAGCGCATCGCCGGGCTCGGGCCTAAGCGGCGCCGGTCATTGCTGACGCAGTTCGGCGGGTTGCAGGAGGTGGCGCGCGCGGGCGTGGAGGACCTGGCCCGCGTGCCAGGCATCAGCCTCGATCTAGCACAACGCATCTACGATGCCTTGCACGGCGACCAACGGTGAAAACAATATGAATATACCCACCTGGCTGACATTACTGCGCATCGCCTTGATACCGGTATTCGTAGCGGCGTTCTATTTGCCGGTGAGTTGGGCGCACCTGGCCACGACAGTGGTCTTCATCGCCGCCGCGGTAACCGATTGGCTGGACGGTTATCTGGCCCGACGCTGGGATCAGACTTCCTCGTTTGGCGCCTTTCTCGATCCGGTGGCGGATAAGTTGATGGTCGCGGTGGCATTGGTGCTATTAGTGCAAGCCGACGGCACCGCTTGGATGGCAATCGCCGCCGCCATCATCATTGGGCGTGAGATCGCCATATCCGCGCTGCGCGAATGGATGGCCGAATTGGGCGAACGCGCCCAGGTCGCGGTGTCCAGCATCGGCAAATACAAGACGACAGCGCAGATGATTGCCTTGATACTGCTGCTGTATCACGAACCTTTGGTGGGCTTGCCGACCTATGGAATCGGGCTAATCTTGCTCTATGCATCGGCCGGTTTGACGCTCTGGTCGATGGTGGTTTATTTGCGCGCCGCGTGGCCCGCGTTGATGTCGAGTCGTGATGGATGATAATCGCTTGACAGTCTGCGTTTGCTGACTACAATATCGCCCACGATCACGGGCGGGAATAGCTCAGTTGGTAGAGCACAACCTTGCCAAGGTTGGGGTCGCGAGTTCGAGTCTCGTTTCCCGCTCCATTTTCCCTTGCATCGCGTTACGCGCCCCATAATAAGGTTACAATTAGGTTTTAGGGCCTCCTGCGGGCTGGGTGGCAGAGTGGTTATGCAGCGGCCTGCAAAGCCGTGGACGCCGGTTCGATTCCGACCCCAGCCTCCAATTTACTTACTATTAAGCATTTCCAGCTCGCTATACAAACGCTAGAATGCCCGCTCTCCGCACGCCCGAGTGGCGGAATTGGTAGACGCAGCGGACTTAAAATCCGCCGGCTGGAAACGGCTGTACCGGTTCGACTCCGGTCTCGGGCACCATCTTTAGCCGCCACTCGAACCACACAAACCAGTGACGCGTCGGCATGTGTCATCCGGTAACCACGAAACAACTTCATCCCTCACAGCATTTTTTACAATGTATGAGCGAATAATGCTGGAAAAGCGCCGCTTTTTTTACTACCTTAGTGCGGGGATCGTGGTATGTTTAGGCTGAACCACGCATTACGTGAAACCAACAAGGGAACGGAGTATGGCGAAAAAAGCGCAACCAGCGAAAAAGAGTCTCACTGCTGTGAGAGAATCTTTCAGCAAAACCGAAATACTTTCCACCATCTCAGAGAGCACTGGACTGACGCGTAAGGATGTGAGCAATGTCCTGGATGAACTGACCAACGTGATGGCACGGCACATCAAGCCGCGTGCTATAGGCGAATTCAAGTTCCCAGGACTGTTCAAGGTTAAAACGGTGCGTAAGCCCGCGACCAAGGCCCGCAAGGGCATCAACCCCTTTACCGGTGAAGAAACCGTCTTCAAGGCTAAACCAGCCCGTACCGTCGTGAAGGTGTTGCCGCTGAAAAAGATGAAAGAAATGGTTCAATAAGACCGCTAGTCTCTCTATATCGAGCCCGGTCTTCTGCTAGGAGGCCGGGCTTTCTAATTCTCGACCTCACACAATTACTCGATTTCATCGTCGTTGTAACAAGTGCCGAACACGGTTATCAACGCTTTTGTAGTTGCTGAAAAGCGCCCTCTCATTGGCAGCAAGAGAGCGTTCTTCAGCAATTAGTCAAGCTTCCACGGGAGCCATCATTATGAAGTTGTATTCTTGCTCACTCTTACTGGCGCTCGCCTTGGGTGTGACGATAAATGCCAGCGATGCCGCGCAACCCTCCACGTCAGTCGGCATCATGGCTGAAACAACGCCTCCGCAGGAAGGCAATGTCGAGGCTGGCGCTAACCTTGCTCAACGCTGCGCGACTTGTCACAGCGGTAAAGGGGCCGGCGGCGCCGGCACCCCTTATCTGTCCGGGCAGCGGCACCACTATTTGCGCAGCGCTCTGCAGGCCTATGTCGATGGGCAGCGTGATCATGCGCCCATGAAGGCCGTGCTGGAAGAACTGAGCGCACAGGATCTCACTGACCTCGCCGCCTACTATGCGAGCTTGGCGGCGCCTTGGAACGAGAACAAAACGCCTGCCGCATCACCCCGTGCGCCTGATAGACGACTGGTGGCATCCGGCAAGGCGCTAGCCGGATCTTGCATCTCATGCCACGGCGCCAACGGCAACAGCACCCGTGCCGGCGTGCCCAGTCTGTCCGCACTGGAACCGGAATACTTCACCAGAGCGCTCAAGGGCTATTTTAACGGCGAGCGCGACGATCCGACCATGGCTCTATTCAAAGCCTCGCTAAGCAATCGTGACATCAAGGTACTGGCCGCCTATTTTTCGACCTTACCCAGAGAGAGAACCGGGCTGCGAGGGCAGGGGAACGCCACGTCCGGTGCCAAGCAGGCACTCAACTGTGTCGCCTGTCATGGCGCCGCCACGGGCAACGTGAATCCCACCATGCCCAGCCTTGCCGGTCAAAACACCGATTATCTGATCAAAGCCATCAAGAGTTATCGCGACGGGCTGCGCCATGACGCAATGATGAAATCGGCCGTCAAAAGACTCCGAGACAAAGATATTCGCAATATTGCCGCGTACTACGCTGCACTCAAACCCGAGCCGGCGACGATCGCTGGCGCGAAATCCACCATGGCATTCGATCCCGTCGCCGACGGCAAACGCCTTGCCGTCAGTTGCAATGCCTGTCATGGCAACGACGGCAATAGCACCACTAAGGGCGTACCGCGACTGAGTGGCTTGCATGTTGATTACCTCATGGCCGCCATTAGGAGTTATCAGACGGGTTTACGCAAGCATGCCACCATGCGAACCATGGTGGCTTATTTAGATGACGCCGACATCGAGAAAATCAGTCTTTACTACGCCACGCAAAAACCCGCGCGGGCGGGCCAGGTAGGCAAGGGCGAAGCGGCGTCTGGACGCAAACTGAGTCCAGCATGTACGAGCTGTCATGGCGGGGGCGGCCACAGCACCAAAACGTTGATCCCCAGCTTGGCCGGTCAGAACGCTGACTATTTGGTCGCCGCAATGCGCGATTATCGCAGCGGCACACGAGACCATGCTGACATGAAGAATGCCGTGATCGAGTTGAGCACGCAAGACATTGCCAACTTGGCCGCTTACTTTGCTGCTCAAGAACCGGAGCAGCCCACGATACACTTACCCGAAGCACCACAACAACTGGCGCGCAAGTGCAACCGTTGTCATGGCGAGGACGGCTACAGCACCGATCCTGCCAAGCCGCGCTTGGCCGGTCAGGTGGAATCCTATCTCCTCGAAGCCTTGCAAGCGTACCAGAATGGCACGCGCAGGAGCTCCGCCATGCATGCCATGTCGGCAGTGCTGAGCCCATTGGAAACCAAGGCAATTGCCGCTTATTACGCGCGACGTTGAGTAGGGCTCACCAAGCGGTCGAGCAAGCTAGGATTTCAATTTTGTCGTGCTTGCGATTTGTACTACAACGCGTCCCCGGCTATTCCCTGCAAGCATCCGGTCGAATTCCTCCATGAGTTCATCGAGGCGTAGCGTTTTCTGCGTAATCAGGTCCAAGTGGCGGGGCCTTAAGTCGCCGGCCAGGCGTGTCCAGATTTGCCGGCGTAATGGAGCAGGACAGTTTGCGGAACTGATCCCCAAAAGACTGACGCCGCGCAGAATGAAGGGCATTACCGTGGTATGCAGTTCGCTGCCCCCAGCCAGGCCGATGCTGGCGATATTGCCCCATTCACGCACAGTGCGCGTCAACCAGCCCAGCATTTTTCCGCCGACGGTGTCCACCGCACCCCCCCACAGGCTTTTTTCTAAGGGCCGGCCGTCGAGCTGCAAGCTTTGACGCGCGATGATTTCACTGGCCCCCAGGGCTTTAAGATAGTCATTGGCGTCGGTTTTTCCTGTGACCACGACGAGCTCATACCCCTGTGCGGCAAACATGTCGATGGCGAAGTTGCCCACGCCACCGCTGGCGCCGGTGACGAGGATAGGTCCCAGCTCGGGTCGCTGCCCGTTCTCTTCCATACGGTGTAAGGCCAGCGCCGCAGTAAAGGCGGGTGTGCCCATGGCCATGGCATCGAACAAACTCAGACCAGGTGGCAGAGGAATCACGCACTCGGCGGGCACGCGCACATACTCGGCGTAACCACCGTCGTAGACCTCACCCAAGCCACAACCGGTCACCAATACTGGGTCTCCCGGCTGAAATTGTTCGCGGCTCGAGCTAAACACGACGCCCGAGACATCGATGCCACCCACCAGCGGAAAGCGGCGCACTATTTTCCCGCGGCCGGTAGCTGCCAGGGCATCTTTGTAGTTGACGCTGGAATAGGCGGCTTGAATGACGACGTCACCGGCGCTGAGATCATCCAGACGCAAATGCTCGATTCCTGCTCGGACGTTCCCCTGCTCGTCATGAATACGCAAGGCGCGAAAGCTGTTCATAGATTGTTCTCCTAAAGCGGATTGATGCCCACCGCCGCTGACCATACAAGACTAATCCGTCTGTAGTTCGGGTAGGTCTTTGAACGCTTGCAGTGCTTGTGGATTCGCCAAGGCCTCGATATTGCGGACCCGCCGGCCGTGCACTACATTGCGCACCGCAAGCTCCATGATCTTGCCATTGAGAGTGCGGGGGATATCGCTCACTCTTAATACCTTGGCTGGCACATGGCGCGGTGTTTCGTTGTCACGTATGGTGGTTTTGATATTGGCGATCAGTTCCTTCGTCAAAGAGACGTCTTCCCTCAATTTCACGAAGAGGATAATGCGCATATCGTTGCGCCACTCCTGGCCGATGGCGATACTCTCCAGCACCTCAGGCAGTTTTTCGACTTGACGATAAATTTCCGCCGTACCGATACGCACACCACCCGGGTTGAGCACTGCATCGGAGCGTCCATAGATGATCAGGCCGTCGTGGGTTGTGAGTTCTGCATAATCGCCATGGGCCCAGACACCGGGATAGGTGGCGAAATACGCGGCCCGGTACTTTTCATCGCCGGGGTCGTTCCAGAAATACAGGGGCATGGACGGTGCCGGGGCGGTGCAGACCAATTCTCCCTTGCGGCCCTGCACGGAGTGTCCCTGTTCGTCATAGACTTCCACCTGCATACCCAGTCCGCGGCATTGCAGCTCACCGCGATAGACGGGGAGCAGGGGATTGCCCAGGGCGAAACAGGAAACGATGTCGGTGCCGCCGGAAATCGAAGCCAACTGTAGATCGGATTTGATGTCGCGATACACATAGTCGTAGGACTCCGGTGCCAACGGAGAGCCGGTGGACAAGATGGTCTTGAGGGGATCCAGGCTATGGGTCCGGATCGGTTTAACCTCAGCCTTTTCCAAGGCGGCAAGATATTTTGCACTGGTACCGAAGATGGTCATCCCTGCCTGTTCTGCATAATCGAACAATGTTCCGGGGTGAGGATGAAAAGGAGAGCCGTCGTAGAGTAAGACGGTTGCGCCGGTGGCTAGACTGCTGACTACCCAATTCCACATCATCCAGCCACACGTGGTGTAGTAGAAGATGCGATCTTCCTGTTTGAGGTCGGTATGCAACACCAGCTCTTTGAGATGTTGGAGCAGCGTGCCGCCGGCGCCGTGGACGATGCATTTCGGGCGCCCGGTGGTGCCCGATGAGTACAGGATGTAGAGCGGGTGATCAAAAGGTAGCTGCTCGAAGTGAAGTTCCAGTCCCGCATCAGCGGAGAGAAACTCGGGATAGAGAACTGCGTTGTCTATGGGCGAGAGATCGGTTTGGGCTGCCGTATACGGCACGATGATTACCTTCTGTACGCTGGGGAGCTCACGGGCGATGTCGACGAGGCGCGCCAGCGAGTCATGGGCGCGTCCCTTGTAATAATAGCCATCCGCGGCAAAGAGCATCTTGGGCTCTATTTGGCCGAAGCGTTCGATCGCCCCCGCGGTGCCGAAATCAGGTGAGCAGGCAGACCAGATGGCGCCGATGCTGGCGGTGGCGAGCAGGGCGACCACCGTTTCCGGGATGTTGGGCATGAAGCCGGCGACCCGGTCCCCGACGGTCACACCTGACTGGCGCATCGCTGCCGCAAGACGCGCGACTTGCGTGTAGAGTTCGCGGTAGGAGAGGGTGGTACTGAGGCGCTCTTCGGCGCGAAAAACCAGCGCGGCGTGGTCGTCGCGGCGGCGCAGCAGATTTTCGGCGTAATTCAGCCGTGCGCCGATGAACCAGCGGGCGCCGGGCATCTTATCGCCGTCGCTTAGCACCGCATCCCACGGCTGCGAGGCGCGCACGTCGCAGTAGGTCCAGACCGCCGCCCAAAAGTTCTGCGGATCGGCGATGGACCACTGATAGAGCGCGGCATAATCGGTAACCCATGAAGCATGGTGAGTTTGTACGTAACGCAAGAACCGGCTCATGTTGGTTTGGGCGATGCGCCCAGGAGGCGGTGTCCAGATCAGTGAGGTCATGGTATTCATGTCACGTTGGCAGGCTATTTCGCAGGCATGCGCAACGCTCCATCCAGTCGAATCACGCTGCCGTTGAGCAGCGGATTCTCGTAGATGTGGTGCACGAGGCGAGCGAACTCCTGGGCTTGGCCTAATCGATGGGGGAAGGGTGTAGCTTCCTTCAAGGCCTCGCGAGCCTGTTGTGGCAAGGTCTCGAACATTGGGGTCTCGAACAGCCCCGGCGCGATGGTGAGTACGCGTATGCCCACTCGCGCGAACTCCCGCGCTAAGGGCAATGCCAAACTTACGATGCCGCCTTTGGAGGCGGCATAGGCCGCCTGGCCGATTTGTCCCTCAAAGGCGGCGATAGAGGCGGTGTTGATGATGACGCCGCGTTCGCCATCCGGCCCGTCCGGTAGGTTGTGTTGCATGTTATGCGCTGCCGCACGGCAGACGCAGAAGCTGCCGATGAGATTGATCTTGATGACGCGTTCGAATTCGCTGGTAGCCATCAGTCCCTCGCGCGCAAGCACGCGGTGACTGGGAGCGATGCCGGCGCAATTGACCACGAGCGTGATGCTCCCCAAAGTATCCTTCGCGGTGGCCAGCGCATGGTCTACCTGCGCCTCGTTCGTCACATCCGTCTCTATGTAGCAGGCGCGGTTGCCAAGCCTTTTGACCACGGCGGCGCCGCGCTGTGCATCAACATCCAGCAACGCCACTTGGCCACCGGCGGCGACGAGGTGTTCCGCCACCGCCAGACCCAAGCCGGAGACGGCGCCGGTCACGATGGCATTGGCCTGTTCGAAGTGCATCAGCGCTTACCACTCATAAGTGCACGCCCGACGTGGCTGTGGTTGTCACGTCCGAGCTGTGCGCAGATAGCGCGGCCGATCTTGCTAAGGGCAGCGAGATCCACCCCCGTATGAATGTTCATGCCGTGCAGCATATAGAGCACATCCTCGGTGGCGACGTTGCCGCTCGCACCGGGCGCATAAGGACAGCCGCCCAACCCGGCCACGGAACTATCTACCACGGATACACCTAGCTCGAGACAGGCGAGGATATTGGCCAGGGCCTGACCGTAAGTATCGTGGAAATGGATGGCCAGCCGCTCTAGCGGCACTTGCTCGGCAACTGACTTTACTAAAGACTTGGCCTGCAACGGTGTGCCGATACCGATGGTGTCACCCAGAGCAATTTCATCGCAGCCGAGCCGATTTAGACGCGCCGCCAGATCGGCGACTCGGTGCGGCTCGATGTCGCCTTCATAGGGACAGCCCAGCGCGCAGGAAATATAGCCCCGCACTGTGACATTCATAGACCGCGCCTGTTCGAGCACCGGACTGATTCGTTCCAAGGACTCTGCAATGGAGCAGTGGGTGTTTTTCCGGTTGAAGGTCTCGGAGGCGGCGGTAAACACGGCGATGGTTTGGACGCCCGTCGCCAGGGCGCGCTTCCAGCCCTCCATATTCGGTACCAGCACCGGGTAGCTCACGCCCTGATGACGGTGGATACGGCGGTACACTTCTTCCGCGTCGGCAAGCTGTGGCACCCATTGCGGGTTGACCATGCTGGTGACCTCGATCACTTCCAGCCCGGTTTGGGAAAGTCGATCGATAAACGCGACCTTGGCCGCGGTGTCGATCTGGCCGGCTTCATTTTGCAGACCATCGCGGGGGCCCACCTCGACGATCCTGACATGCGTTGGATATCCGGCCATGCTGTATGAACCTAGTCCGCGCCTGCTACCCAGTCAGGCTTGCGCTTCTCCAAGAAGGCCGCCATGCCCTCGCGACCCTCGGGCGAGGCTCGCAGACGCGCGATCAAGTCTGCCGTGTCGATGCTGTCGTGGTCCGCGAGACGCCCGATCAGGCGCTTGCACTCCATGACCGCAACAGGTCCAGCCAGCAACAGGCGGTCGATGATGTCCTCCACCGCGTCATCCAAGTTGTTGGCATCCACGACTTGATGCACCAATCCCAGCTTGAGCGCCTCGCTGCTGGAGAATGACTCCGCGCTCAGAAACCAGCGACGTGCCTGGCGCGGACCGATGGCCCTGAGCACATATGGCGCGATCACCGCGGGCACTAATCCCAGCCGCACTTCGGTAAAGGCGAAGCGCGCTTCGATGCTGGTAATGGCGATATCACAACAGGCCATCAGTCCGAGACCGCCACCATAAGCCGGCCCATTGACGCGAGCCAGGGTGGGTTTGTCGAGTTGGTAAAGTGTAAGCATGAGGCGGGCAAGCTGTTCGGCGTCCTGACGATTGCTGTCTTGATCATGACTCGCCGCCTCGCGCATCCATTGCAGATCTGCGCCACTGCAAAACGACGCTCCACTCCCGGTCAGTATCACGATCCGGATCGACGGATCGGTGGAGATTGTTTGCAAGGTAGTGAGAAAAGCGTCTAACAACTCGGCGTTAAATGCATTGTGACATTCAGGGCGATGAAGGGTCAGCGTGCATACGCCACGGCGATCGGTTTGCATGTGCAACGGTGCATCCACAGTGTTACTCCATAGGGTCTGCGTCACATACGAAAGACGCCATAATGGGCCTGCTTGATCGGTGCATTCAGCGCGGCGGCGATGCCTCTGCCGAGCAGTTCACGGGTGTCCACGGGGTCGATGATCCCATCGTCCCAGAGGCGCGCCGTTGCGTAGTAGGGATGGCTTTGGGTCTCATATTGCTGGCGTATGTCTGCCATGTACTGTTTGGATTCTTCATCGCTCCATGGTTGATCCCGTTTGACCATGCTGTCGTGTTTGATAGTTGCAAGCACATTGGCTGCGGTCTCACCCCCCATCACCGAAATGCGCGCATTGGGCCACACCCACAATTGACGTGGAGCGTAGGCGCGGCCGCACATGGCGTAATTACCCGCCCCGAAGGAACCGCCGATGATCACCGTGAATTTGGGCACCTCCGCGCAAGCGACCGCCATCACCATCTTGGCGCCATGTTTTGCAATACCTTCTTGCTCATATTTCTTGCCCACCATGAAACCCGCGATGTTCTGCAAGAACACCATGGGAATGCCGCGTTGATCGCATAACTGAATGAAATGAGCGCCTTTTAGCGCCGCTTCTGAAAATAGGATGCCATTATTGGCGATCATGCCGACAGGGTAGCCGTGAATATGGGCAAATCCGCACACTAAGGTCGCACCATAGAGCTGCTTGAACTCGTGAAATTCCGAACCGTCGACGATCCGCGCGATGATTTCGCGCACGTCATATTGTCTGCGGATATCGTGCGGGACTATCCCGTACAGATCCTCGCCTGGGTACAAGGGATCAGCCATTGCAAGTCGTGACAGCTTGCCCCTCTTGTGATGATTCAAGCTGGCCACGATGTCGCGGGCGATTTGCAGTGCATGTTCGTCGTTCTCCGCGAGATGATCGGCAACCCCCGAGATGCGACTGTGCACTTCGCCGCCGCCGAGTTCTTCGGCGCCCACCACTTCACCGGTCGCCGCCTTCACGAGCGGTGGGCCGCCGAGAAATATCGTCCCTTGGTTCTTAACGATGATCGCTTCGTCGGACATGGCGGGCACATAGGCGCCCCCTGCGGTGCAAGATCCCATCACCACCGCGATCTGAGGAATACCCTGTGCCGAGAGGCGTGCCTGGTTGTAGAAGATGCGACCGAAATGCTCGCGATCGGGAAAGACGTCGTCCTGCATAGGCAGAAAGGCCCCGCCGGAATCCACCAGATAGATACACGGCAAGTGGTTCTGCGCGGCGATTTCCTGAGCCCGTAAGTGTTTCTTGGCCGTCAAAGGAAAGTATGTGCCGCCTTTGACCGTGGCATCATTGGCGATAATGACCACTTCTAGTCCGTGGACCAAACCGATGCCGGTGACGATGCCTGCGCCAAAAACTTCATCGTCATACAGGCCGTTGGCCGCCAGTGCCGAGAATTCCATTAACGAGCTGTCGGCGTCGATGAGCCTATGTATGCGCTCACGTACCAGTAATTTTCCTCTCTGGGCATGCTGCTTGCGCGCACCGACCGATCCGCCCGCAGCCGCCTCTTCCAGGCGCGTTTTCAAGTCTGAGACGAGGCTGCGCATATGAGCAGCGTTCTCTCTGAACTTTGCCGATGCGGTGTCGATTTTTGATTCAATGGTCGCCATGATCATGCCACCTATCACAACGCTTCGATGGCGATGGCCGTCGCCTCCCCACCACCGATGCACAAGGCCGCAATGCCTCGTGCCAGGTCATGGCGGCGGAGGGCATGCAACAACGTGACGAGAATTCTGGCTCCGCTGGCACCAATGGGATGTCCCAAGGCGCACGCGCCACCGTTGATGTTGACCTTGTGCGGGTCCAATTGGAGATCGCGCAGCGCCGCCAGGGTGACGGCGGCAAAGGCCTCATTGATCTCGAAAAGATCGACGTCACCAGCGCTCCAGCCGGTCTTGCGATATAGCGTCTTGATGGCGTCGATAGGAGCGATGGTGAAGTCAGCGGGCGCGCGCGCATGGCTGGTATGGGCGATGATCCTGGCCAATGGCGGGATTTTGCGCTGTTTGGCTTCTGCCTCGCGCATCAAAACTAAGGCCGCGGCGCCGTCGGAGATGGACGCGGAACTGGCCGCCGTGACGGTACCGTTTTCTTGCTGAAAAGCCGGTTTCAACTTTGGGATCTTGGCAACATCGCATTTGAAGGGCGTCTCGTCGCAGTTGTAAGACTGTTCACCCTTCGTGGTGGTGACGGAGACGGGCGTCAACTCGGCGCTGAAAGCGCCGTCAGTGGAGGCGGCTAGCGCGCGATTGACGGATTCCGCCGCATACGCATCTTGCTCTTCACGGGTGAACCCGTAGCGCTCGACGCAGCGTTCGGCGAACGTACCCATGAGTGCGCCGTCTTCGGCATTTTGCAATCCGTCATAGAGCATATGATCGAGGAGTTCGCCATGTCCTATACGCAGCCCCCGCCGGGCGTGCGCGACCAGGTAAGGGGCGTTGCTCATGGATTCCATGCCGCCGGCCACCACGATGTGGGCCGAACCGGCGCTGATGAGATCATGCCCCAGCATCACCGCCTGCATGCCTGAGCCGCAGACCTTGTTCACGGTGGTGCAGGGCGTGGACACGGGCAATCCGGCTTGCAGCGCAGCCTGGCGTGCCGGTGCCTGCCCGAGCCCGGCAGGGAGTACGCATCCCATCAAGACTTCATCAATATCCTCGGGAGCGAGAGAGGTCGCCGCCAGCGCGGCGTGTATGGCGGTGGCGCCCAGCTTGGGGGCCGGCAGCTCTGCGAATTGGCCGAGAAAAGCCCCGATGGGCGTGCGTTTGGCGGCCACTATCACGATGTCGTTATTAGTCATATTCCGCCTCCGCGGACGTGATGAGCACAGCCGATGCTTGCGAATAGCACCTATGAATTTCGACAGTTCCGCTAAAGATGAAGTTCATGACCGAGGATTTGCCATAGTTCTCAAGGAATAAAGGGCGATGCATGAGATTGCCACGCAGCCACCGCGCCAGCCTAGGGTCGCTGAGATATCTAAAGTCGAATTTACCTTGATAGGCACTGTCTTAAAGTATGGCCAATATTTTCGCGAATACTAATTGAGCGCCTGATTATCCCGCTGCAAGGGGCTAGTAACCGCGATATTCTCGCTACACTGGGGTAGGTAGATGGTGACCGACGGCAGAGGAGGCTGCTGATGAGTGACGCACGCCAATCCAAGCGCCCAGCCGACCAGAACGGCCCAGCACGTGCCTCGACCCCGTTACGCTTTGCCACGGCCACGTCGATTTTCGATGGCCATGACGTCGCCATCAACATCATCCGTCGTGTGCTGCAGGATCAGGGTGCCGAAGTTGTGCACCTGGGACACAATCGCAGCGTTGACGACATCGTTCGTGCTGCGTTGCAAGAAGACGTGGACGGCATCGCCGTCAGTTCCTACCAAGGCGGGCATGTCGAATTCTTTCGATATTTGATTGACAGTCTCAAGGCGGCGGGTGCCCACCAGGTGCGGGTGTTCGGCGGCGGCGGGGGTACCATCACGCCCGAGGAAGCCGCCGCCCTCGAGTCCTACGGAGTTGAAAAAGTCTACACCCCGAATGACGGGCGCGTCCTCGGCCTGGAGGGCATGGGACAGGACATGCTGCAAAGAACCCGCGGCGCGCTCCAGTCGCGACCAGAGCTAAGCCCCATTGCGCCAGGGGATCACCGGGCGATCGGGCAGTGGCTGTCGTTGATCGAGCGCGGTGGCGTTGATCGGGACGCCTGGACCCTAGGCGTGAGTGAGCATCCTCACGCACCGGTGGTGGGCATCACCGGCACGGGAGGCGCCGGCAAGAGTAGTCTCATGGATGAATTGCTACAGCACTTTCTTCATAGGTTTCCTCGCCTGATGATCGCGGTGCTCGCCATGGACCCGACCCGTTACAAGAGCGGCGGGGCCCTACTCGGTGATCGCATTCGTCTCAATAGTCTTGCCGACCAACGAGTGTACCTGCGTTCCCTGGCGACCCGCCGCCGGGATCTTGCCACCAGCGCCAACCTGGCCGCGTGCGTCGATTTTCTGCGCTCACGGGGGTTTGGCTTGGTCTTGGTCGAAACCGCCGGGACCGGGCAAGCCGATGTGGAGATTGTCGATCTCGTGGACCTGTCCTTGTACGTCATGACCAGTGATTACGGCGCCCAGAGCCAGCTGGAAAAAATCCAAATGTTGGACTACGCCGATGTCATTGCTTTAAACAAGTTCGACAAGCAAGGAGGTCAGGATGCCTTGCGGGACATCCAGAAACAGTGGCGGCGCAATCACCAGGCATTCGATCTAGCCGCGGAGCAGGTGCCTGTTTATCCGACGGTGGCCAGCCGTTGGCGCGATCCCGGCATACAGTCCGTGTTTGACGCGCTGTGCACCCGCCTCGCGAACCTTGCCGGCCCAGCAGGAAAATCATGGACGCAAACACCCCAGATACCGCAGACATTACCGGTGCCGGCGCAGCCGTCCACGCTCATCCCATCCAACCGTACCCACTATTTGTCCGAGATCAGTGAACGGGGCACTGCGAGCAGGCACAGCCTCACCCAGCAGGTCAAGGCGGCACTACATGCCCAAGGTTACTATTTGAGCTTAGGGGCCCTCGAAGACCCCCTGCTGCCGGAGCCACTGGACCATTATGCTGCAGGCGTTATCGAAGAGGATGAAGATGCCCTGCGGCAGCACTTGCGCCGCAGTTATGAGCAAGCGCTGGCTGGGTTGAGCGCGGAGTCCTTGGAACTGTTACGCCACTGGCCGGAAACGGCGGCGGGGTGCCGCTCGGAGCAATACACCTATGCTGTGCGCGGCAAGCAACTCAGTGGAGCGAACTATCACGAAAGTCTCAGCCATTTGCGCATCCCCAAGGTGGCTGTGCCGCAGTACGAAAGCTGGGCCGAGCTATTACGCTTTCTCCTGCAAGAGAACCTGCCCGGGCACTACCCCTATACCGCCGGCGTCTTTCCTTATCGTCGTAGCGAGGAAGAACCCGCGCGCATGTTTGCCGGTGAAGGGACGCCCGAGCGCACTAATCGCCGCTTTCACTATCTGGCGCAGGGACAGCAGGCGAAACGCCTCTCCACCGCCTTTGATCCCATTACTCTCTATGGCGAAGATGCGGAGCCGCGACCCGATATCTACGGGCGGATCGGCATGTCAGGGGTTTCGATCACGAATTTGGACGACATGAAGAAGCTCTACTCGGGCTTCAATCTGTGCCAGGCGGATACCTCGGTATCCATGACCATCAACGGTCCCGCGCCCATTCTATTGGCGTGGTTTATCAACACGGCCATCGACCAACAGATCGAAAAATACTTGCGCGAAATCGGCGAGTGGGGGCGCGCCGAGCAGACTATCGCGGCCTGCTATCAGGGACGCTCACGACCTTTGTATCAAGGCCCCTTGCCAGCGGGACATGATCGATTGGGGTTGGGCCTCTTAGGGATGAATGGCGAGCAAGTGACAAGTCCCGAGACCTATGCGCGCATCCGCCAAGATACCCTGGCCGCGTTACGGGGAACCTTGCAAGCGGATATCCTCAAGGAGGATCAGGCGCAGAATGAGTGTATCTTTCCCCTAGAGTTCGCGCTGCGCATGATGGGTGATGTCCAGGAATATTTCATCGCTAACCAGGTGCGCAATTACTACAGTGTTTCAGTGAGCGGTTATCACATCGCCGAAGCCGGCGCGAATCCCGTTACCCAACTCGCGTTCACCTTGGCCAATGGCTTCACGTTGGTTGAGTATTATCTGGCTCGCGGCATGCCCATCGATGCATTTGCAGCGCACATGAGCTTCTTTTTCAGTAACGGCATGGACCCGGAATACGCTGTCATCGGGCGGGTAGCGCGACGGATCTGGGCGCGTGCGATGCGGGATGTCTACCACGCCGACGCACGTAGTCAGAAGCTGAAATACCACATCCAGACCTCGGGTCGGACCCTGCATGCCCAGACGCTGGGCTACAATGACATACGCACGACCCTGCAAGCGTTGTACGCCTTGTATGACAACTGCAACAGTCTTCATACCAATGCCTACGACGAGGCACTGACCACACCCACGGAGGAGTCGGTGCGGCGCGCGTTGGCTATCCAGATGATCATCAACCACGAGCTAGGGCTGAACTATAATCAAAACCCCTTGCAAGGTTCTTATATCATCGAGCAATTAACTGACCTGGTCGAGCAAGCCGTCTACGAAGAATTCGACCGCCTCGCCGCGCGCGGGGGTGTAATGGGCGCGATGGAAAGTCTCTATCAACGCGCGAAGATTCAAGACGAAAGCCTGCACTACGAACGCCACAAGCATGACGGCAGCCTGCCTATCATCGGCGTCAATACGTTTCGGCATGAGGAGTTGGAACAGACGACGTCTGGCAGGCCCTTGACTCGTTCCGCTGATGCTGAAAAGCGCGCACAAATCACTGCGATCGAGCTGTACAAGGCCCATCACGCCGGCCAGGCGAGCCAGGCCTTAGCGCGTCTCCAGGACACCGTCCTGAGCGCAGCGAATATCTTTGCGGAGCTGTTGACGACCACGCGACACTGCACCTTGGGACAAATCACCCATGCGCTTTATGAGGTGACGGGGAGATATCGACGCCGAGTCTGAGTCGAGCTGATCAGGCCACATTGGCAATTAACACCGCGGACACTCCCACTGGCGCCACATAGCGAATAAGAAAGCGCCAGACAAAATAGGCTCTGCCATCACTCAAGCCTAACTCCTCCAAGATGTCCTGCCGTGACATGAACCAACCGGCGAAAAGCGCGATGAGGGCACCGCCCAAGGGAAGCATGATATTCGAAGCCAAATAATCGAGCAGATCAAAGAGATTCTTATCTTTGAATAACGCAAACAGGGACAGCGGGCGGACATCGTTCCACACATTAAATGACAAGACCGTCACGAGTCCTACTACCCAAGTAGCAAGCCCCCCGGCGATAGCGAATCGGAGTCGTTTCTCAGGACGTTTTTCTACCGCCCAGGATATGACCGTCTCCAATATTGCGATGGAAGAGGTGAGCGCCGCGAATGCCAGCAATACGAAGAACAGCGTTCCGAACAGCGCACCGGCCGGCATGTTGCCAAAGGCGATGGGTAAGGTGACAAAGATCAACCCGGGTCCTTGCCCCGGATCCAGGCCGTTGGCGAAGACCAAGGGGAAAATCGCCAAGCCCGCCATCAGGGCGACGAGGGTATCGGCCGCAGCGATCACCACCGCCGATGAAGTGATGCCATCCTGAGGGCGCATATAGGCACCGTAGGTGATCATCAGGCCCATCGCTACGCTGACCGAGAAAAAGGCCTGACCGATGGCCGCCAAAACAATGTTGGCGTTGATTTTGGAAAAGTCGGCAGCAAATAGGAAGGCCGTCGCTTTAGCGAAATTTCCCTCAACGGCGCCATAGCCGATCAGGATCACCAACATAATGAATAATGACGGCATGAGAGATTTGATGGCCCGCTCGATACCTTTCTTAAGTCCCCTGCTGACTATCAACACGGTGACTATAATGAACAGCGCATGCCATATCGCCATGGTGACGGGAGCGGCGAGAAGCTGTTCAAATTCGGCGCTGACTCGCTCAGGGGTGGTGCCCTCGAAAACGCCTAAGGCAAGTTTGGGAATATAGGCCAAGGCCCAACCGGCGATGACGCTATAAAATGACAAGATGGTGAACACGGCCAGGATGTTCATCCAACCGACCCAGCGCCACTTAGTGCTAGCTGCCGCATTGGCAGCGAGGAGTCTGAAGTTGGTCACCGGACTTAGACGGCCGCGACGACCGATCATGAGCTCGGCCATGACGATCGGGATGGCGACCATGATGACGGCGAGTATGTAGACGATCACAAAAGCGCCGCCTCCGCTGACACCAGTCATATAAGGGAATTTCCAGATATTGCCTAGACCGACGGCGGCGCCGATGGCAGCGAGAAAAAATACGCTACGCGAGGACCACCGTGTTGGTTGCGCATGCTTATCTTTCATACTCGCCTCATAGGTCCGGCCACACCCTGCTAGATCGATAGCGGGCAAGCGCAACACGGGTTAACGATTCGTGTGCAGGCCAAATTGCGGGTTAGTCTGCTCAGGTTGATCACTGCGATACACCAAGAACGCCACCACGCTGCCTTCGACGGTTTTCTCGTCGTGAGCATAGAGCGCACAATCCAGACTGAACTTTCTGTTGTGCTTGATCTCCGTGACATGCGCTCTGATTTGCAGCGGGGTGTCGATGGGCGTGGGCTTGAGATAGCGGACGTTTAACGACCCCGTCGCAAAGCGGTAGTGCGGCGACGAGGAAAGGGAGCGGTTCTCCTGGCGTATCGCCGTGGCCATGGCGGTCGCCATGCAATGGCAGTCGATAAGGGTGGCGAGGATGCCGCCGCAGGTCAGTCCGGCCCAGCCTTGATGACGCTCATCCGGTCGCCACTGGCAGACAGCGTGGTCGCCCTCCCAATAACTGTGTATATGTAGGCCAACGGGATTCTTGCTGCCGCAGCCGAAACAGACATCACCGGGCATGTAATCCTGGAAGTATTCGCGGTCCGACATGGTCTTATCCCCGTGTTGTGGTGCGCGGCATCATCATGATCGAGGGCCTCCGCTAGGCGGTGTTGCGCGGACCCAGCGTGCCATGAATTCAGCCACGGACATGGCCAGCAAGCGGGAGTCATCCAACAGAAGATCCCCCAGAGCTTGGCGTTCATGCTCTGCATAACAGCCGCTCAAGTTACGCTCGAATTTTTCCACCAGCAGCGGCCATGCCTCGCTGCGACGACGCCGGTGTCCCAGCGGGTACGCGACTTCCCTCGATGCAACGGCGCCGTCAAGGTAGTGGATCGTCACTTGGTTGGCGATGGCGCGTTTTTCGGCATCCAAATAGTCGCGACTGTAACGGGGTTCTTCGACCACCCGCATTTTTTCGCGCAACGCATCGATGCGCGTATCCGAGGCGATCTCGTCACTGTAATGATGGCTGGTTAACTCCCCGAACAACAAAGCGATGGCCACGGCATATTGCAGACAGTGGTCACGGTCGGCGGGATTATGCAGGGGGCCAGTCTTATTGATGATGCGCATGGCTGGCGCCTGGGTGGTGATCACGATGTGGTCGACTTGGGCTAGGCGATCTTTGACCTCGAGGTGCAATTGTAAGGCAGCCTCCACGGCGGTCTGAGCATGAAACTCGGCGGGAAAGGCGACCTTGAACAAGATGTTCTCCATGACATAACTTCCATAGGGGCGGGGCAGTCGCAGCGGCTCACCGTCGAGAAAAACGTCGTAGTAGCCCCACTCTGGGGTGCTGAGCACACTGGGATAGCCCATTTCACCGTTGCAGGCTTGTAATGCCAGGCGCACGGCGCGGGCGCTGGCGTCACCCGCTGCCCAGGATTTGCGCCAGCCGGTATTGGGGGCATGGCGATAACTGCGCAGCGTACCGCCGTCCAGCCAGGCATTGGACAGGGCGTTGATGATGACATCTTTGCCACCGCCTAAGAGCGCGGTGGTGACGGCGCTAGAGGCGATCTTCACCAAAACGACATGATCGATGCCAATGCGGTTGAAGCTGTTCTCCAAGGCCAGCACGCCTTGTATCTCGTAGGCTTTGATCAGGGCGACGAGTACATCGCGCATGGTTAGCGGTGATCGGGCACGGGCGTCATGACCCCGGCTGACATAATCAGCGACGGCCAGGATGGCGCCCAGATTATCCGAGGGATGGCCCCACTCGGCGGCCAGCCAAGTGTCATTGTAATCCAGCCACCGCACCATGCAGCCGATGTTGTAGGCGGCGTGTATAGGGTCGAGCTCGTAGGCGGTGCCCGGCACCCGCGCGCCCCCCGGCAATGTCGCGCCGGGAACGACAGGTCCCAGGTGTCTGCGGCATTCGGCTTGTCTCAGCGCGGCGATGGCGCAACCGAGGGCGTCCATCAGGCAATAGCGCGCGGTTATCACCGCTTCCTCGCTATCGACGAGGTAGTCGCAGACATAATCGGCGATAGCCACTAATTCCGGGTCTGGGGGCGGTCTCGTGCTGCTGTGATGACGTGCCATGATGAAACTACCGTGACTCGATAGGCAGGTAGCGACGCGGCGCGGGTCCGTCGTAGTGCGCAAGCGGCCTGATGAGTTTGTTATCGGCGCGTTGTTCAATGATGTGGGCCGCCCAACCGCTGGTGCGCGCGATGACAAATAGCGGCGTAAACAACTGCCAGGGAATGCCGCAGTAGTGAAAAGTGGTGGCGCTGTAAAAGTCCAAATTGGGGAATAATCTTTTCTCGCGTTGCATCACGGCTTCGATGCGTTCCGAGATCGCATACAAATGCCGTTCGTCACTCGCCTCTGCGAGCCGTTGCGACCATTCCTTGATGATTGGGGAGCGCGGATCACCATGGCGATAGACGCGATGTCCAAACCCCATGATCAGCTGCTTTTCGGCCAATGCCGACAATATACCCGCCTCGGCCGCCTCCGCATCGGTATAGCGGGCGATCAGGCCCATGGCGGCCTCGTTGGCACCGCCGTGGAGCGGTCCACGCAAGGTCCCGATGGCGCTGGTAATAGCAGAATATATATCGGCCAGCGTCGAGGTGGTGATGCGCGCGGCGTAAGTGGAAGCATTGAATTCATGTTCCGCATAGAGGATCAGAGCGGCGTCGAGGGCCTGGCGTTGCAACGGATCAGGCGGTTTGCCGTGCAAGAGATGCAGAAAATGACCGGCCAGCGTGGTTTCCCCACTGCGTGTTTCAATGCGTTGGCCATGAGTGTGATAGTGATACCAGTACAGCAGCATGGACGGGAAGCAGGCTAGGAGTCGATCGGCAATCTCCCGCGCGCTGTGATCTTCGCTTTCCGGCTCCAGACAGCCTAGCACCGAGCAGGCGGTGCGCAACACATCCATGGGATGGCTCTCGGCAGGTAGACGCTCCAGAATCTCCTGCATTGGTGGGGGCAAGCCGCGTCGCTGTTGCAGTTTGTCACGATAATCAGACAGGCTCGTGCGGTCGGGGAGTACCTCATGAATCAACAGGTAAGCGACTTCTTCAAATTCGGCCTGGGAGGCCAGCGCCGCGATCGGGTAGCCGCGATAGAACAGATCATTGCCGGCCGCTTCGACGGTGCAGATTGCCGAATGACCGGCGATGACGCCGGCCAGACCTTCATGGCTTGCTATCGTCATGCTCCGCTCCCTGGTCCAGTTCTTGCTCGTGGCGGTAGTAATCCAAGTGTCGGTACAGTTCCTCACGGCTTTGCATGCGATCGAGCAGGGTCTGTTGACTGCCCAGGTTCCTCACTGTCGTATAGGTATCCATCGCCGCAGCACTCATGGTGCGGAAGGCCGTGAGGGGATAAAGGGCGATGCCGACGCCGGCCGAGGCCAGCTCTTCGAGCGTAAACGGAGGCGTCAGTCCGAATTCGGTGAGGTTGGCCAAGATAGGCACATCGGCTTCCTGGCCAATGCGGCGGTATTGCTCCAGCGCGGTCAGCGCCTCGGGGAAGACCATGTCGGCCCCCGCTGCCACATAACGCTCGATACGCTGTAGCGCCGCGTCCAGACCTTCGACGGCGTAGGCGTCGGTGCGGGCCATGACGACAAAGTCAGGATCGCTGCGTGCCGCTACCGCCATCTCGATTCGGGCAACCATCTCTTGCGGCGGGACCAGGCGTTTCGCGGGGCGATGACCACAGCGTTTGTCTTTCACCTGATCTTCAAGGTGCAAGCCGGCCGCCCCGGCCTCGATCAGCTGTTCGACCGTGCGACCGATGTCGTCGAAGCCGGTGTCGGCATCGACGAGCAGCGGCAAGGTGGTAGCGTGTGTGATACGCCGCACGTCCTCCAAGAGGTTTTCGCGTGTAGTCAAACCCAGGTCGGGCAAGCCATAGGAAGCATTGGCGACTCCGGCGCCGGACAGGTATAGCGCACGAAAGCCGGCGTGTTCCGCCAAGATGGCGCAATAGGCGTTGATGGCGCCGACTATTTGTAGCGGTCGCTCCAGAGTCAGTGCGCTATGTAGACGTTGACCTGCGGAAGGCGTATGCGGCATCGATGGATCCTTCTTTTTTTTGGCGATGTGGCGCGAGGCAATGCAAGCGGCAAATGAGTGCTAGTAAAGAATATTTCAGTCTGCCTGTTCAAGATCGTCGATCGTCGCGGCCAGGAAACGAGTCGCCTCGCCACCGGTCACGGCTCGGTGATCAAACGTCAGTGATAGCGGCATGACACGATGTACGGCCGCTTTGCCAGCGGCCGCGACCACTTCATCACGAATACGGCCTGCACCCAATATGGCGACCGTGGGTGGCACCACAACAGGGTCGGCATAGCGGCCACCGAAAGTGCCAAAATTAGACAGTGTGAAGGTATAACCGCGCAGCTCTTCTGGCGGGATGGTGCGCTCTATGACTTGTTTTTTCAGCCTGTTTAATGCCGCGCGTAACTCCGCCGGGCTGAGTCCGCCCACGTTGCGTAGCACCGGCACGAACAATCCGTCCTTGGTGTCAACGGCGATGCCCAGATCGATATTTGCGAGCACCCGCCGGCCGATGGCATGGCTGTCATACCAGGCGTTCAAGGAGGGTTCCGCTTTACACGCCGTGATGATGGCGCGGATCAACCGCAGCGTGACATCTGTCGCGTTGGACCACGCGTGGATATCGGCATCGTCGCAGACGGTTACGTCGGCCACTTCCGCGTGGGCCTGGACCATGGTGCGCGCCATGGCACGGCGCACACCACGCAGTGGCTCCAACGGTCCCGCCTCAGCCAGTATTTTCGCAACGCGCTGGATATCCGTGGCGGTGATGGTGCCGTCCGCGCCTGAAGGCGTGACGATGGACAAGTCGACGTCCATACGATGGGCGAGGGCGCGCACCGCGGGCGTGGCTTTAAAGCCGATGCCGCTCTGGCCTACAGCGGTGGGCGTTTCCTTGACCACGTTGCTGCCCGTTTCTACGCTACCGACCACCGTGCCGCGATCGCCGCTGGGGGCGGATTCGGCTGCAAATTCAACCAGCGGCTTGCCCACTTGTACGATGTCACCCGCCTTGCCGTACAGCTTGTTTATGCGGCCGCCTTGCGGGCATGGGATATCAACGATGGCCTTGGCGGTTTCAACCGCCACCAAGGGTTGATCCTCCTTGACGGTATCTCCCACCGCGACATGCCACTCGACGATTTCAGAGTCCTGTAGTCCTTCGCCCAGGTCCGGTAGCTTGAATACGTTCATGCCGCCTCCAAAGTGCGTTTCGCCGCTGTAACGATACGAGCGCTAGTGGGCAGGTAGTGCTGTTCCAAACGAAACAGGGGCATGATCGTGTCATAGCCGGTAACCCGCTGAACCGGCGCGTAGAGACTCATCAACCCATGCTCGGCCAATTGCGCGGCTATTTCGGCGCCTACTCCGCACGCGCGCGCCGCTTCATGCACTATGACACAACGCCCGGTTTTCGCCACAGATTCGAGGATGGTGGCACTATCGATCGGTTTAATGGTGGCGACATCGATCACTTCGGCGCTGATACCTTCCTGCGCGAGTCGGTCCGCTGCCTGCAGTGTCTCGTGCGTCATCGCCCCCCAGGTCACCAAAGTGACATCGCTACCGTCACGTAGCCTGAAGCAGACGTCCAGCGGCAGCGCCTGACCGTCATCCGCTACGGCCTCCTTCACCATGCGGTAGATCCGTTTCGGCTCCAGAAAGATGACCGGATCAGGATCAAAAATGGCGGCGAGCAACAGCCCATAGGCGCGCAAGGGCGAGGAGGGGATGACCACCCGTAAGCCCGGAATATGCGCGAACAAGGCCTCGGTACTTTCCGAATGGTGCTCGGGCGCGTGGATGCCGCCGCCATAGGGTGCGCGCAGCACCATCGGGCAGTGAAGTCGACCTCGGGTGCGGTTGCGCAGACGCGCGGCATGACTCAGTATCTGATCGAGGGTGGGATAGATGAAGCCCATGAATTGGATTTCTGCGACGGGTTTCAAACCCTGGGCCGCCATACCTATGGCCATCCCTGCAATCAAGGTTTCGGATAAGGGGGTGTCCATGACCCGCTCCTTGCCGTAACGCGCCTGGAGGCCCAAGGTGGCACGGAAAACGCCCCCGTTGATCCCGATGTCCTCACCAAATACCACTACATCCGGGTCTATCTCCAGCGCCCGTGCCAGTGCTAGATTGACCGCTTCGACCAGGGTTAACTCAGCCATTGCCTGATTCTCCTTGGCTGGACAGTGATTCACGCTGCGTGCGTAACGCTACAGGCAATTTTTCGTAGAGATAATCGAACATGCTCTCAGGTGCTACGGCGGGGGTAGCCAAGTAATCCTTCACCGCCGCGTCGACCTTGGCCTCACACTCCGCGTAAAGTGCGTCATCTTGTTGCTGTGACCACTCACCGCACCGCGCCAGATACTTATGCAGGCGTGCAATGGGATCATATTGCCTCTGCTGCTCGACCTCATCGCCCGGGCGATAGCGACTGGCATCGTCTGCCGTCGTGTGGTCTCCCATGCGATAGGTCAACGCCTCTATCAGGCGCGGACCGCCGCCATGGCGGGCTGTATCAAGGGCCTGGGCCACGCGCTCACGCACAGCAATGACGTCATTGCCATCGACTTGTTCACCGGGTATGCCCGCTGCTATGGCCTTTTGCGCCAGGGTTTCGGCGCGCGTTTGAGCGGCACGCGAAACGGAAATAGCCCATTGGTTATTGTTGACGATAAACACCAGCGGCAATTGCCATGCGCCTGCGATATTGACCGCCTCATAGAAATCACCTTTGGAAGTCGCGCCATCGCCGAGGGCGCACACGGCGACGCGCGCCTGGCCGCGCAATTTCATCGCATAAGCGACACCCACGGCGTGGGGGGCATGGGTTGCGATAGGAACACAAATGGGGAAGTCCTCAGCTTGGGCGCCATAATTCATGCCGCGCTCATCCCCTCCCCAATACAGCAAGATTTCCGTCATGGAGACGCCGCGCAGAAATTGCGCACCATACTCCCGATAGGCCGGCAACAGCACGTCCTGTTTAGCCATGGCGGCACCTACACCTACGGCTGCGGCCTCTTGGCCCAGGGAGGACGCGTAGGTGCCCAGCTTGCCCGTACGTTGCAAGGCGATCGCCTTTTTATCAAAGGTCCGGGTCAGCACCATGGCACGATAGAGAGCGAGCAACTGCCCACGCTCTTGCGCGAATTCAGGCAATTCCTCTGCCACTTCGCCCAGATGATTGAGATATTGGAGGTATTTTATCTCGAAATGGGCGACACGACGGGCTTGTCCAAATTGCCTAGGTGGCGGCGTGATCGAGTTTCCATCTGCAAAGCTATCGGCTCGGGCCATCGGGTACACCTCTCTTGGTGATGGCGCTACTGCTGGCAAGTAACGCTCGCCTTCGACAGACGCCGCGCAAGTCTATTCAGGCTGCAATCAGACTGCGTCAGGCCCATACAAGACGGACTCAGCCATGCGATTGGCTAGCCTTAGCGGCGAGGTATTGGTGCTTTCTGATTGTGTGAACAAGGCCAACAGCGTGTCATGGATGCCAGCCACCTTTTTCAGCAGGGCAGTAGGGTCTTGCACTAACACTTTCATGAGTCCCCCCGCATTGATCACATAATCCGGTGCGTACAGGATGCCTCTGTTATGCAAAATATCCGCGTGTCGAAGATCACTTAACGGGTTATTAGTGGCCCCGGCGACGATCCCGGTAGCCAGTTTATGGATCGTCTCGTCATTGATGACGCCCCCCAAGGCGCAGGGTGCGAACACGTCGCTAGGCACGGTATAGATCGCCTCTAGGGAAACGATCTTTGCGCCGAACTCATCGGCACAACGTTCAGCTGCCCACTTGTCGCTATCGCAGATCGTGAGCGCGGCTCCCAGCTTATGTAGCTGCCTAGCCAGTGCATAACCGACATGTCCCACACCTTGTATCGCCACATGGATACCGCTGAGATCACTGCGATGGTGCTTGAACGTGACGGCCGCTTCGATTCCGTATCGCACTCCCAAGGCAGTAATAGGTGAAGGGTCTCCACCGCTCGCGGCAGTTGCGGAGGTGCTCCTTACATAGCGAGTGCGGCGGGCCATGACATCCATATCCGCAACGCCGGTGCCACTGTCGACTGAACTGATAAAGCGCCCACCGAGTTCCTCTACAAAATCACCGAACGCCTCGAACAGAAGCTCGCGATCATAGACTTGGCTAGGCCGCACAATGACAGCCTTGCCGCCCCCAGAGGGCAGTCCCGCGATGGCTGCCTTGTAGCTCATCGTTTGTGCAAGATGCAGAACATCCAGCAGCGCCGCTCTGGTAGAGGGATAGGGAACACATCGGCAGCCGCCTAGAGCGGGTCCTAAGCGGGTATTGTGTATGGCGATAATGGCCCGCAGATGGGTATTCTGGTCTATCTTGAAATGAACATCGCCAAAACCCAGACCTGAGGCCTGATCAAAGAGATCCGCTTCGTCGCGGGTGGAGTGTGCCCAGTCGGCGGTGTTAATGGTTGGTAGTTGCATTAGAATTTCCCCAGTAACAGAGCCGTTCCTAACGACGTCAAGGGTCAATCTCTAATCAAGCATAGAATACTTATCTCTCCCCACCTAGATGAAGGAAGAACTGACCCAACAGCTGTTCATCAGGGGAGACTCAATCTAACTAATGGGACAACATGCGGTTTTTGATGTTCCCCATATAGTCGATCCTCGCACGCCAGAGATAAGACTCAATGCGCACGGAAATTCGCTTTAGTAATCGTGTAGATCCCGCTGTACTACGCCATTACTGAGCGACGAATATTCCCCATGAATGGCGCGTCTACCTAGGGCCGCGTTCATTTCATCCTGATTATGAACAATCCCCTTGAGCGTAGCTGTAATACGCACTTTCGCCATCCTGAAAAAGTTGTCCGCCAAATTCCACACGTCTGACTTTCCATGCTCTTGTTCCAAGCGATAGGCATGCAACGTCGTTGCGGCAATGGCAAACAGGTCCTCGCCCACCCTGGCTATCCGGTTTTGCCTGCCTTGGTCATCTTTGAGTGCCTCACGGCGAATTAACATGGCATAAAAGACAGCACGGGCGAGGGTACGGCTGGCACGCTCTAGGTACACAAAGCTTTCTTTCACCTTAGCGTGCTGTAACTCAACCCGATCGGGGAGAGATCGAGGCCGCCACTGGGACAGGTACCAGGGCAGATAAAACCAGGCAAGTTTCGTTAAGCCAGTGATATAGGAAGGAATCCTCATGTGCTCATCAAACAGCGGTGCTATTCGCTCCAAATGCGCGCTGAGCCCTTCTCGGGCCACAAATGGGCGCAAGATATCGGTGGCGCCCTCACCGATGCGATACATTTCCGCATCGCGCACCAGTTGCTCGATCGTGAAAGCGGGCTGCCCGCGGGCGCGTTTGGAATCTGCCGATTCATAGCCCATACCACCAAACAGGATTTGTGCGTTCTTCAGAAACTCTATGGTCTGCTCTGAGCAGAATATCTTTGTTACCGCCGCCTCGATACGTATGTCATAGATGTCCACATCCGCCATACGCCATACTAGTTCTGATAACGCTTCCATGGCGAACAGGTCGAGTGCCATTTTGCCCACGCGGATGCGTTGCGATTGGCGCGTCCCTATCGGTTTCTTAAAGGTGACGCGCTGCGCGGCGTAATCCAATGTGGGTTGCCAGGCCTGTTTTGCCATGCCGAGGCAAATGGCCGGCACGCTGATGGCGCGCCCAATATTCAATATCGTGAGGGCATAGCGTAGACCTAGCCCGATTTCACCGATGACATTCTCAACGGGGATAGGCACATTCTCCAAACTAATATAGGCGTTGTCGATGCCCCGGCAACCTTCAAATTGGCAGCGGTGCCGCACGCTGAAGCCGGGTGTACGGGTGTCTAGGATGAATGCTGTAGGAACCCGGGCTTCCGCCCCAGCTCCTGCAGCGACGGGAACCCAAGTTTCGTGACCCTCATGCACTCGTTTGCGCGCCGGCACCCGGGCCACGAGGGTAATGTATCGGGCTATCGATCCATTGGTGCACCATAGCTTCTCGCCGTTCACGACAAATTCACTACCGTCAGCAGAAGGTACGGCTTCGGTTTGAATATTTGCGGCGTCTGAACCCGTCAGGGGTTCGGTAAGCGCAAAGGCGGAGATGTCGTGGCGTGCCACCCTGGGCAAATAGTGTTTTTTTTGTTCTTCGTTTCCAAACAGCAAGATGGGCATGGCAATGCCTATCGACTGGGGAACAGCGACGGTTAGCGCCAAGATATTACTCCAACTGGCTATTAGCGTCAGGACGCGTCCGTAGTTCTTGTGCGAAAAGCCCAGCCCTCCATATTCTTTGGGAATAATCATGCCGAAAGTTCCGGCCTCGAGGAGCCGTCTAAGGACTTGGTCCGATATTATTGCGCGGCGCTCGATTTCGGCGGCATCGACGTGACTACGCAGTAGTTGTTCAATAGTCTTGCAATAGGCATCACCCAACGCTTGTTCTTCTGCCGGTTCTTGTTCTGGGAAGAGCAGGTCGAAATCCGGCTTGCCGAGATACAGGCCCGACATAAAACTGGCACCGCTCAGATGTTCACGTGCCGCTTCGATCCGTGCCAGTCCTG
>CALZJG010000133.1 GCA_945787555.1 uncultured Chromatiaceae bacterium | reverse complement strand
CACTATGTGACTGTTATTTATTGTGTTATACTGCAAGCTCTTGTAACAGAATGAGTGTGATTTCGCGTTCGGGAGGCAGGGGCCGGAGGTTCGAATCCTCTCACCCCGACCAGGCTCTTCGTCAGCATGAACCTTATACGCCTCATCGCCGTCGCCCTCGCGGTATGGATCATCATCCTCATCGCCAAACAACTGTTCGCGCGCCCCGCCCGACGGGTCCAGCCCGCCGCACGTAACGCCAGCCTGCCCAAGGATATGGTACGCTGCGCTCACTGCGGCCTGCACATTCCTGAGGTGGAGGCGGTCACCCAACAAGACCGGCATTATTGCAGCCAACACCATCTCAGTCTTGGCCCGCGCGACTGACGTCGCGCCACCGCGCCCTTCAGATCGCCACACATCGCGCCGACGTACAGGACGTCAACAACCTGTTAATGGATGAGGCCGGCAAACGCCGCGCAAGGGATGAATCAAGCGCCTAGCACTCCATCAACCGAAGGTCGCCGTCCGGCACTTCCCCTAAACGCCTCTGCGCAATCCCGTCAGACGTGGAAACCGCTGGGGCTGCTCAATGTGTATCGATTGAGTTTGGGCGCTTTGCTGGTGCTGACGGTCACCGCCTTCCCGACGCTGGCGCCGCTCGGCGAGCGCGATCCGCAGTTATTCTTCCTGGTGAGCATCGGCTATGCCCTGTTCGCGCTGGTTAGCACGGCCTCCATTCATCATCGTTTTCCCGGCTATCGCGCCCAGCTTTACACCCAGATCCTCATCGACATCGCCGCCATCATCTTGTTGATGTACGCCAGCGGCGGCGTGCGCAGCGGACTGGGCATGTTGCTCATTGTCACTTTGGCCAGCGGCGGCATGTTGATGAGTGGCCAAATCGCCGTATTGTTCGCCGCCATCGCCACCCTCACCACTTTGGGTGCTGAAACCTATCCGGCCCTACGCAATATGACCGGTGAACCGGCTTACACCCACGCTGGCTTGCTGGGCGTGACCTATTTCATCACTGCCGTGGTGGCGCACCTGCTCGCCAAGCGCGCCCGCGACAGCGAAGCACTTGCCGCTCAACGCGGCGTCGACCTGGCCAACATGCAGCAGCTCACCGAATACGTGATTCAGCGCATGCAAACCGGCATCATCGTCATCGACTCGGCGCGCAAAATCCGTCTCATCAACGAATCGGCCTGGCATGCGCTGGGCACCCCCACCCATCCCATCGGCCAGACCATCACCGACCTCGCCCCCGCCTTAGCGGCGCACTATTTCGCCTGGCAGGAAAACCCGGCGCGCGAGCCGCGCATCCTGCGGCTAAGCGCCGCTAGCCCCGAAATCCTGCCGCGTTTCGCCGCCCTGGGTCAGGCGGGAAATTCCGGCACCCTGATGTTTCTCGAAGACACCTCGGCCATGGCGCAACAAGCGCAACAAATGAAACTGGCCTCGTTGGGGCGCCTCACTGCCAGCATCGCCCATGAAATTCGCAACCCGCTCGGCGCCATCAGTCACGCCGGCCAGCTACTCGCCGAATCGCCCCATTTGCATGAGGGTGACGTGCGCCTCACCGAGATCATTCGCGACCACTCCCAACGCATGAACGCCATCGTCGAGAACATCCTGCAACTCAGCCGCCGCCAGCGCGCCCGCCCAGAAGACCTGGAACTTAAGTCTTGGCTGGAAGATTTCATCGCCGATTTCTGCACGACGGAACGCATAGACGCCAAGAACATTGGCCTGCACATTGATCCGCCGCACACCCAAGTGCGCATCGATACCTCGCAATTGCATCAAATACTGTGGAACCTTTGCCACAACGGCATTCGTTACAGCCGCGCGCACAGCGACGCCCCGCGCTTGGAATTGCGCGGTGGCGCGGCGCCCGAATCACCCAGCCCGTTCTTGGACATCATCGACTTCGGCCCCGGCATCGCCACCGAACATGTCGAGCAGTTGTTCGAACCGTTCTTCACCACTGAAACCCAAGGCACCGGGCTCGGCTTGTACATCTCACGCGAGCTATGCGAATCTAACCAAGCCCGCTTGCATTACCTGCCCGTGCCCAATGGCGGCAGTTGTTTCCGCATCACCTTCGCGGACCCGAGAAGAAAACAGGTGACATGAGCATGACGCGACCGCTGGCCCTGGTGGTGGACGACGAACCGGACATCCGTGAACTCCTCGAGATCACACTGGGGCGCATGGACATCGCCACGCGCGCCGCCGCCACGCTTGCCGAGGCGCGCACCCTGCTCACCGGCCATGACTTCGACCTCTGCCTCACCGACATGCGCCTACCCGACGGCAACGGCATTGAGCTGGTCGAGCACATCCAAAAGACCTATCCCGACACCCCGGTGGCGGTGATCACCGCGCATGGCAACATGGAATCGGCCATCAGCGCCCTCAAGGCCGGCGCCTTCGATTTCGTCTCCAAGCCGGTAGATTTGCACATGCTGCGTAACTTGGTGAGCACAGCCCTCAAACTCGCCGAAGATCAGGCTCGGACGCCACGCGGCGCCACCCTCAACTTGCTCGGCACTTCATCGGCGATCAAGAAGATCCAAGAAACCATCGCCAAGCTGGCGCGCAGCCAGGCGCCGGTTTATATCAGCGGCGACTCGGGCGTGGGCAAGGAACTGGTGGCACGCCTGATCCATGACCAAGGCCCACGCGCCGACAAGGCCTTCGTGCCGGTCAATTGCGGCGCCATCCCCAGCGAGCTGGTGGAAAGCGAATTCTTCGGCCATAAGAAAGGCAGTTTCACCGGCGCCGTCGCAGACAAGGACGGCTTGTTCCAAGCCGCCAACGGCGGCACCTTGTTTCTGGACGAGGTGGCCGACTTGCCGCTGCACATGCAAGTCAAGCTGCTACGCGCCATCCAGGAAAAATCCGTGCGGGCCATCGGCGCCCAAAAGGAAGTGGCGGTGGACGTGCGCATCCTCAGCGCCACTCACAAGGATCTCGCCGCCCTGGTGGAAGGCGGCGAATTCCGCCAGGACTTGTACTACCGCATCAATGTCATCGAGCTACACGTTCCCTCGCTGCGCGAGCGCGCCGAAGACATCCCGCTGCTCGCCCATCACATCCTGGCGCAACTGGGGCACGGGGGCGGCACGCCCGCGCCCAGCCTGAGCGACGAAGCCATGCAGGCGTTACAGCGCTATAGCTTCCCCGGCAATGTGCGCGAACTGGAGAACATCCTCGAACGGGCCATCACTTTGTGCGAAGGCAACGTCATCCGCGACAGCGACTTGCAACTCCACGCCGGTGCGCCCGCCGCCAGCGCCGAGCCGGCGGAAGCCGACACCGCCCCGGCCTTAGAACCCTATCTCGACACCGTGGAAAAAGAGGCCATCCTCAAAGCGCTGGAGCAAACCCGCTACAACAAGACCGCCGCCGCCAAAATCCTCGGCATCACCTTCCGTGCCTTACGCTACCGTCTCAAGAAGCTGGGACTGGACTAGATAAGGACGTGTCAGGGAGCGCTTACGCGCACCCTACCCTACGTCATGGCATGTAACTCACCGGTAGGCCAGGTTGCCGCGCCAACGGCCACCTGACAACGTCACTTGCTGGCAAGGCGGCCAGCTGAGATCATTCTCGCATGACTGACATACGTCGCCATCCTCTTTCCAATACGCCGGTTTTCGTCACCGCCGTTTGCCACCAAAGGCGGCAGATACTGAGAGATGAGATCGAAAAACAACGGCTGCTCGTCGTCATGCACGAAGTCAAGAATGATATTTTCTACCGCATGCTGGCCTATGCGATCCTGGACGACCATTTTCACGGCCTCATCCAGCCCAAAAACAGCCACGAGCTCTCACGCATCATGCAATCGATAAAACTCCGATGCACCCATCGTCACTAGCAAGCCCATGGAATCACGGATAAAGTTACATTGTGGCAGCGGCGCTTCTGGGATCATCAAATTCGCCATGAGGAGGATATGCGTCGCCATACACTACAATCCGGTTAAACACGGATACGTCGCGACGCCAGCACATTATCGCTGGTCGTCGATGCCTGCGTTGATAAGGCGCGGCATCTATACCGAGCACTGGGCCGCAAATGAGGGGCCATGTGATCTTGGCGCCATGCAATTGGAATAATGAATCGCCACGGCTGGCGAAAGAACCGTCAGCAAGCGTTCATGCGCACCCTGACCTACGTCTAGGTCATCAGCCTGGCGTCAACATGTGACGCGAATCACCAAAATCCGGTGACGCGTCGCGTCACAATGTGACGCAAAAAGACAGTCGCGCGCGGCGTTCGTTTCGCGCACACTACGCGCCGGGCCAGCCTCAACGTGAAAACAGCGCAAAATCAGCCTGTTCTCACCGCTCGAAGTGTGACCGCGGTCACACTTCGCAAGTCCCGCGACGGATTCCACGGCGATTACGCGCATCACGCGGCGATTCTGGCATAGCTCCTGCACCCATCCGGCTTAGGCAAGCAGGCTCACCCCCGCAGGAGCAATAGCAAACAAGGACGACGCGACGAAGATGGAGGCGCCTGAGCCTTAAGAATCCCAACCACTAGACCCCTGACAACCACTGGAGTTTGAAACATGAAAGCACAAAAAGGTTTTACCCTAATCGAACTGATGATCGTGGTCGCGATCATCGGCATCCTGGCCGCCATCGCCATCCCGGCCTATAACGACTACGTCAAGAAATCGAAATTCTCGGAAGTGATCTCGCTGACCGGCGGTTACAAAACGGCCGTCGAACTGTGTATCAACGAGACTGGCGTGGCCGTAGGCGCCGCACCGACTGCCTGTGGTGCGGGCTCGAATGGCGTTCCCGCCGCAATCACCGCGGCCATCGGCAACGTTGCTAGCGTCGCTGTCAGCGCTGCGGGGGTGATCACCGCCACCGGCACAACGGCGGTCGATAGCAAGACGTACGTTATTGCGCCGACCCTAGGCGTGGCCGGCGTGACCTGGGCAAATACGGGCGACTGCATAGCCGCCAATCTTTGTAAGTAACTCGACGCACCACAGACAGGGCGGGCAGCGATGCCCGCCCTGTTTTTTTTACTTGCCCTGTACGCTGACCCCCTCTCACCCTACGATTCTCGCCAGGCACATTAGATAAAGCAGGTAAGGCGTAACAGGCAGAATCCACTAGGCGAAGCGCACTGCGCCGCATGGAATACGCATTCGGACACGCAGCCTATTATCTTGGTCGATCGCGGTTTGAGCCGCCTAGTCCGCCACCCAACATCTAGGCCGCGAGACAATGTCAGGAAGCGCTGTCGTGCGCCCTGACCTACAGAGCTAAACATGTCGCCGGGAGCGCCGATACAAGCTGAGCAGGACACACTCGGGTAACGGATATGGCCAATACAGCTCCTTCGAATCAACCCCCTCGCTTAAGCGGCCTGGCGCGCAAGCTGGTCATCGACGGCTTGCTCAGCGATGCGCAGGCGCGGCTCGCCCATGAGGAGGCGGCGAAGAAAAAGATCTCCTTCGTCGCCCAACTGGTGGACAGCCAGACCCTGGACAGTTACACCATCGCCGAGACCGGTGCCGCCGAATTCGGCGTGCCCTTGTTCGACATCGACACCATCGATCCCGACCACCTGGCGGCCGAACTGATCGAGGAAAAGCTGGTGCGCAAGCACAATGCCTTGCCACTATACAAGCGCGGCAATCGCATGTTCGTGGCGGTGTGCGACCCCACCAATCTACAAGCACTGGATGAGATCAAATTCCAGGCCGGACTCAACGCCGAGCCGGTGCTGGTGCAATACGACAAACTGGTCAAGGCCATTGAAAAGACCATGGAGGCAAGCAACGCCACCATGGTGGATTTGACCGACACCTCGCTCGACGACCTGGAAATCAGCGGCGGTGACGAAGATTTTGGCGCGGATGTCAGCGAGGCCGAGGTCGACGATACCCCGGTGGTGCGCTTCATCAACAAAGTGCTGCTGGACGCCATCAACAAGGGTGCCTCGGACATCCACTTCGAGCCCTATGAAAAAAGCTATCGTGTGCGCCTCCGCCAAGACGGCATATTGCGCGAAGTGGCCACACCGCCCATCGCGCTGGCGCCGAAAATGTCGGCGCGCATCAAGGTGATGTCGCGCCTGGACATCTCCGAGCGGCGCGTGCCGCAGGACGGGCGCATGAAGATGACCCTGTCCAAGAATCGCGCCATCGATTTTCGCGTCAGCACGTGCCCCACTTTGTGGGGTGAGAAAATCGTGATGCGTATTCTCGATCCGACCAGCGCCACGCTGGGCGTCGACGCCCTGGGCTTCGAGCCGGAACAGAAAGAAGCACTGCTGGAAGCGGTGCACCGCCCCTACGGCATGGTGCTGGTCACCGGCCCCACGGGTAGCGGTAAAACCGTCTCGCTGTATACCTGTCTCAATATCCTCAACACCGAGGACCGCAACATTTCCACTGCCGAGGATCCGGCGGAAATCAACTTGGCCGGCATCAACCAAGTCAACGTCAACATCAAGGCGGGGCTGACCTTCCCCTCGGCGCTGCGCGCCTTCTTGCGCCAAGATCCCGACATCATCATGGTGGGTGAGATACGTGATCTGGAAACAGCCGAGATCGCCATTAAAGCAGCGCAAACCGGCCATATGGTATTCTCCACCCTGCATACCAACGACGCGCCGCAAACGCTGAACCGACTCGCCAATATGGGCGTGCCACCGTTCAATATCGCCACCGCGGTGTCGCTGATCGTCGCCCAACGTTTGGCGCGCCGTTTGTGCAAGCATTGCAAGGAGCCGGTTTATCTACCGCCCGAGGCATTGCTTGAAGCTGGCTACGAGGAAGACGGCATCGAGGAATTGACGCTCTACGGACCGGTCGGCTGCGATAAATGCAGCGACGGCTATAAAGGCCGAGTGGGGATTTATCAAGTCATGCCGATATCGGAGACTATGGGACGACTCATCATGGAGGGTGGCAACGCGTTGGCCCTCGCTGATCAGGCCAAGCGCGAAGGCATTGCCGATCTGCACAAATCGGGCTTAAAAAAGGTCCGCGACGGCATGACGAGTCTGGCTGAAATCAACCGCGTCATTACGGTGTAACTGTGGCTGAAAAAACTGCAAATCAGGCAACCTTTATCTGGGAAGGCACGGACCGCAAAGGTGCCCGCACCAAGGGCGAGATACGCGGACCTTCTCCCGCCTTGGTCAAGGCCGAACTGCGCCGCCAGGGCATCAATCCGCTCAAGGTGAAGAAGAAACCCAAACCGCTGTTCGGCGGCGCGGCCAAAAAGAAAATCGTCGCCAAGGACATCGCCGTGTTCAGCCGCCAAATGGCCACCATGATGAGCTCGGGCGTGCCGCTGGTGCAGTCCTTCGAGATCATCGGCCGCGGCCACGAGAATGCGGGCATGCAAGAACTCATCATGGCCGTCAAGGCCGATGTCGAGGGCGGCAGCTCCTTGTCCGAGGCCCTGGCCAAGCATCCGCGTCATTTCGACGAACTGTACTGCAATCTAGTACGCGCCGGCGAGCAGGCCGGTATCCTCGAAGGCCTGCTGCACAAGATCGCCCTCTACAAGGAAAAAGTCGAGGCCATCAAGGGCAAAATCAAGAAAGCGATGTTCTATCCCAGCGCGGTAGTCGTCGCCGCCTTCATCGTCACCACCATCCTGCTCTATTATGTGGTGCCGCAGTTCCAAGCACTGTTCGAAGGCTTCGGCGCCGACTTGCCGGCCCTGACCCAGATGGTCGTCAACATGTCCGACTTCGTAACGGAATACTGGTGGCTGATGATGGGCGTGATCGCCGGGGCGGGCTATGCCTTCGTGGAAGCGAAAAGGCGCTCGGTCAAATTCAACCATATGCTGGATCGCCTGACGCTGCAGATTCCCGTGCTGGGCACCATCGTCAACAAAGCCGCCATCGCCCGGTTCGCGCGCACACTCGCTACCATGTTCGCCGCCGGTGTGCCGCTGGTGGAAGCTTTGACCACGGTCGCGGGTGCGGCCGGCAACATCAAGTACACCACCGCTATCTTACGCATGCGTGACGAGGTCGCCACCGGCGTGTCGCTGCAAATGGGCATGCGCCAAACCGGCCTGTTTCCCAATATGGTGGTGCAAATGGTGGCCATCGGCGAGGAAGCCGGGTCCTTGGATGCCATGCTGTCCAAAGTGGCCGACTTTTATGAAGAGGAAGTGGACAACGCGGTGGACGGCCTGAGCAGTCTGTTGGAACCGCTCATCATGGCCTTCCTCGGCGTCATCATCGGCGGCCTGGTCATTGCGATGTACCTGCCCATCTTTAAGATGGGCCAAGTGGTGTAACCGCACCCAACGAGCGAGACCAAGAAAGCACCCCCACCGTGAGCGACTGGGCACAGTTCTTCACCCTCTATCCCTGGGCCTTCGTCGTCACCATAGTGGCGCTCGGTCTGTTGGTGGGTAGTTTTTTAAATGTGGTGATATACCGCCTGCCAATCATGATGCAGCGCGAGTGGAACGCGCAATGTGAGGAACTGCTGCATCCCGATACGCCGGCGGAACCCACTGATACCAAGACTGGCGATAGCCAAGCATTCAATCTCGTGACTCCGCGCTCGCGCTGTCCGCACTGCGGCCACGCCATCCGCGCCCACGAGAACATTCCCCTGCTCAGCTATGCGCTGCAAAAAGGCCGCTGCACGGCGTGCCAGGCGCGCATCTCGCCGCGCTATCCGATCATCGAGGCGATCACCGGCTTGCTCTCCGGCCTCGTGGCCTGGCACTTCGGTTTCGGTTGGGCGGCGGGAGCGGCTTTGTTGCTCACCTGGGCGCTGATTGCGTTGACCATGATCGACTTCGATCATCAGCTCCTGCCCGATAGCATCACGCTACCTTTTCTGTGGTTGGGCTTGTTGCTCAGTCTCGCCGGCGTCTTCACCGACCCGCGCACCAGCATCCTCGGTGCGGCGGCCGGGTATCTCAGCCTGTGGTCGATTTACGTCCTCTTCAAATGGGCCACCGGCAAGGAAGGCATGGGCTACGGCGATTTCAAATTACTGGCGATGCTGGGCGCGTGGTTGGGCTGGCAAGCGCTGCCGGTGGTGATCCTCCTCTCCTCGGTGGTCGGCGCGGTGGTGGGCATCACCCTCATCGTCGCGCGCGGCCGTGACCGCAACATCCCCATTCCCTTCGGCCCCTATCTCGCCGCCGCCGGCTGGCTCACGCTGTTGTGGGGCGACGCCATCACCGGGCTCTACTTCTCTGCTATCGGGATGTGAAGCCGGTGCCAGGCGCGGTACCCTAGCGCCATGTACCTCGTCGGACTGACAGGCGGACTGGCCAGCGGCAAATCCACCGTGGCGACATTGTTCGCCGCATTGGGCGTCCCGGTGATCGACGCCGACGCCATCGCGCGCGAGGTCGTGACTCCGGGCAGCGCCGCGCTGGCGGAGATTGCCACCCATTTCGGGTCCGCAGTGCTGCACAGCGACGGCACCCTGAACCGCACCGCCCTGCGCGAGCGCGTTTTCCATGATCCCGCACAGCGCCGCGCCCTGGAGGCCATCCTGCACCCGCGTATCCTGGCCGAAATGCACCGCCGTGCCGCGCAACTCGATGCGCCCTACTGTCTCTTCATGATTCCTCTGCTGGTGGAAAGCGGCCAGACCGAGCACGTCGATCGTGTACTGGTCGTGGATGTCCCCGTCGCGCTGCAACGGCGGCGGGCGCAGTTGCGCGATGGCCTCGCGCCTGAATTCATCGACGCCATCTTGGCCGCGCAGAGCGACCGTGCCACGCGCCTGGCCGCCGCCGACGAGGTGCTAAACAACGACGCGGACATCGATACCCTGCGCCACCGCGTCGCCGCGCTGCACGCCAAATACCTCGACTTGGCCGGTCGAGACCGATAAAACCTTTTAGCTCTTCGACGCGATGGCTTACACTAGCCCATCGGCGCGCCCGCGATCCGCTCATGCAGCGCGCGGCACACTCCTATGACCGGCTCCAACCAGCCACGACTAAACGACACTACTCAGCGTGCAACAGCAAGTCATCTACGAACAGCCCCTGAACGAACGCGCCCGCACTTTCCTGCGCTTGGAGTTTCTGTTCCGTCAGGCCGACGCTCACCTGTCCGGCACTTCGATGTGGGACAGCCGCAGTGCGCTGGCCAGCTTGCTGGACATCTTGAGCATTTTCGGCCGCACCGATTTGAAGACCGAAGTGATGAAGGAGTTGGAACGTCAGATGGGCGCGCTCGCCGCGCTGGAACACACTCCCGGCGTCGATCGCACCCGCCTCGGCCAGCTCTTGGATGAATTCGACGCCTTGGTCGATCGCATGCACAGCCTACAAGGCCAGATCGGCCAGACGCTGCGCCAAAACGAATTTCTCAACAGCATCAAACAACGCTCGAGCATTCCCGGCGGCACCTGCGATTTTGACCTGCCGGGCTATCATTACTGGCTGGAACGTCCCGCCGAAGAGCGTTTGTCGGATCTGCGCAACTGGTACAACGTGTTTGAGCCGGTGCGGCTGTCGGTGCAATTGTTGCTGCGCTTGATCCGCGACAGCGCCACCGGCACCCGCGAATTGGCCGTGGGTGGTTTCTATCAACGCGCCCTCGATCCCGGCGCGCCCTGCCAATTGGTGCGTGTCACGCTGCCGGCGGAGGCCGCCTACTTCGCGGAAGTGAGCGGCGGTCGCCACCGCTTCACGGTGCGCTTCATGCACTACCTGCCCGACGGTCACGCGGTGCAAACCGACACCGACGTGGACTTTCGACTCACCTGTTGTGTGATATGAGCGTCACGGTACATTGTCCGACTTGCGGCACCCTCGTCGAATGGACGGCGCAGGCGCGCCAGCGCCCCTTTTGCAGCGAACGCTGCCGCATGATCGACCTAGGACAATGGGCATCCGAGGACTATCGTATTCCCAGCGAGGACACGCCGGTCGACCTGGAAACGCGCCTGGACTCAGAACCAGACTAGAACTCGCGTCGGCTAATCGCCCTATCATCGCTCGCTCTTGCCCTACCAGGAGGGAGGCGCCCCTCCGAGTCCGGTCGATCGGCAAGCACGGCCCTCACATCAGTGCGCCACCCAAGCTATATCCCGATGGCGGAGAAATAGCCGTAGATCAGGTCGCCGCGCAAGCGGTTACCTGACAACCCGCGGCCTCACCGATGACGCCAGCCCTGTGGGTGTGCGCGGTTCCGGTAGCGCTGTCAGGGGGCGCTGCGTGCACCCTGAGCTACTCTGTACGAGGCTGGAAGGGGCAGGAAAGAGGTGACGCCCGGTCTAAGCTCAATCCCCAACTTCCCCTTCGAACGGAGCAAGGGGACCAAGGCTCCGTCATCGAGCACGCATGCTGCATTCGCTACGCCTCCGCCGGCCACAAGCCGGATATCGCCGCCACGCCTTGCGCGCCATGGGCTTGCGCCACAGGGGTATCCTCGCCCCCCAAACCACCCAAGGCATAAACCGGCACCGCAGCCGACTCGACCCACGCAGAGAAAGCTTTCCATCCCAAGGGCAGCGTTTCGGGATGGCTGGCGGTCGCCAGCACGGGCGATAACAGCGCGAAGTCGGCGCCGATACGCTCGGCCTGCTGCAAGTCCTCTGGCGTGTGACAAGAAGCGGCCACCCAATATTCGGCGGGTAACGGGCGCGTCGATAGGGCGTGCAAGCCCTGCCCCGTCAGCTGCATGCCCGCCGCACCCAGTTCGCGCACCCACTCGGCCGGCGCATTGAGTAACACGGCGGCCTCGTATTCACGCCCCAGCGCGATCACCGCCGCCGCCAAGCGGCGATATTGTTCTGACGGCAGCGACTTGGCCCGCAACTGCACCAAACGTATGCCCCCCTCGAACGCCCGACGCACGCCGGCGAGAAAGCGTGCCTCATCACCCGGTTCAGGCGTAATAAGATAGTGCTCGGGCAAGCGCGCCGCGGCAACGATGGGACGATTGGCCGCCGGCACCGCATAGCTGGGCAATTCACGCGGCGCCACCCACGCCACGGGCTGTCCCTCACGGCCATGCGCGCTACCCGTGTAGCGCTTAACTCGCCACACATCGAGCAACACGGTCTTATCGGGATAGCGGTGATGAATGCGGATCAGCGGTCGCGCGGATTCGACCTCGATGGCCACTTCCTCGTGCAGTTCGCGGACCAGCGCTTGCAGAGCGGTCTCGCCTGCTTCGACTTTGCCGCCGGGGAATTCCCACAAACCGCCCTGATGCACATGTTCGGGACGACGCGCCAACAGTACTCGGCCTGCCACATCGACGACCACCGCCGCGACCACATGCAGCGCATCAGATATGGGACTGTCAGGCAAAGAATTCATACATTCTTGATGAGAATGCGGCGTGGTTCACAAGGCCCTTGCCAACCACGCCACAGCATCTTGCCGTGCCTGTGACATCATGGACGCTAGCAATCAAGCGGATCACCACAGGAGAAACAACCATGATGCGCATCGCTATGTTAGTCGGAACCATGATGGTCATCACCTACACCCCGGAGGCCCTGGGCGCATTGAGCGTTTACAAGGATTACATCCTGGCCATTTTGCTCAGCCTGCTGTTCAAGCCGTGGCTGGAATATCAGTTCGATTGAGACCGGATTTATAAATCCACTCCCAATCCTAGGAACGGCCCGCCGATCTTGATGTCGGCGCGGTCATCGCCATCCTCCAACTCCACATCCAAGAGTCGGTATCCGCCGGTCACGTACAAGAACGGAAACACCGTCACGCGCGCCTGTGCACTCAAATCATAAAAGTGATTCCCACCATAGGCGATCCCCGCACCTTCCAACTCGGCGCTGACCAATGGCAAATTGAAACGCAACACCGCCTTGAGCATGGGCACCGGCACGGAGAGGTCGGCGCTGTCGGATTGAGTGCCATCGCTCACCGTCACGCTGCCATCGAGATACTTGATATTGAGTCCCAGCTCTAATTCCGCGACCGCCAGACTCAACGGTGTCGCCGTCCAAGCCACATCATACATATCGAACTCGATCTCGGACGATATCGCGGAGCCGGCCGTGAACGTCTCGTCGCCGAAAGTCACGGTGCGAGACAAAGTATTCCTACCCGCATGCTCCATCGGCGTGTAGGAAGCATATAAATTGCCGAGCGCGATGACATGGAAGCGACCTCGGGCATAGAAGGCCGTATCTTCATCCAATTCCAGGTCTCCCTCGACATCGAGGTCATCCCCGCTCGATTGGACCTGACCACTAACATCCTTTTTCCAGGTACCCAATTGCACGTCCACATCCACGGGACCCAACGCCCACGCGTCGGCCGCCAGCCACAGTGACATGCTCATCAACACCACACTCAAGCGTTTCATGCCGATCTCCATCCCTGTTACGCAAACCTGTGCGCCATGTTGCATCAACACCGCGACGAACTACAAGCTTTCATGATTGCGCCACACGCCGCAGTTCCTCATCGCTCAGCGTCGCTGCGCGCGCAAATCCACCTACGTAGCGCGCCGCGGTGACGCGCACACGAAATAAGACAAAATCGCCGAAGCCGAACAAACGCTCCGCCTCGGGCAAGCGTGCCAAATAAAGCGCGCGGGCCGCCGCGTACGCGGGCGTATCGCGCGCCAGTGTTTCAATCGTTCCAGTCAGCGTGACGCGCGGCAACAATTGCGGATCACCGGTACCGTCATCCGGCGCGCTGATGCCCAATGACACACGCCCTCCGCTCAACAAGTAGTGTGTGTGCGGGGCTAGGCGGCTCAAGTGCAGAAAACAACCGGAGTAATCCGGCTCGGCGACATAAGCCACATAGGAGACATACGGCACGCCGTCCTCACGCAAGGTCGCCAAAGCGGCCCAACGCTGCGCACTCAACAAATCGCGTAGAATAATCCGATCTTCGGCGTGCACTCTCTCTCCCAGAGGCTCTCAACGTCGCCATTGAATAGGCGTTATACGTAGTAATCCACGCGCCGCGGCGTGACGCCGTCTCCGCCCTCGTCATCGCTGGCATGATCCAAATAGGCATGGATGGCCTGACGCGCGGCAGGGGAGGCGGCCGCCTCGGCGGCCGAGCGCCGGAACGCCCGACTGAACCATTCCTGATCACGACCGGTGCGCTCGCGCAACAACTCACCTTCCACCACCCGCTCCGTCGCCTCGGGCTTGCTGGGCGCCGCCGGCCGTTCCGGCGGCGGAGAATATGGCTTGTAGTGCGTGTGAAGTGTGTTGTTGATCAACATCGACCGAACAAATCCCTGTGCGAAGAGCAGCGCTATCGCCCCGTTATCGGTCGTACCCCCCGCACCCTGAAGTCAACCTAGAAGCTAAAACGTATCCCCACATGGGCGCCACGGTCCAGTTTCACATCCTTCGGTTTCTGCTTGTCGATATCCAAATCCAGCGTGACACGGCGATAGCCGACGTAGAACACCGCATCGCGCACGATTTCATAACCGAGGTCAATACCGATCTCGGTAAAGTCATCACCGTCCATGAAGGTCACCACGCTGGGCGCGAAATTCGCGTAACCGCGGAAATGAAAACGCGGCGCGGCAGGCGGCGCAAAGTGCAGCAAACCGCTGATCGCCACGGCGGCGGCTTCGTAATCGCCGGCACTCATGCCATAGAATTTGAGCCCTACACCGGCGTCGAGACCGGGCGCACCACTGCCCGCCTCACCCATCACATGCACGCCGAGCGAGCCGAAGAAATCATCGTCGTCATTGAACAGCACACTGGCGTCCCAGGCTCCCCGACCGAAGCCCTGCTTACCCACGGCTTGGCTGTAGGTGAACTTGGCGGTGTCGTCACTGAGGCTGACATCGACGGACTGCGCACTGGCACTGGCGCTCACAGCCATAATCAAACCGGCAACAACGGTTCTTGGGAACATGCGTTACTCCTCTTTATCTGGTTAAATTAGCAGAAATCTTGCTGTAAAAAAGGTGGGGCCGGCGGCAAGTTCTCCTCACCGGCACGTGACGGCGGCAGTCTAGCACAGGGCCAAGGGCAACCCAACGTCATCACGCCGGCGGCGAGGTACGCGCGCAAACCCACACTTCGACTCGGCGTACACCCGCCTTGCGCAAAGCGGTACTCAGCGCCGCCACCGTATGACCGCTGGTCATCACATCATCGACGATAGCCACATGCGCATAACGTAACGGACGGGCCACCGCGAAGGCGCCCCGCACATTGCGCTTACGTGCGGCGGCCGGCAGCGCCGCCTGCGCCTCGGTGGCTCGCACCCGCGCGCAACTGCGGTAATCGAGCACGATACCCAGGGCCGCCGCCAACGGCCGCGCCAACTCCACGGCTTGATTGAAGCCGCGCTCTCGCAAGCGGGTCGCATGCAAGGGCACGGGGATGAGCGCTTGCGGTAGCGGGGCGTCGCGCGCCCCAAGCCGTTCCGCCATACAGGCGCCGAGATAGCGCGCCACACTGAGTTTGCCGGCGAATTTTAGGCGCAGGATCAACGCATCGGCTGGGGCCGCATAACGCCATAGCGCGTGCGCCTTATCAAAGGGGGGAGGCTGACGCAGGCACCGACCACATACTCCAGCGACCGGCAAGGGGGCCGCGCATACCGAACAGGCCGCGCGCAGCCACGGCAAGTCGGCTTCACAGGCGGCGCAGACATCCCCCGCCCCGCCGGCACCACACAGCAGACAAACCGGTGGAAACAGCCACGGCTGTACATTTTTTAACCACCCGTTAACCTTGGCTTTGATCATTAGGTTGACAGCCGTCCGTAAGCCGTTATATTCAGACCCAAATCCGTCACGTCCCGGCGCGTCATCATACCCCCCGCCGGCGCTTGCGACACTCGGTAATCACGCACGACAGGAAGATACCCCATGGACAATCGCATATACGACCGCATCGACGCCCTCACCCAGCGCCTCCTCAACGGCGGTGACATGAGCGGCGAGGAAGCCCGCTGGATGATCCGTCTCGACGATGATTATCTGCCCTGGCTGATGGCCGGCGCCGACCGTCTGCGCAAGACTTTCCGCGGCGACGTGGTGGAAGTGTGCGCCATCTCCAACGTGCGCTCGGGCAATTGCTCGGAGAACTGCACCTTCTGCGGCCAGAGCGGCCATTACCAAACCGCCGCGCCCAAATACGATTACATCCCCGCCGAACAACTGGTGGAACAAGCGCAACGCGCGCGCGCCTGGGGCGCCAGCGATTTCGGCGTGGTATCCAAGGGCTGGGGGGTGCGCACCGAGAAGGAACGCGCGCAACTGCGCGAATATTTCACCGCCATGAACGAGCACAGCGACATCGGCCGCTGCGCCAGTTTGGGCGCGCTCGATAAGGACTCCGCCGCCATGCTGAAAGAAATGGGCATGGAGAACTACCATCACAACCTGGAGACGGCCGAGAGCCATTTCTCCAACATCTGCACCACCCACACCTATCAAGAGAACATCGACACCATCAAAAACGCCATGGACGCCGGCCTGCGAGTGTGTGCCGGCGGTATCCTCGGCATGGGCGAGAGCCTCGACCAGCGCGTCGAAATGGCCGAGACGCTGCGCGCGCTGGGCGTGGAGTCGGTGCCGCTCAATTTCCTCAACCCCATCGACGGCACGCCCATGGGCGAGCGGACCCCCATGGCGCCGCTGGAAATTCTCAAGACCATCGCGGTGTATCGCTATCTGCTACCCAAAGCGGAAATCCGCATTGCCGGCGGCCGCCATTTCCTCGGCGATTTGCAGAGCATGATCTTCTTCGCTGGTGCCTCCGGCGTGATGATCGGCGACTACCTCACCACCAAGGGCCGCCAAGTCGAAGACGACCTCAATATGCTCAAGGATCTGAAACTGCAGGTGCGCGGCGATACCCAGCAACGCCGCAGCGCCGACGAGGCCAGCGCCGTCGCATGACCGATAAGGGCATTACAATCACGGAGAACACGCAAGGCACGGAGAGAACGTTCGTGTCTATGCCGAATATCCGGCTTGTGCTTGGCATCCGCTCGAACATGGACCTGCCAGTTACCTGCTTTTTCTCCGTGTCTTCCGTGCTCTCCGTGGTCCATTGAATGAAAGACCTCGCCGCCGCGCTCGCGCAGTTACGGGCGCAGCACCGCTATCGCTCGCGCGCCGTGCTGGACAGCCCCCAGGGCGCGGAGATCGTGGTGGACGGTCGCCGTTATCTGTCCTTTTGCAGCAATGATTACCTGGGGCTGGCCAATCACCCGCGGGTGATTGCTGCGCTGCAAGCCGGTGCAGAAAAATACGGCGCCGGCAGCGGCGCCTCGCATCTCATCACCGGGCATCAACGCCCTCATCATGAATTGGAAGAAGCGCTAGCCGCCTACACCGGCCGCCCTCGCGCACTGCTGTTCTCCACCGGCTACATGGCCAACCTTGGCGTGGTGACCGCACTGGCAAGACGCGGCGACGTGATCTTCGAGGACCGCCTCAATCATGCCTCGCTGTTGGATGCGGGCTTGCTGTCGGGCGCCCGGCTGAAAAGATATGCGCATAGCGATGTGGCGCATCTAGCCAGGCAACTCGACCGCAGTCCCTCATCCCAAACCGGCAACGCTCCCCTCACGACGCTCTCCCCGCCTGCGAAAGTCGATTCTTCACTCCCCTCTCCCGCGAGCGGGAGAGGGGCCGGGGGTGAGGCCCTCGACACACACGACAAACCCAATCCCCCCGCACGCCTCCCCGAAGACCTGTTAACTCACGCCCGTGAACTACGCCACGGCGCCACCGACGCCGAACAATTGCTATGGCAGTTACTGCGCAACCGCCGTTTGGCTAATGCGAAATTCCGCCGCCAGCATCCGCTGGGGCGCTACATCGCAGATTTCTACTGCGACGAACAGCGCCTGGTGATCGAATTGGACGGCGGGCAACACAGCGAACAGGAATCCTATGATGAGCAACGCACGGCGTTCCTGCGCGCGCAAGGCTTGAAGGTCATACGTTACTGGAACCACCACGTGTTGAGCCAGACTGAGGCCGTGTTGGAGGACATCTGGCGGCACGTGACGCGCCGCGACCTACCCCCCTCACCCCCTGCCCCTCTCCCGGCCACGGGAGAGGGGAGTAAAAGCCCTGCTCCCGTAAGCGCGGAGAGCATAGCGAGGCCTGCGCCAGTTGGGGATGAGGGCCCTTCTATCCACTCTTCTCCTACTGCCCCTCTCCCGCAGGCGGGGAGAACGCAGCGAGGGGGGCACAGCCACCGGGGTGAGGGCCAACCTATACGCTCTTCTCCAACACTCCCTCTCCCGCAAGCGGGAGAGGGTTGGGGTGAGGACGCCGAAAGTGGCAATGACCCCGACCCACGCCCCGCCATGTTCATCACCGACGGTGTATTCAGCATGGACGGCGACCTCGCACCGCTGCCCGCGCTCGCGCGCCTCGCCCGACAACACCAAGCCTGGCTGATGGTGGACGACGCTCACGGCCTGGGCGTGATCGGCGCGCACGGACGCGGCACCGTCGAACATTACGGCCTCGGCGTCGACGACGTGCCGATCTTGGTCGGCACGCTGGGCAAAGCCTTCGGCACCTTCGGCGCCTTCGTGGCGGGCAGCGAAGAACTGATCGAAACGCTCATCCAGCGCGCCCGCACTTACATCTACACCACGGCGCTGCCGCCGGCGGTAGCGCATGCCACGCTCACCAGCCTCCGACTGATCGCGGAAGAATCCTGGCGCCGTGTACACCTCGCCGCCCTGGTGCAACGCTTCCGCGCCGGCGCCGCGCAATTGGGCCTGGAGCTGATGCCCTCCACCACGCCTATCCAACCGCTGCTGGTCGGCGACGAAGAACGCGCGCTACAACTCAGCGCAGCGCTCAAGGAGCGCGGCATGTATGTCAGCGCCATCCGCCCGCCCACAGTACCGTCCGGTACGGCACGGCTGCGCATCACCTTGTGCGCCGCGCATCGCGAACAAGACGTGGATCAGCTGCTCGCCGCATTGGAAGCAGTGCTATGAACCGAAGGTCGGCGAATGCCAACCGAAGGTCGTCTACAGACAACCGAAGGCCGGCGACAGCCAGCCTGCATGTTGAGCAATTCGGCTCCGGCCCCGATCTGGTCATGCTACATGGCTGGGGTTTGCACGCCGGCGTGTGGGAAGGCGTGGCCGCAGTCCTGGCGCGCGATTATCGCGTCACCTTACTGGACTTGCCCGGTCACGGCCGCAGTCCCGCGCCCGCCGCATTCACATTAGACGCGGCGACCACCGCCGTGGCCGCCGTCGCACCGCCGCGCGCGGCCTGGGTGGGTTGGTCACTGGGCGGCATGATCGCCGGCCAACTCGCCGCCACACAGCCGGCACGCGTGAGCGCCTTGGCTTTGGTGGCCAGCTCGGCGCGCTTCAGCGCCACGCCCGATTGGCCCCATGCCATGGACCCGCAAGTACTGACCGGATTCGCGCAAGCGCTGGCGACAGATTATCGCACTACGCTGGAACGTTTCGTGAGTTTGCAGGTCGACCCGCGCGCCGAAAGGGAAGCCTTGCGCGTATTGCGCGCGCAAATATTCCGTTACGATCCGCCGCCCGCCGCTATCCTGAACGGCGGCCTGGACATACTGCGCGACGCCGATTTGCGCGACACCTTCCGTACCGTCCGCTGTCCGACCGCCTTGGTGCTGGGTGCGCGCGATAGGCTGGTGCCCCCTGCCGTCGGCGCCGACATGCAGCGCTTGGTTCCGCAGCTGCAACAACAGGTCATTGCCGCGGCCGGCCATGCGCCGTTTCTTTCCCACCCGCGCGAATTCATCGCACTGTTAAACGAGTTTCTGACTCGACATGAACACTGACGCCGCCCCCTATCATCTCGACAAACAGCGTGTGCGCGCCGCCTTCGATCGCGCCGCCGCCGACTACGACAGCGCAGCAGTGTTGCAACGTGAAATCGCCGACCGCTTGCTGGAGCGCTTGGACTATATCCGCTTGTCACCGAACACTATCGTCGACTTGGGCGCCGGCACCGGCTATTGCACCAGCGCGTTGGCGCAGCGCTATAAGTCATCGCGGGTCGTCGCGCTGGACCTCGCGCCTAATATGCTGCGCGCGGCACGCCGCAACGCCGGCCTGCTGGCGAGGTGGCGCGGCCGTCACGGCTATGTGTGCGGTGACGCGGAATGTCTGCCGTTGGCTGATCACTCCGTCGATCTGATTTTCTCCAACCTCACCCTGCAATGGGTCAACGACCTCGACCGCGCTTACAACGAGTTTCGTCGCGTGTTGAGACCCGGCGGCTTGTTGCTGTTTTCCACCTTCGGCCCCGACACGCTCAAGGAATTGCGCGCCTGCTGGGCCGAGGCCGACGGCGCCACCCATGTCAGCGCCTTCATCGACATGCACGACATCGGTGACGCGCTCCTGCGCGCCAGATTCGCCGATCCGGTGATGGATTGCGAACGCCTCACCCTCACCTATCGCGACGTGCGCACACTGATGCACGATCTGAAAATCATCGGCGCGCACAACGCCACCGCCGGACGCTCGCGCGGCCTTACCGGCAAGACGCGTTTGCAGCGCATGCTGCAAGCGTATGAACGCTATCGCAGTGACGGCGTGCTGCCCGCCACCTATGAAGTCGCTTACGGGCACGCCTGGACGCCGCTAGGCCCGGCACCGCAACAGCAAATCGACGGCGTAGTGAAAGTGCCAGTGGAAAATCTACTGCGCCCCAGCGCAGGAAAGCCGCGCTAGTGCCCGCCTTGTTCATCACCGGCACCGACACCGGCGTGGGCAAGACGCGCATCGCCTGTGGACTGGTGCAAAGCTTGGCGCAAGCCGGCTTGCATGTCGCAGTCATGAAGCCGGTGGCCGCGGGTTGTCATGACACCGCGCAGGGCCTGCGCAACGAAGATGCCGAGCTGCTCATGCAAGCCGCCACTGTCAAACTCCCTTATGAAACCGTGAATCCTTGCGCGTTGCGCCTGCCGGCCTCTCCGCACCTCGCCGCCGCGGCCGAAGACAAACGCATAGACATCGCAGCATTGGTCAGCGCCGTGCGCGCCACCCAGCAACTCGCGCCGTGGTTGGTAGTGGAAGGCGCCGGTGGCTGGCTAGTGCCGCTCAACGAACAACATACCCTCGCCGATTTAGCCGTCGCATTAAGGCTGCCGGTGATTTTGGTAGTGGGGATACGTCTGGGCTGCCTCAATCACGCGCTGCTCACGGTGGAGGCGATAACACGTTCTGGATTGACGCTGGCGGGTTGGGTCGCTAATCGAATCGACTCGGAAATGCTGTGCACAGAAGAAAACATCGCCACCTTGCAGCAACGCATCGCCGCGCCGTTGTTGGGTGTCGTGCCCTATGAAGCAAAGCACGACGCGGCGCGTGTTGCGGCCTCACTGGACATCGCACCGCTGCTAAACATCACGGCGCCGGATTGACTACCGCTAGTTCGGGCCACACCGACTCAGCCAAATCTGCGCTGCTCAAGCACCCTTACCCAGCGGCGTGGACTTCGAATTCGACCTTAAGATCAGGCATGGACAAGCGCTGCACGCCTAGTGATGACTGTGCCGGCCTGGTCTCTTCTGTAGGGGTGATCCGTTCGGCATGTGTATCATAGCCTGCAAGAATGCCGTCAACATCCCTTGTAAACCAAGTGCAAACTGAGCACGTTGTTGCGCGTAATGCCGGCTTTACTCCGCGGCCGGTCGTTCTTGTTTAGCGCGCAGCCCAAGCACCCGCGCATGCCGCCGCGAGCAAGCACCTAAATACCGAATTCCGTATCCGCGTCAGGCACGACAGCCGCTGTGCCAGACCAACGCCGCTCACTACCTCCGCCTGATCCATGCTCCACTGCAACCCCCAATGCCACGGATTGATAGACTCTCGCTTCATGCGCTGCCCACCGCCCGTCAGTGAATCGATACATGCAAAGTTCGGTAAGGTCGAACACTAGATTGCAGACAAATAATGCTGGGCCTACAGGCGAATACAAACCCGGTTAAGCTGGGGCAGGGAATAACTCGCGGCACCGAGTGAATGCCGACGACGGTGTAGCGCAGCGGTCAGGGCCGCTGACGAGCTCGGTTAGGCATTGTTGCTGGAATTCTCCAGGTCATGGGGTTGATACTTAAGTTTCGCACGCGCCGCGATCTCGATCGGTGCCGGAAGGCCTGTATCATTAGTATTCGCGTGCCTGGCTGGCATGATCTAGTACTGTAATGGTGCACACGTTAACTTGGGAGTGTCGACTTCCGCTCTAGTCCATTGGGTTACGAGCACGGCTATCGGGAACTTGCCCAAGACTAACCTGCGTCAAATTTTGCGTCTGTGGGATCGCTTGGGTGCTCAGAATCCTCAGCTACAACAGGCGGCGAATCGACCCGTTCGCGCTGTTCCTGCTTTATACGAGCATAGATCTCCTCGCGGTGGACTGGGACCTCCTTTGGGGCATTTATACCAATGCGTACTTGGTTGCCCTTTGCAGCGAGGACGGTAATATCTATCGTATCTCCGATTTTAAGCGTTTCCCCCACGCGTCTAGTCAGTATAAGCATTACTTCTCCCCCAGAGTTACGGTAGGGCACGGGGCCATACCGACATCGGAGTCATTGTTAGAATAGGCATATTAGCATAATTGGAACAATGAATTCCACGCGAAAGCTCGAAGGATATGCAACATTGATGAGGCGCATTGGGTGTACTCGGTTCGGCTCGATGTTGGGGTCCACGGTGCTATCACGCTCGTTTTTGCGGTAGCTAGGTTAACAACCGCCTTTTTTGTGCGTTATATTACGCAAGCTTTGCAAGGGAGTATGCTCCACAACTAAGGAGTCACAGTATGGCCAGCCCACAAGCGCCATTGCCGTACAAGAACTGGCGGCAGCTGCTATCACGGCGCCCCGACATACTTGGACGTGAGCAAGGGCAGGCGATTGTACGCCTGGGGATCAGCTCGGCCGTGCTGGTCTACTTGGTGATTCAGCACTACCCGCTCCATCTGGGCCAAGAACTGCCGAGTTGGCTCGTCTTTCTTGCGGCGTTTCTGGTATTTTCGGCGCTGATAGCCGGCGCCGCGTTGCGCGACCAGCGGTCCTCCCCTTATCGCCGCACGATAGCCAATGTCGCGGATGTCACCGCGATTACGTTTCTGATGGCAACTACAGAAGAGGCAGGGGTGCCGCTGTTCGTCCTGTTTCTCTGGGTGACGCTCGGGAACGGTTTTCGCTTCGGACTTGCTGCCATGGGCATCAGCACCGCTCTGAGTGTTGCCGGCTTCGCCGTGGTCGTGGCGATATCTGAAAGCTGGCGGGCACAGGAGTCGCTAGCGGCCGGCGTCATGATCGCCCTGGTGGTCCTTCCGGCCTATGCCGCCCACCTTATCCGTCAGTTGCATAAAGCCCGTGAGCACGCCGAGCAGGCAAGCGCGGCAAAAAGCCAGTTTCTGGCACGCATGAGCCATGAACTGCGCACGCCGCTCAATGGCATCGTTGGCGCCACCGAGCTCCTGTTCAACCGCCGGCGGGCAACCGAAGATCACGACCTCTTGAAGGTGATTCAGGATTCGACGGCCGTGCTGCTGCGACAGATCGGCAATGTACTGGATTTTTCAAAAATCGAAGCCGGGAAGCTGATTATCGACCAAACGGACTTCGACTTGCACCAGCTCGTCAACGGCGTGGCCGGCATGGTGCGCCCGGCTAGCGCCGACAAAAACCTCCGTTTCATCGTCGGTATGTCACCAGAAGCGCCATTTGCCCTCATCGGGGATCCACACCACTTGCGCGAGATATTGCTCAACCTCCTCAGCAATGCCATCAAGTTCACCGCGACCGGCTACGTTGCCATGGAAGTGGAAAAGGTCGGGGCAGACGAGCAACAAACATGGCTACGGTTTGAGATTCGGGATACGGGGGTTGGTATGGCGCCGGAGGCCTTGGAGCGCATCTGGACCAGTTTCGAGCAGGAGAACGCTGGCACTACCCGCCGCTTCGGCGGCACAGGGCTCGGCACGACGATCGCCAAGCAACTGGTCGAGCTCATGGGAGGTCGTATCGACGTGGCGAGTATCAAGGGACGTGGAACGACCTTCTGGTTCGAACTCCCATTTCGCCGCCAGGTCCCCGTCGGCAAGACCAACAACTTCGTGCACGCCCCGCGCGTGCTCTTACTGGCGGACCGTACCGAGAGCGCGGAACACCTTCAACGGATGTTGGACGACGCCAACGGCAAGGTGATGGTCGTGCAGTCGGTCGCAGATGCCATCGCGGCGCTTGGCCGCGGCATACGTCTGGGCAACCCCTGGCACGCCGTGCTGGTCGAGGAGCATATGGACATTACCGCCCAGGGCGCGCGCCCGGCGGCTGAATTGTCTGATAAGGCCTTGCTGATCCACGCCCCGGTCTATTTGCTCACGGATACATTGTTAGACGCGGGGCAACTGTGCGAGTGGGGCTATGCCGCGGCATTGCGACCCCGACCGACTCGAGAAATCCTCCTCAGCGCGATTCATGCCTCACCTCACTACGATCCGCAGCCAGCGGCTGCGGCCCGCGTCGTGAAGGTCGAACCGTGGGCATGGGGCCAGGGAACCAAGGCACCGCGGCGCCTGCTGATTGCGGACGACAACCGGACGAACCAGCTTATCCTGCAACAGATTCTTCAAGCCGCGGGATACGAAGTAGATGTGGCAAGCGACGGCGAAGTGGCGCTCGAGCGCCTGCTCGCCGGCGACTATAAGGCAGCCGTGCTTGACATCCACATGCCTGGGCTCGACGGGGTGGAGTTGCTGCGCCAGTACGCCATGCTGTGCCCTGACGCCACCGTGCCCCTTATCATGCTCACAGCGGACATGACGTTTGATGCCAAGCGTGATTGCGCCGAAGCCGGGGCGGACGCGTTTCTCACCAAACCAGTAAAGGCGGACGAGCTGCTTGCGACGCTGGAGTATCTGGTGCAAGAACGCGCGACACACGTCCTGGCGTCAGAAGAAGCCAGTGCAACCCAAGCGAGTCTCGACGACTCCGTCCTCGACCTCTCGATGGTCGGTGAACTGGACCGCATGAGCCGCGATCCATCGGGGCTAGTCGCCGTGGCCGCGGCCTTCGAGGCGGAGGGTAACGTGTTGCTCGAACGCATTGCCGAAGCGGTCGCCACACGCAACCACTCGGCCTTCATAGAATGGGTCCACGAATTGAAAGCTCACGCCGCTACCGTCGGCGCCCTACAGCTAGTGGCACTATGCCGGCGCGCGGCGAGCGCTGCCGTGCTGGAGTTTCGCCGCGATGGTACACGATTGCAGCGCGAGCTGAACGAGCACTTTTCCGCCGCCCAGCTCGCGCTGCATGAACTCGCGCCCTCCTTGGCCAAACCCGAGCAATCAGCACCCGTCTAGCGCACGCCCATCATCGGCATGACGTTTGCCACCCGTGCTTGCCTATCGGAGTCGACATCGTCGTTGCGTCGTGCCAGAGCATGTTGCGCCGCGACGAGTCTCTCCATGGTCCGCAGATCGCGGTCCGTCACGCACATCGCCGCATCGACCCAGATCGCCAGCACGTCCTCGAGTTCTCCATAGCTCAGAGGAAACAGCCGTTGCCGGACTCGTTGGATCGCCCGCATACCGTTCTGTGTCCGCCGGCGTTTACGTATGTACTCGTTCACCGCTTGGACGCCCTCGCCGGCCTCTGCAAGGACGTCGACGACGCCCATCTCATAGAGCTCTTTGGCGCTGTATTGTCGACCGCTGCGCAGCATTCGTTCGGCGCGAGCCATGTCTAGGCGGCGCGCCAGCAGGTTGTACGCGCCCATCCCGGCAAACAGGTTGAAAAGTATCTCTGGAAACCCGAACGTGGCACCCTTTTCCGCGATCAGCACATTCGTCGACAGAGCGGCCTCGAAACCACCGCCCAGGGCGCTACCCTGTACCAGTGCAATCGTCGTGAGGTCGCGATTACCGTCGTTCACGGCATTGCGATAGACGCAATCAATGCACAAACGGCCATAGGCGGTCAGACCAGCGTGATCGCGGGCCCGTATCAGACGTGCGAAGAGTTCTAGATCCCCGCCCAGGCTGAAAACAGACGGTGTGGAGGATGCGAGCACCAGGTATCGAATCGCAGAACCCGCGTGTCCTCCGCTACCGAGGTGCGCCTTTAGGCGCTCGTGAATATCCTTGATTTCACCCAGAAGGGTCTGGGTAAATGTCGGGCGCGGCTTTGCATTGAGGTAATGCCATAGAGCGTGTCGTTCCCAGTCAATGTGTGTGATGAGTTGCGTATAAATTCCGAGTGAGAGCGATGAACCTTCCGTGATAGTCTGAGTCATCTTGATGTCCTCTTGATGTAGCAATTGCGATATGTAACGGCCGGATATGGCAATTCCATTCCTGCGCCACCTGTAGGCCAGCTGGAGTCCTTTCCGAGGTTGTTAGGTGCAAGAAGTTGCGGGACAGGAGGCCCCATGCTGACGTTCACGCCTAACATGCTACTGACTTTCGTCGTTTCGCCTAAAAAGCGACGTAGAAAGCCTGATTGATCTCGTCAAATGAAACGGGTCTATAAGGGAGAGTGGCGCCACATGCAGCATACTCTGCGCACGCAGTATCGATACGCTGGCATGATGACTAGACCTAAATCCGCAGTAGCTGGCGAGGAGCGCCGCAACCGTGGCCTGAAGGGCAAACGGCCGCAACTGGCCCACCGCTTGGCTCTGCACCGCCGCCAGGTCAAGATGCAGCCTCCAATTTGCGTCGAGCACTGGCGCTGAGTCGAGCGACGGCTGTGAGAGTACTGGCGTGGCGAGCAGATCAGTCTAGCGTGACGATGAAGAAGTCACTTGCACCCGATGTATCGCATTGATAGACCACGACGTCGTTATCACTTCGCCTTGCACGCCTGTTTATCCTGGGTTTCGCTAACTACGCTCTACCCAGGCACTACTAGTACGCTATGCGCGCCCCGCTTGCCGCGTCAACACCTCCCGCTCCAAGGCCTCAAAAATATTCGGCAAGGTGCGGGAAAGAATCAAGCGCGTGGCTTTATTGATCAACCATGCGGACACGGCGCTGCGGGGAGTGGCGGCGGCGTAAAGCACCAAACGAGTGTCGGCGCCACGCTCGATGAATCGCCAACCACCGGCGAGATCGGTGACCAGATTGCTTTCCACTAGACGCCACTCGGTCGTCAGCGTCGCCTCGTCATGATGGATGTCGAGCACGATACGGATATTGAGCACGAGATGGATGAGGAACTCCACCCGCTGCTGGGCACCGACCTCTTCCAGTACTTGCACCGAGCGAAACTCCGGAAAAACCTGCGGATAGGCCGGATAATCGGTGACCACCTGATAGACCTCTCGCGGACTGCTGCCCGGTATCAGGTGCTCGCGCTCGATAGAATCATAATATTCTTTGCTCATGGCCCGCCCATTATGCCCGTCCCCACCGTAGGGGCGACATCGACTTAGTCAACGAAACCTATACCAGGGTTTACTTGTCCCTCAGAAATAGAGGGATAAAATGCTCACGTAGCAGCGACAGCGGTACGGGGTCGCGGATGCACGCCTCTGATAGGATCAAGATGTTGGATGCTGAAGCGCAGAGCGCCTGAACAGGCTGCCATGGTCTCTTCTCCTTCAGGTAGGGGGCGGAGCCACTAAATAGGGGTAATAGCCATTGCCTTGCTGCATTGTTGTCCCCTCACCCCTGCCCTTTCCCCGGGGGAGAGGGCGTCATTCAGCGCCCTGAAACACATTACAATGCAACAAGACGTTGACGTTGAGAGCCCCCATACCCGCCGGCAACGGCTCGATGACGGATAGAACCATGAGCGAAGATAAAAAGCACATCAGCAAGCCAGCCGCTGGCACGGAGGTGGACACCTTTTTGCGTCAAGTGGCGACCACCCCGGCACTGAAACCCGCCGGACAACGCGGCCGCTTGGTGTTTGCGCTAGACGCCACCGCCAGCCGCGAGCCTAGCTGGGAGCGCGCCAGTCACATTCAGGAGCAGATGTTCCTGGAGACCGCAGCGCTGGGCGGCTTGGCGATTCAGCTGTGTTATTACCGCGGCATGGCGGAATTTCACGCCTCGCCTTGGCTGGTCGAATCCACGGCGCTGCTGCAGACCATGCGCGAGGTGCATTGCCTGGGAGGCTACACCCAGATCGGCAAGGTGCTCACCCATGTCATCGAAGAAACCCGTCGCCAGAAGGTGAGCGCCTTGGTGTTCGTGGGTGATTGCGTGGAAGAGAAAGTCGATCACCTCTGTCACCAGGCCGGGCAACTCGCCCTCCTCGGCGTGCCGGCTTTTATGTTTCACGAGGGTGGCGATCCACTCGCCGAAAATGCTTTTCGCCAGATCGCCCGCCTCACCCGCGGCGCCTATTGCCGCTTCGATGCCGGCAGCGCCCAGCAACTGCGAGAGTTGTTGGGCGCGGTGGCGGTCTATGCCGCCGGCGGACGACGCGCATTAGAAGATTACAGCCGCGGCGCGGGCGCGCTGACCCGGCAATTAGTTCATCAGCTGGGGAAGGACTGAATCGCTTGCATATCCCGGTGTTGTTGACCGTCTTGCTGGCCGTCGCCCTGGTGCTCTACCTGGTCGGAAGCTGGTTCGTGTCTACTCCGCCCGCGCAAATCGCGCGCGGTCTGCGGCGCGGCGTCTGGGCGCTGGTGATTGGTCTGATCTTATTGCTGGCCGTGACCGGACGACTGCATTGGCTGTTCGTGCTCATCGCTTCCCTCGTCGGCCTGGTGGTACCGCTGCTCAAACGCCTGCTGCCTTTGCTGATCGCCAATGCGCCCTTGTTGCAACGCATCTTCCGCCAATACCGCACCTCGCGCACGACGAATAATCCAGGTGCCAAGCAACACTCGACCGTGGCGACGCGCTTTCTGCGCATGAGCCTGGATCACGACAGCGGCGAGATGGACGGCGAGGTCTTGGAGGGGGATTATCGCGGGCGGCGTCTCAACGAGCTGACATTGGAAGAGTTGACGGCACTGTACCGCGAAGTCGCCCAAGAGGAGGATTCTCGCGCACTGCTGGAGGCGTATCTCGATCGCGTCCACGGCGAGGCGTGGCGGCATCAGGATCACGGGCCGCAAGACGGCGCGAGGACCCAGTCTCCCAACGGCGCGATGAGCCGCAAGGAAGCGTACGAGATCCTCGGCCTGGCGCCGGACGCCGGCGACGAGGAAGTCATCGAGGCGCATCGCCGCCTGATGCAGAAGCTGCACCCCGACCGCGGCGGCTCGACTTATTTGGCGGCGAAAATCAATCAAGCCAAGGCGGTGTTGTTGGACCGGTGAGCGGTGGGCTCACTTTCTTGCTGAGCCGTGCTGAGCAGGGCGTAGCTCAGGGTGTGCGTGAGCAATCCCTGACAGGCCTTCAGGGGACCCCCCACGGTTTGCGTCAGCGGCGAGGTCGCGGTGTTCAGGTAGCCGCTGGCGCGACAACCTGACCTACGATAATCCTCGGGCCACGAATCCAATCAAGTGAAAATGGGTTCCATCAATTGCAAATCACGACACGAGTAAAGAGAGTCCGTAGCACTTTGCTCGATTGAGTAACGATTGCTTAAAACGCCAACGCGGGCCTAAGCCCGCGTTGAATTGATTGCATCAAACCGATCGAATCACGCCACCAGCGCCGCCTTCAATTTCTTAATGGCGTTCTGCTCCAGCTGGCGGATGCGTTCGGCAGAGACACTGTAGTGATCGGCCAGTTCGTGCAGCGTGGCTTTGCCGTCGCGCAACCAGCGCCGCTCGAGGATGTCGCGACTGCGCGCGTCCAAGTCCTTCAAAGCATGATACAAGCGCTCACCGTGATGCGTTTCCCAGTCTTGCTCTTCCAAGGCGACGGCCGGATCGGCGCTGCGATCGGCGAGATAGGCTAGCGGCGGGATAGGCCTGGCGCTGCGATCATCGTCATCGGCTTCGCCATCGATGGGCGCGTCATAGCCGCTCATGCGTGCTTCCATTTCGCGCACGGTCTCGGGACGCACGCCCAAGTCGCGCGCCACGGCATCGACTTCCTCATTGGTGAACCAACCCAGACGTTTCTTGGCGCTGCGCAGGTTGAAAAACAGTTTGCGCTGCGCCTTGGTGGTGGCGACTTTGACGATGCGCCAATTGCGCAGAATAAATTCGTGCATCTCGGCACGGACCCAGTGCACCGCAAAAGACACTAGGCGCACATTCATTTCAGGATCGAAACGCTTGACCGCCTTCATCAGGCCGATATTGCCCTCCTGTATGAGGTCCGCCTGCGCCAGACCGTAACCGTCATAGCCGCGGGCGATGCGCACCACGAAGCGTAAATGTGACATCACCAGGCGGCGCGCCGCGTCCAAGTCGTTGTCTTGGCGAAAGCGCTGGGCGAGCGTGTATTCCTCTTCCTCCGTCAGCATAGGGATATCCTGCACCGCGCGGGTGTACGCCTCCAAACTGCCGACAGGCACGGCGTACAGGCCGGTGACCGGTACCATCAATGGCTGTAGATTGAGTTGTTGGCTGGCGCCAAACTTCGATTCCGTCATGGACTGCTAGCCCTCCTCCGTAATGCGGTCATGGCGTTCATCAGCTTGCTGAAAAGTCCTCGGGCGGCGCCCTGCGGCGTTGATGGGGACCGACCTGCGGTGGCAAAACGACTCAAAATGCCCATTTACGACCGATAAAGTACGCTTTTTCGCCGTATTACGCCTTGCCTGGCATCCATCGAAGACTCATCTAGCATGCTGTGATCTATGCAAATTCAAGGCCGCCGATCTTGTTACTTTTCCAACAGCGACTCGCTAATTCTAGCACTCGATCAATATGAGTGCTAAATCGCGCCGAGGTTCCGCCCCGCCGCGCGCGCCGGACGCGACCTTCAGTCGGGCTCGATGCGGCGCAAATGCCGCGCCACCGTGAGCCGCGCACCGCCGTAACCCAGCACCACCGCGCCCAACAATAATCCGGCGGCGGTCACCCAGTCGAGCCAGCCCAACACGATATCGCTGTGGTACAGCGCCGCCAATTGAGCCACCGGCTTGCTCAGCCCCCACAGCACGGCGCTGACCAACGCCACCGCCACGACACCGCCGAAAATCCCATACCAAGCGCCGGCGTAGAGGTAGGGGCGGCGCACGAAAGCGTCGGTGGCGCCCAGCAGCTTGAGTACGATGATCTCGTCACGACGACTCTCCAAAGTGAGACGGATGGTGTTGCCGACAATGAGCAGCACCGCCAAAGCCAGCAGACCGGCCAGTATCCACACCCCACGCTCGATCAACGCCATGATGGCGTGCAGACGTTGCAGCCACTCCATGTCCACTTGCACCGACTCCACCTCGGGCAGGTCACGCAAGCGCTCCGCCAGGGATTGCACCCTCTCCGGCGCGGCCTGCTCCACTGTCGGGCGCACCACCAGCACCCCCGGCAAGGGATTACTGCCCAGCAGCGTCAACCAATCGTCGCCACCCAGGGTGCGCTGAAATTCCGCCAAGCCCTGCTCGGGGGTAATGTGGCGCACCGATTCCACCTCCGCCCAGCTCTCCAGTTCAGTCGTCAAAGCGGCGGCCGCATCGTTGCTCAGGTCCTTGCTGAGGAACACGGACAGCTCGGTCATGTTGCCTTCCCAACCGGCGGTGATCTTCTGCATATTGGCCAGCAAGGTCAGAAAAGTGCCCGGCAAGGCCAGGGCGATGCCGATGACGGCGATGGTCATGAAGCTGGCCAGGGGCGCGCGCGCTATCCGTCCCAAGCTGCCCCACCAAGCCTGGATATGGAGACTGAGATAGCGCCGTAACCGAGAGGAACCGCTGTTCTTGCGCCGCACCCGCGCGGCCTCAGGCGCCGCACCCGGCGCGTGCGGACGATGGGTCACGGCACGACGACGCGGCATCATGACGCCCCACCCTCGCCGCTCGAAAGACGGCCGTTGTGCAGAGTCAACACCCGATAAGGCAGGCTGGCGATGAGGCCCACATCGTGGGTGGCAATGAGCACGGTGACGCCAACCCGGTTGAAGGCCTGAAACAGACTCATGATCTCGCGCGATAGATCAGGATCGAGGTTGCCGGTAGGCTCGTCGGCCAATAGCAGGGCAGGCTTGTGCACGACGGCGCGGGCGATGCCCACGCGCTGCTGTTCGCCGCCCGACAGTTCCACCGGATAGTACTTCTCCTTGCTGAGCAGCCCGACCTTGTCGAGCGCGGCACGCACGCGCCGACCGATCTCGCGCTCGTCATAGCCGCCGATGATCAGTGGCAGGGCGATATTGTCGAACACCGTGCGCTCGGCCAGCAGCCGGTAGTCCTGAAAGATCATGCCAAGGCTGCGCCGATAGTGGGGAATTTGGCGCCGATGCAAGCGCGCGAGGTTGCGCTCGTTGACCACCACCTGGCCGCTGCTGGCGCGTTCGATGTGAGCGATGAGTTTGAGCAGGGTACTTTTGCCGGCGCCGGAATGGCCGGTGAGAAAGACCATCTCGCCGCGCTCAATGGCGAAACTCAAGCCCTGCAAGGCTTCGTGACCGCCGGGATAGAGCTTGCTCACCGCGGAGAATTGAATCATGACCGACGGCGTGACGAAGCGTCCCGGGCCGTTGACCAAGCGCGACATGGCGACTTACCCGCTGACCGGCGCGTCTCCGAACAGCGCCGCCACGAACTCCTCGGCGTCGAAGGGCCGCAAGTCGTCGATACCCTCGCCCACACCGATGTAGCGGATCGGCACTCCCATGTTCTGCGCCAAAGCGAATATCACCCCGCCTTTGGCGGTGCCATCCAATTTGGTCAGCGTAATACCGCTAAGGCCGACGGCCGCGTGGAATTGCTGGGCCTGGTTGAGCGCGTTCTGGCCGGTGCCGGCGTCCAGCACTAGCATAACTTCGTGGGGCGCGCTGTCATCCAGTTTGGTGATGACGCGCTTGACCTTCTTCAATTCCTCCATGAGATTGGCCTGGGTGTGCAGGCGCCCCGCGGTGTCGGCGATAAGCACGTCCACGTCGCGCGCGCGCGCCGCCTGCACGGCGTCGAAAGCCACCGAGGCGGCGTCGGCGCCGCGTTCTTGCGCAATCACCGCCACCTCGTTGCGCTCGCCCCAAGCCTTGAGCTGCTCCACCGCCGCGGCGCGGAAGGTATCGCCCGCGGCCAGCATCACCGACTTGCCCTCGGCTTGCAGGCGCTTGGCGAGCTTGCCGATGGTGGTGGTCTTGCCCACCCCGTTCACCCCCACCATGAGAATGATATAAGGCTTCTTATCAGAGTGTATGTCCAGGGGCCGGTCGCAGGGCGCGAGGATGGCCTGCATATCCTCGCGCAGCGCGCCCAGCAAAGCCTCGGCGTCGGCGAGTTGCTTGCGCTTCACTCGCTCAGTGAGATCCTCGATGATGCGCGCGGTGGCGTCGACACCCACGTCGGCGGTGAGCAAGCGGGTTTCGATTTCATCGAGCACCTCCTGATCGATGACTTTCTTGCCCAGCACCATACGTGCCAGGCCCTCGGTGAGGTTGGCGCGGGTGCGGCCCAGACGTTCTTTGAGACGACCGAAGAAGCCGGGGGCCGCCGCGGCGGCCTGGTCTTCTTCAGTGCGATTTTTTTTGAACCCAAACATCGTTTGTACAGTCGTATGCCGAAAACCAGAAGGAGAAAAAGAATGCCGTATTCAAATTCATGGCCGCCGGCCACAAAGTTCCGCTATCCTACCATCCCTGCTCCACACCGAGTAGGTCATCACAAGGACTGATCGCCATGGCACGACGCATCTTACTGGCATTCTATTGCCTGCTCACCACTCCCCTGGCGCTGGCCGCCGACCCCACCACCCATGAATTCATGCTCGACAACGGCATGAAAGTCATCGTCAAGGAGGACCACCGCGCACCGGTGATGGTCTCCCAAGTGTGGTACAAGGTAGGCAGCAGTTACGAACATGACGGCATCACCGGCGTCTCCCATGTGCTCGAACATATGATGTTCAAGGGCACCGAGAAACTGGGCCCCAATGAATTCTCGCGCATCATCGCCGAAAACGGCGGTCGCGAGAACGCCTTCACCGGCCGTGACTACACGGCGTATTTCCAGCGAATGGAAAAGCGCCGCCTTGAAGTGAGCTTCGAGCTGGAAGCGGACCGCATGCGCAACCTCACGCTGCCCGAAGAGGAGTTCGCCAAAGAAGTGAAGGTGGTTATGGAAGAGCGCCGCCTGCGCACCGACGATGATCCGCAATCGCTGACCTACGAGCGCTTCAATGCGGTCGCCTTTTTGAGCAGCCCCTATCGCACTCCGGTGATCGGCTGGATGAATGACTTGGAAAACATGCAGGCCGCCGATCTGCGCCGCTGGTATCAAACCTGGTACGCGCCCAACAACGCCACGCTGGTGGTGGCGGGCGACGTCGATCCCAAGGAAGTGCTGAAGCTGGCGCAGAAACATTTCGGCCCGCTCCAGCCCAGTGAACTCACCCCCCTCAAACCGCGCAAGGAAGTCGCGCAAAACGGCCTGCGCCGCCTCACCGTGAAAGCGCCGGCGGAACTGCCCTATTTGCTGATGGGCTACAAGGCGCCGGTGTTGCTCGGCGCCGCCCTAGAGTGGGAGCCCTACGCGCTGGAAGTGCTGGCGGGGGTATTGGACGGCGGCGCCAGCGCGCGCATCGCCAAGCATCTGATCCGCGACAGCCGAGTGGCCGCCAGCGCCGGAGCGGGTTACAGCCTGGACTCACGATTGGATAGTCTGTTCCTACTCGACGGTACGCCCTCCGAGGGCCACAGCGTGAGCGACCTCGAGCAGGCCTTGCGTGAACAAATCCAACGCGTGCAAACCGACCTGGTCAATCCCGAGGAATTGGCACGGGTGAAGGCCCAGGTGATGGCCAGCGACGTCTACCAGCGCGACTCCAGTTTCTATCAAGCGATGCAGATCGGCAGCCTCGAAACGGTCGGCCTGGGCTGGCAAGTCGGCGAACAATACCTCGACAAGATTCGCGCCGTCAGCGCCGAGCAAGTGCGCGACGTGGCCCGCAAATATCTCGTGGAAGACCGCCTTACTGTGGCGGTGTTGGACCCCTTACCCATGACCCAAGCGCCGCACCCGCCCAGTGTACAGGGAGGTGGCCATGCTCACTAATCCCTGGCTCTCAAGCCTGGCGTTCCCTCCTAACGATTTGCGCACAGGCAAGACCGCCCCCTCACCCCGCTCTTCCAGAACGCTTAGGGTAAGGATAGCGCCACGTTCGATTCCGAGATCCTCATTGCCACCGCTCACACAAGGAAAGCCCGCCGTGTTGCGTACACTATTAGCCGTCACCACCAGCTTAATCCTGTTCTCCGGCGCCATCGCCCAAGCCGCGCCCCAAATTCAACACTGGACCAGCGCCAACGGTGCGCAGGTGTATTTCGTGCCGGCGCCGGATTTACCAATGGTGGATGTGCGCATCGTCTTCGACGCCGGCAGTGCCAAGGACGGCGAGCTGGCCGGTCTGGCCCAGCTCACTAACGGCCTGCTCTCAGAAGGCGCCGGCCCCCTCGATGCCGACCAGATCGCCGAACGCTTCGAGGGCGTGGGCGCCCGTTTCGGTGCCAGTGCCTTACGCGACATGGCGGTGGTGAGCCTGCGCAGCCTCACCGACCAGTCCCTGCTGGAGCCGGCGCTGGACACTTTAGCTTTCGTGCTGCGCGACCCCCGCTTTCCGAAGGACGCCTTCGAGCGCGAGCGCAACCGCACCCTCATCGGCCTGCGCGCGGAACAGCAGGACCCCGGTTCGGTCGTCGCCAAAGCTTTTTATCGCGCCGTGTATGGCAGTCACCCTTACGCCACCCCCTCCAACGGCACGGAGGAATCCCTCAAGGCGCTCAAGCGTGCTGATGCGCAAGCTTTTCACCAGCGCCATTACGTCGCCAAGAACGCCGTCGTGGCCATCGTCGGCGCGGTGGACCGCAAGGGCGCCGAAGCCATCGTCAAACGCGCGCTCGGCAAACTGCCCGCCGGCAGCGCGGCGGCCACCACACCGGCCGTCGCACCGCTGACAGAGGGCACCGTGACGCGTCTCCCTCATCCTTCCGAGCAAACCCATATCCTGCTCGGGCAACCGGGCATCACCCGTGACGACCCCGACTACTTCGCACTCTATGTCGGCAATCACGTGCTGGGTGGCAGCGGCCTGGTGTCGCGGGTGAGCGATGAAATCCGTGAAAAGCGCGGCCTGTCCTACAGCGCCTACAGCTATTTCATGCCCATGCGCGCCGCCGGCCCCTTCACCGCCGGCTTGCAAACGCGCAACGATCAGGCCGAGGAAGCACTCGAAGTGCTGCGCTTAACATTGCAGGACTACATCGCCAACGGCCCCACCGAAAAGGAGCTGACGGCGGCGAAAAAGAACATCAGCGGCGGTTTCGCGCTGCGCGTCGACAGCAACAGCAAGATCGTCGAAAACCTAGCCATGATAGGCTTCTACGACTTACCGCTGGATTACCTCGACACCTTCATAAGCAAAGTCGAAGCGGTCGATGCCGAGCAAGTGCGCGACGCTTTTCAACGTCGTCTCGACCCCAATCACATGGCCACCGTGATCGTGGGCGGGTCCGTTCCCGCCGCGACCCCGTGATCCGCAGGACGCCGTCCGGCAAGCGCGAGTCAGCGCCAAGCAACGCCGCGGGCCGTAGTCGCCAACAACTTCGCATCATCGGCGGCGCGTGGCGCGGACGCCACTTGCATTTTCCCGCCGTGCTCGGACTGCGCCCCACGCCCGACCGGGTGCGCGAGACGTTGTTCAATTGGCTGCAACCCATCATCCCCGGCGCGCGTTGCTTGGATTTGTTCGCCGGCAGCGGCGCGCTGAGTTTCGAAGCACTATCGCGCGGCGCCGCCGAGGCGGTGTTGGTGGAACGCGACGCCGCCGCGGCACACGCACTGCAGCAGCATGTCGAAACGTTGCGCGCCAGCCAAGCGCGCATCGTGCCAGACGACGCCCTGCACTATCTGCGCGGCACGCCTCACCCCTACGACGTGATCTTCCTCGACCCGCCGTTCCAGGACCAACTGCTGCCCGCCTGCGTCGCGGCGCTGGCCGCAGGCGGCTGGTTGGCGCCACGCGCCTGGATCTACCTGGAAGCGGACAAACGCACGCCACTGCCGCCGTGGCCGCCGGGCTGGTCGCTGCACCGCAGTAAGATCGCCGGCGAGGTGGGTTATTATCTGGCCCTGTACTCCGACTCCGAGCTAGGAAACAGCCCATGAACCAACGGTCGCCCACAGGCAACCCACGGTCGACAGCGGCCAACGGCAAGGCCATCACCGCCATTTATCCCGGCACCTTCGACCCCATTACCCTGGGACATACCGATTTGGTGCAACGCGCCGCACGCATGTTCGAGCGCGTCATCGTGGCTGTGGCTGCCAATCCCACCAAGAAACCCGCCTTTTCGTTGGAAGAGCGCGTGCAGCTGGCGCGCACCGTGCTCGGCAACGTCCCCGGCGTGGAGGTGTGCGGCTTCGATAGCTTGCTGGTGCACTTTACTCGCGCGCGCGGCGCCCAAGTGATTTTGCGCGGCCTGCGCGCGGTGTCCGACTTCGAGTTCGAGTTCCAGCTGGCGGGCATGAACCGCAAGCTGGATGCCGACATCGAAACCGTGTTCATGATGCCCGCGGAACAGTATTACTACATCTCTTCCAGTTTGGTGCGCGAAATTGCGGCGCTGGGCGGCGATGTCTCGGAGTTCGTGCATCCGGCGGTGGTCACCGCACTGCGCGAGCGCCTGGGGTAAAATAGACAATTGCTTAGCGCTTTCTGGATATTGAAATATGTCTTTGATCATCACCGACGAATGCATCAACTGCGACGTGTGCGAACCCGAGTGCCCCAACGACGCCATTTCGCAGGGCGAGGAAATCTACGAAATCGACCCCAACCGCTGCACCGAATGCGTAGGCCACCACGACACGCCGCAGTGCGTGGAAGTCTGCCCCGTGGACTGCATCCCCAAGGATCCCGACCAGGTAGAGACCCACGAACAGCTGCACGCCAAGTATCTGCGGCTCACGGCTGCGAAGGCGGGATAAGCCAGCATGCTTAAACGACATCGCCCCTCGCCTTTGCTGCTCGCCCTGCTCTGCCTGGGCCTGGCATGGGCCAGTGTGGCGACGGCAGCCGATAAACCGCCCGCCGCCGCCGTCGCTACGGCTCACCCGCTGGCCACCGAGGCCGGTTTCGAGGTGCTCAACGCCGGCGGCAACGCCTTCGACGCCGCGGTGGCGGTGGCCGCCACGCTGGCGGTGGTCGAGCCGAGCGGCTCGGGTCTGGGCGGCGGTGGCTTTTTCTTGCTGCATCGCGCCGCGGATCGCCACGAAGTCATGATCGACGGCCGTGAAACGGCGCCGCTGGCCGCGCACCGCGACCTGTACCTCGATGAGCAGGGCGAGGTCGTCCCGAAACTCTCGGTCGACGGCCCCTTGGCCGCCGCCATCCCTGGCCTGCCGGCGGCCTTGGCGCATCTCGCGGAGCGCTACGGCCGACTGCCCTTGCCGACCAGTCTCGCCCCCGCCATCCGTCACGCTCGCGAGGGTTACCCGGTGGACGAACGCTATCGCCGTCTAGCGGGCTTTCGCCTACCCGCCTTGCGCGGCTCACCGGCCGCCTCGGCCACCTTCTTGCACGATGACGACGTACCGGCCAGTGGCGCGTTACTACGTCAACCTGAACTGGCCGACACCTTGCTCGCCTTGGCCGACCACGGCCACGCCGGCTTTTACGCCGGCGAGATCGCAGCACGTCTGGTGGCGGGCGTGCGCGCCGCCGGCGGTATTTGGAGCAAACAAGATTTAGCGCAGTATAAAGTGGTGGAGCGCGAGCCGATACGCGGCGACTACCACGAGCTGCGCATCACCAGCGCCGCGCCACCCTCCTCCGGCGGCATCGCCCTGCTCACCATGCTGAATATCCTCTCGGGTTACGACTTGAATACGCTGGACGCCGTAGACCGCAACCATCTCATCATCGAGGCGATGCGCCGCGCCTATCGCGATCGCGCCGAGTATCTCGGCGACCCGGATTTCGTCGACGTGCCGGTGGAGCGCCTCACCCACCCCCATTACGCCGCCGGCCTGCGCGCGAGCCTGCGGCTCGATAGAACCACCCCCAGTGCCAACCTGCCCGGCAGCGCCGCCAGCAGCGCTGGCGCCGATACCACGCATTTCTCGATTCTGGATCAAGACGGTAATCGCGTGGCAGCGACTTTGAGTATCAACTTCCCCTTCGGCAGCGGTTTCATGCCGCCCGGCACCGGCGTGTTACTCAACGACGAAATGGACGACTTCTCCGCCAAGCCGGGCGCCCCCAATGTCTACGGACTGGTGGGCGACGCAGCCAACGCCATCGCACCCGGCAAGCGCCCGCTATCCAGCATGACGCCGACGTTTATCGAATCGGAGCGCGGCGTCGCCATCCTCGGCACCCCGGGCGGCTCGCGCATCATTACCATGGTGTTGTTGGCGACCCTGGACTATGCCAGCGGCGGCGACCCCGCACACTGGGTCAGTCTGCCGCGCTATCACCATCAATTCCTGCCCGATGTCATACAGCACGAGCCGGAGACGTTCAGTCCCCAGCAAATCACCCAGCACGAGGCACGCGGCCATCGCCTGCGCGGCCTATCCCGCCGCTACGGCAATATGCAAGCCGTGTGGTGGGACAGACGCCAACAGCGCGTGCGCGCCGCCAGCGACCCGCGTGGCACGGGCAGCGCAGCCACGCGTATCTCCTCCACACCAACTGCACCTTGACCACAGCAGCGCAATTCGTGTAAAAAATTACCGTCGAAAAATCGACAAAACCACTAATATTCTAGTGTTTTTTACATGCAATCATCTAGTTAGGAGGAATCAGGAGTATGTCCAATTCGAAAAAACAATGGATCGATGTCAGCGCCAATGACGGTCTTCTGGTGTTGAGCGTCGGCTTGATATGTAGCCTGTTGATGTTTGTCGCCTCCTTGATGAGCATCTAAGCGGCCACCCGCACAGTCGGGGCGCGGCTTCGACTGTGCGGGCTCTCTCCTCCTCCCACCCCTCTCGCTTTTCTATCATCACACTCGACCAACGACCTTACGATGCGCGCTCGCATTGACAATCCCAAACGCGCATGAAACAGTTGAACTAATGACTAACAATTATTTGCTGAGATACGGCGGCTTAGTCGCCGACTTCCCGCCAGCCCAAGGACGAGAGTATTTTCCTGCATGAGTAGCCCTAAAAAATTGGCCAGGGAAAAGGCGTTTCGAACCATGCTGTTGTGGCTGATGTGGGCCTCTGTCTCCATTGCCGTCTACTTTCTCCTGCAGCTGGAAACCGATCTGTGGGACTTCATCTTACAAGACAGCACCCGGATTACCTGGGTCATTATGGGCCTGTTCCTGATCGGCGTGGCGATCAGCTTTCAACTCACGATGGCCCTCACCAATGAAGCCGCACATGCCATCAAGCTGGGCATGACCGTCAAGGAAAAGACCCTGCACGGAGTAGATCTAACGCATACCGCCGGCGCAGTGGAACGCTTCTTCTATTCGCTGAAGGAAGTCGTCTCCAAGAACGAACAACCCAACATCGAGGCGTTACTGGATATCGAGCTGGCGCCCTACGAACGCACCAGCCATGCGGTGGAGGTAATGGGCAATCTACTCATCACGCTCGGCCTTATCGGTACCGTCGTCGGCTTGACGCTGATCTTGGCCGGTCTTTCCTCATCGCTGGATGCGCTAGGGCGCGACCAAGCACGCCTGGTGAGCGGCTTACGCCATGCCATGAGCGGCATGGGCACGGCCTTTTACACCACGCTCATGGGCGCAGTGCTGGGTGGGGTGCTGCTGCGCGTGTTCGCGCTGATCACCGAGCATGGCGTGGCGGGACTGTCGGACAACCTCAAAAGAATTTCCATGGTCTACATACTCTCCGACACCAAGCCCACTCTGGAAAGGGAATTGCGCATCATCAACCGTGAAGTCGATGCCTTGGGCAATAATGTCAAGCTGCTGCAAGCCGCGATGTCCGATTCCAAACTCGCCATGGCGGCCTTTCACGATGAGGCGCAACGCCTCAATCAGCTTGGGGACGACGCGGATCGCAAGCAGACACTGCGCGACTCGGTCGTATTGCAAAAATACTATTCGGATTTGCTGAAGGAGGAAATTCGCATCATGAACAAGATCAACCGTTCCTGGTGGGTCCGGTTGAAGCGATCGCTAGGCAAATAACCGCCCTTACGGCCCCAGCCCATGCCTAAACACAGAAAAGCATCGTGGAGCTTTTACGAAAATTTCGCCGACGTCGCCATGCTGATGTTGTCGATGTTCATTTTCTTGTTTGTGACCACCATCATCACCGCCCGCCTTAACGAGGAAAACGAACTCCCTAAGCTCAAGCGCCAGCTCGCCGCCCTGCAAGAGGAACTGCAGATCACGGAAGCTGACAAGGAGCGCTTCAAGGAAGACTTGGAACGAGTACTGGTCACCGATCCCGAGGGGCAAATCGACATTATCCTCGAAGCGGCCAGCGTCGGCCGCAAGGATTTCGATCTTTTCGTGCAAGGGCTCAAAGAGATCCCTGGCAAAGAGGTGCATCTGATCGTCGACGCCTCCGGCTCGATGCACGGCGTTTCCAACTTTCTCGTCCCCATACTGCGCTTGATCGTCACCCGCGCCGGCAAAGAACTCGCGGCCATCACTTGGTTTTCAGATCGCTCCGCCGAGACTTACACCGGCAGCATGGGCGAGATGTTCGACAATCTCATGAGTGGCGCACCTTTCTCCGGCAATGTGGAGAATATCGGACGCGCCTTCCGCTCCGCCGCGCAAAACGCCGCGCCACCCGGCGCCTATCTGCTCATCGGCGATGAACCCTCCGATGACACCATACAGTACAGCAACATTCCCAGCCCGGTGTTTACCTTGCCATTCGGCCGCTCCGACTCCAGTACCGAAGTCGAATACCAAACCCTGGCCGACAAGACCGGCGGCAAGATGCTGCATTTAGACTTCAAGTAATTTAATCGTCTTCTTTCTGCGTCACAGCACAATCCCGCTTCTCGCGTCATCGCGTCAT